>CAIODZ010000023.1 GCA_903857265.1 uncultured Phycisphaerales bacterium
AGATATACTTCGCTCTTGGGACTTCCCATTCTGCCGACGAAATTGCGGTTTGTTGTGCTGACGCACTTTTCGCCGGCGGCGAGGATTCCCATAAATCCGCCCAGACACGCTCCGCAGGTCGGCGCGGAGATTACGCAGCCGGCCTTATAGAAGACGTCGAATAGTCCTTCATCGTCCGCCTGTTTCCAGATTGTCGGCGTCGCGGGCACAATTATCGTGCGAATCTTCACCTCTTTGCCCTTCATAATCTTCGCGACAATCCTGAGGTCTTCGATTCGCCCGTTTGTGCAGCTTCCGATATACGCCTGGTCCATAGCCATACCTTTGCATTCGCTAATCGGTTTGGCGTTGCTCGGCAGATGCGGCATAGCGACCATCGGCTCTAACTTCGAGCAGTCAAACTCCTCGACCGATGAGTATTCCGCGTCCGCATCCGATTCGAATACCTTATAGGCCTTCTTGTCTTTGAGATGCTTGGCAAGATACTTCTTCGTCACGCTGTCAAAGCCGATTACACCGTTTTTCGCACCTGCCTCGATTGCCATATTAGTGATGGTCATCCTTGCCTCCATTGACATATCCTTCAATGCAGGCCCGACGAATTCCATCGCCTTATAAAGCGCACCATCCACGCCAATCCTCGTTATAACCGCGAGGATTACGTCTTTGCTGTAAACGCCTTTCGAGAGTTTGCCGTTAAGAACGAATTTTATCGACTCCGGCACCCTGAACCAAAGCTCGCCCGTAGCGATTGACGCCGCTAAATCCGTCGAGCCGATACCTGTGCTGAACGCCGCGAACGCGCCGTAAGTACAAGTATGCGAATCGCCGCCCACGATTACCTCGCCGGGCCTGATATGACCCTGCTCAGGGAGTAACGCGTGGCATACGCCCGCTTTGCCAACCTTGTAGTAGTTCTTGATTTTGTGCCTCCTGGCCCATTCATCAAGACGTTTATGCAGTTCAGCGCTTTTGATGTCTTTGGCCGGCTGAAAATGATCGGGCGTTACGACAATCTTGTTTTTGTCGAATACCTTATCGATTCCCTTTTCAATCAGCATCGATATCGCCGCCGGCGTCGTAACATCGTGACACATCACCACATCAATCTTGGCGTTGATTAATTCGCCTGCTTTTACAGTTTTGTTTCCACTCGCCCTTGCGAGGATTTTTTCTGTTATCGTCATTCCCATCGTTCTGTTTCCTTTGTCTGCAATATCATTCCCGCCCCTGAGGGGTAAACTTCAGCGGGAATCTATTTTTTACTGTTCTTAAAGTTCCGCTTTGACTCCCGACTTTTCTTTGCCGGGCCTGCCGACCATTCTGTTAATCTCATCAATATACGCCTTTGCGCTTGCCTCGATGATGTCCGTCGAGATGCCTCTACCCGTGAATCTTACACCGTCGTTGTCGATTACCTTTACGATAGCTTCGCCGAGGGCTTCTTTGCCACCGGTTACCGCCTTTATCGAATACAGGTCCAGCTTGGGCGATTGCCCGGTAGCTGTTTTTATCGCCTCGTAAGCGGCGTCAACCGGGCCGTCTCCGCAGGCGGCTGCAATCATCGGCGCATCCTTGCCTTTAATCTTTATTTTGACGCTCGCGGTAGGCAAGGTTCCGGTCCCGCAGGCCACGTGCAGGTACTGAAGCTCGAACACCGGCTCGACGGTCCTCATCTGGTCGTTGATAAGAGCGGCGATATCCTCGTCGAAGACCTCGGTTTTCTTGTCCGCGACTTCGAGGAACCTGACATACAACTGCTCAAGCTGGGTATCCGAAACCTTGTACCCAAGCTCATTCAACCTGTGCTTGAGGCCGTGTCTTCCGGTCCTGGCCGTGAGCACAACCGTGCTTTGCGGAGAGCCGACGTCCTGCGGCTTCATTATCTCATACGTCAGCGGGTCCTTCAAAAACCCGTCAACGTGAATCCCGCTGCTGTGCGCAAAGGCATTATTCCCGACAACGGCCTTGTTCGGCGGAACGGCTATTCCTAACATTTCGGACGCCATCTTGCTTGTCCGGTAAAGCTCTTTTGTGTTGATTCTCGTATCCAGCCCGAAAAAGTCCCTGCGGGTCTTTATCGCCATTACGGCTTCTTCGAGCGAGGCGTTGCCCGCCCGCTCGCCGACGCCGTTGATGGTGCATTCAATCTGCCTTGCCCCGCTGCGAACCCCGGCAAGCGTATTCGCCACCGCCATTCCCAAATCGTCGTGGCAGTGAACGCTTATAATCGCTTTTCGCACGTTGGGAACCCTGGCGAAAATATCCGCGATTAATTGGCCGTACTGTTCAGGTATCGAATAGCCGGTTGTGTCGGGGATATTCACGGTTGTCGCGCCTGCGTCGATTACCGCCTCGATGACCCTGTAGAGATATTCCTTTTCCGCTCTGCCTGAGTCCTCGCAGTAAAATTCGACGTCGTCGGTATATTGTTTGGCACGTTTGACGGCCTTGACGCCCATAGCAATCGCCTTTTCCTTTTTGTCTTTGAGCGTTTTACCGTATTTGTCGTCCTTGAATTTGCCCACGATATGAATATCGCTTATTCCAAGGCCCGTATGTATCCTTGCCTTTTTGGCTTTTTTCAGGGCTTTGCCCGCGGCGTCGATGTCGGCTTCAACCGCCCTGGAAAGCCCGCATATAGTCGGACCGACCACCTGTTGGGCGATTAAGCTCACCGCCTCGAAATCCTGCGGGGACGAAATCGGAAAACCGGCTTCAATAACATCAACGCCGAGTTTAGCAAGCTGGGTCGCAAGTTCGAGCTTTTCGCCCGCGCCTAATCTTGTGCCCGCCGCCTGTTCGCCGTCACGTAAGGTCGTGTCGAATATTATCACTTTGTCCTGCATTGTTTTATCTCCAAGTTCTTATACTGTCAGAAGTTAGGCAACCATTATGCCCTAAAACGGGCAGAAAAGCTACCGCTTTGTTTAAAGATTGAAAATAGGAAATCGAATTGTGGTACTATTTTTTTATGCGCCTTGACGGCGCAGAGTAAGAGCAAGGGCTATTAGCCCGGCAGGAACTACAAAATTTGTAAAACTCTTAGTCATATCAATTATATTATACGGCATATCGTCGGTTTTGCAACAGCAATTATTAAAAAATTTCTGCGACTAATTATCGGTTCAACAGGTATATCGAGGCGTTGAGGACAGTCGCGAATGATACCCAAGCCAGATATGGGATAAGAAGCAAAGCGGCAATGCGTGAGATTTGTAAGAAAGCAAAAATGGTCACAATAATAGCGTTCAGGAGCAGAACGATATCGATAAGGCCCAGCAGCGGGGAATGTAAGCCGAAGAATAAGGGAGTCCAGATTGCGTTGAGGAAAAGCTGAACGGCAAAACAGGCAAGGACAATGCGGACGGCTTTGCTGTTAATATCTTTTTGCCAGACCAGATACGCGGAGATGCCCATCATAATATAAAGCGTTGTCCAGACGGGACCGAAAATCCAGTTGGGCGGATTAAAGAAGGGCTTATTGAGGTCGGCGTACCAGTTGCCGAGCGAATCGGCTGTCATGAAAAACGAACCCATAAGGCCGACAAGAAACGGCACAGCACAAGACACCACCAGCTTGACGATATTCATCGGCTTCATACAAATCATTATCGATACGACGCCGCGATATTAAAGCAACTTATCAACCTTGGCGACGAGGTCTTTGACATGGCTGACCGAGACATCTAATTCCTTACACTCATCGGCGTTGAGGTTTAATTCGACGATTTTCTCGACGCCTGTTTTGCCGAGCACTGCGGGGACACCGACGAAGTAACCGCCTACGTTGTATTCCTTCTGGCAATATGCGCAGCAGGGAATCACGCTGCAGCTGTCGCTCGTAATCGCCTCCGCCATTTTCACGACTCCCGCGGCCGGCGCGTAATACGCGCTTGAGCCGAGCAGGTCAACGATTTCGATGCCGCCTTTTCTGGCGCGTTCAATCAGCCGGGCGATTGTCTCTTTGGGCAGTAATTCGGTGATTGGTATTCCCGCAACCGTGGTGAACCGGGGCAGCGGGACCATATCGTCGCCATGGCCTCCCATCAGTATGCCGCGAATGTCCTCAGAGCTTACGTTTAATTCCGTCGCGACAAAATGGCAAAATCTCGCGACGTCGAGGGCCCCTGCCATTCCCATTACCCTGCTCTTCGCAAATCTCGTAACCTTCGACGCCACATATACCATCGCGTCTAAGGGATTCGATACGACTATGACGATTGCCTTGGGACAGTATCTGGCGACCTTTTCGCTAACGTCTTTAACAATCTGCACGTTCTTTGCGAGCAAATCATCCCTGCTCATCCCCGGCTTTCGCGCAAGGCCGCTTGTGATTACGACGATTGAGCTATCCTGTGCCTGTGCCCAGTCGGTTGTGCCTGTAATTTTGCAGCTATAACCCTGTACCGGGCCTGCCTCTGCCATATCGAGCGCCTTGCCTTCGGCTAATCCTTTTACGATATCGATAAGAACGATGTCACCCAGTTTGCGCGTGGCCGCGATATGTGCTGTTGTTGCCCCTACATTGCCCGCCCCGACCACTGTTATCTTATTAACGCCCACACTAAACTCCTTTCATATCCGTTTCAGTTGGTGTTTGTTTTTCTGCTTCGTTATTCTGTTTAATTTCGATTGTTCTTGATTTTTCGCTTTTCTTAATTAGTTTCAATATTCCCCAAATTACGATTGAATAAAAGAGAAAACCACAAGTAAACCAACCCAATACATCATTATCTGATGGGCATGGTTTTATCACGCCTGGAATTAAACCATAAATAAGCAAACCAGGGGTCAACAATATAAAACTAAAACCCATTAAAATGAAACCCGTATAAGGAATCATGTTATTTAGTTTGTCATCACCTATATACATTAATACAGTGAAAATTAAAAAAACAATATAAGAAATCAATGTGCTCTTCCATAGGATTGCACAATGTCCAGAAAGCCACCTCCAAATCAAAATCAATATCATTATTGTAGTCGCCACAGTAAGAAAACCACTATATGGATTGTAAAACAACTTATGGACTTCAGAAAACTCAATCATAATTCACCTGCATCTAATAAGTTGGTTTGCATCGTATTTAACATTCGGAATGTGCGTTTTAATGTCTTCGATGAAACGCAGGCCGTCCTGCCAGTAGCCGGCGGTCGGCTTTATCGCGGGATTAAAGCCCAGGAAGTAATTATTGATATTTTCGACGAGGACCTCGCGCAGGTATTTACAGACAATCGACGCAAGCGATACGGGCAGGAATTTACTATCGGCTCCCACTACGAAATGCACACGTATTTTGCGATTGTTTGTTCGCATCTCATAGCTGCTTCTGTCCTGGTCTTCGTGAATGATGCGCAGTTGCGATTCGCCGAACATAAGTTGCAATTGACGCTGATAGTGACTTCGTCCGCCCTGCCTGTCAACAACCATATCGAGGTCGTCGCTTGGGAAAGTATCGATAGCCGACTGCATTAGCTCCGCGACGGCAGTGAAAAGTACCTTCGCCTTGTTATCAACCGCGTTTACCATACGATTATAATGCTCAACCTCAAGGCATCGGCTTTTTAATCCCAATAATTCTATATGCTGATTGGCAAGGTCGGCCCGCAGCATTGAAACAGCGATACCGATATCCCCATCGTCTCCGCCAAGCTGATAGTCGCTGGCTTTTTTATACCACGGGTATTCCGCTATATGGTCAAGGCAATCGGGGCAAAGCGATGATATGAGTTCGGTGAGGTTCTTCGGCTCGCTGCCTAAGTGTTTGAGCGTCGCCAATACGGTTCGCCTGAGGTGCTTAATGCCGATGGTCCTTGTGAACGCCTTTTTGCTGTCAACGATAAGCAGTCGGCCTTTAAGCGCGGCGCGTTTATCGGATACGCTTGCGTGCAAAATCTCCCAGTGATTCGCCCATATTAGATTATCCGGAACACGGAATGCGCTCGACGAGACCACCAGAGGCCCCAGAATCGGCCCGAAACCCGCCTCGTCTATCCCCGCCAGTATCGCCATCCGTGACTCCCCCTGCTTTGCTAAAGCGTTTCGTGCCTTATGATTGCACGGTAAATGCCGTTGATTCGTTTGCCATCGACCATCGCGGGCGGATACTTTTCATTTCTCGGCTGCAATCTTACCGTGTCGCTGGGCTCGAAGAACACCCGCTTGAAAGTCGTCTCGTGAGGCGTTGAGAACCGCACAAAGCAATCGTCGCCGTTTCGCACCTCAGCGGCAGGCGAAAATACTATGATGTCACCCTCTTTGAATTTCGGTTCCATCGAATCGCCCACAACCCGCACCGCGAACGCGTTGGGGTCGTGAACGTCCGGGCAGCGAATATAATCGTCCGCGACGCCGACGGGGTAATCGAGGTCGTTAAAATCGGTTGGGTATCCCGCGGCGACCTTGTTGATGATGGGGACAAGCCGACCTGGCGAAAGCGATGGTTTGTTGGCAATCGCTTCCTGCGAGCCGTCCTTCTTCCCGGGGTCTTTGTTGAGATGACGCCATTTTTCGTTTTCCGCCTCGACGGTCTCGACCCTCTCCCGAACGTCGGCGGGCATCCGTTCTATGTGCGCAAGATACAAAAGCGTTCCCGGCTCAAATCCTATGACTTTCTCTAATTTTTGCAGAAGCTCATCGCTTGGCGGGTTGCTCACCTTGCCCGTCTCTATCGTCGAAAGATACGGCTTCGAAAATCCTATCCGGCTGCCCACCTCATCGAGCGTCAGCCCCAACTCTTCGCGCTTGCTTCTTATTATTTCGCCGAGTGACATCGTATTTCTCCTGTATATTTGGTCACGCCTGTCAGAACCAAACTGCTATCTAAATATTATCGCGTATTATATGCCTTGCAAACAAATCCACAAGTTTATTTAGGCAAATAACGACACAGCAGTTGGGAAGAAGGGGGGGTAGGGGCTAGTCCTAAAATATTCCCGATATCTGTTAAAAACAGCGGTTTTACAAAAAAGGGGCGACTCAGGGCAGGTGCCGCAGGCAAGTCGGCGGGTAAACCACTGGGGAAAATAAAAAGGGGCTGCCGGCCCACACCCATAGCCGACAGCCCGGACGAGTATCACCCGTCCTCCACTCATATATACTCATCCCCCTGAAATTACGTGCTTGGGAAAATAAAAAGGCAGTTTTGCCTGTCTCGATGGCAGAGGATGAGCTACTAACTAATTTCGATGAGGGAATACTTCCTGCTTCCCAGACCTATTTTTTCAGCGTGCTCGATTTGCCATTTGCCGTTGAGGTTGGGGTATTTGGATATTTTGTCCAACGGTTTGCCGGCGGTTTTTTCCATCAAATCAATCGCCGCGGCGTCAACAGCGACGGGGTCGGTCGAGCCGAGTATGCCGATATCCTTGACGATATTCTGGTCTGGGTTGCCCATACAATCGCAGTCGCTTGTAATCGAAATCGCGAAGTTTATGAACGCCGCTCGTCCTTCTTTGCCCGCGAGCACTCCCTTTGCGTGCTCAGCGACGCTGCATTCAAGAATTTTGATGTTCTTGTCCCAGTCGTGCTGAACCGCGCCGAATCTGCATACGGCCAGGCACTCTGCGCAGCCGACGCATTTGTCCTTGATGATATGCGCCTTGAGGTCTTCTATATTGATAGCGACCTCCGGGCAATGCCTGTAACATTCGCCGCATCCGATGCATTTGCTCATATCGACACTGGGCTTGAAAGCCGCGTGCTGCCGCATCTTTCCTTTCCTGCTTGCGCATCCCATACCGAGCGTCTTTAACGTCGCAGCGAAGCATGTCCCTATGTGCCCGGTAACGTGCGATATCGCAAGAATCGACTGCACCCTCGCGATATCGTAAGCAATTGAAACCTCCTTATTCAGCTCGCCGTCGATTTTGACGACTGTTTCGCTTGTTCCGAAGATGCCGTCGGGCGGGATAAACGGTATGCCGAGGCCGGCCATATCGAACCCGTGCTCATGCGCCACTATCGCGTGGTCAATCGCGTTGTGCCGCTTGCCGAGATACAGCGTGCTTGTGTCGGTCAGGAATGGTTTGGTCTTGATTTTAATCAGTTCGTCAACAAGCCCTTTAAGGCAGGGAGCTTTGATATAGGTTTTGTTTCCTTTTTCGCCGACGTGAATTTTTACCGCGGTAAAGTCGTTTGGCTTGAAGCATTTAGCGAAGCCCGCTTCTTTGAAGAGGCGCACCGCCTTAGCGGAGATGACCTTTTCGCCATCTTCAATAGCCGACTTGATGAAATATACCTTTGGAATCATTAGGTAGCCCTTTTATTTGCCTGTGAAGATGATTATGCCGACGAGTAGTAGTATTACAACTATGCAGACGCCGATAGCCGTGTAGAACACCCACATAAACTGCCTGGTCTGCCGAGCCACGATGTATTTGAGATACCTGTCGCTTGCCGCGAATGTCCTGCTCATTTGTGCTATGCCGCTGGTGTGGTCTTTTGTACTCTGGTTGAGCTTTCCGAGCGTTTCGTTGAATTTGCTGAATGTCTCGGTCATCTGTATATCGACGTCCGCCGCTGCTGCGAGCTGCCTGTCGATTGCCAGCAGGGCGTCGGTTTGCTTTGCGCTTTCCACGGGAATCTTTTCTATCGCCGAAAGAAGCTGCTGGTCTTTGAGGATATTCGCCTTGAGCTGTAAAACGAGCTGTTCGGTGAGCGCCTTTTGGTTTTCAACGACAGCCGGGAAGTTTTCGAGCAATTTCGGGAATTGCTCTATGCGTGCGATGAGGTTTTCGTGCTGTGAGACCTGCTTGTTGAAGTGGTCGTTTATGTCCTTAATCTGGTCGATGAGCGTTTCGAAGCCGGCCTGGAATTTTTCCATTTCGGGTTTGCCACGCACAGCCACCGTTTGTAACGGACTTTCATTCGCAGGCGGGGTCTGGTTGTGAATTATCAGTCCATCGTCGCTTAACGTCGGCTGGTCGAAGTCGTCGTGCGGCTCCCGAAAGGGATGGCCAAACCCAGAGGGGAACTGTTTTCGCAGCCAATTCTGAAATCGCGTTAGTAACGCCCGAAGTTCCATCCGTCTATAATCCTTGAAACCTTATTAAGCTTTCTTGCGGCTTGATTATCGCACATCCCGTCTATCTTGCCAAGAGCAAAACGCCGCTCGCTTTCAGGCGAGGGGTTTGTAGAAATCTGCTGGTTTTTGGGAAAGGGTATTCTTCAAAATACCTAAGCCCTCAATCCCGCACTCAATCGTATCTCCCGATTGCAGAAATCTCCCGGAAGCGACAGCTACACCCGCCGGTGTACCCGTCAAAATTATATCGCCCGGCTCCAGCGTCATAAGAAAACTCAAAAACGAAACGACCTCCGCGACCGGGTAAATCATCTGGCTCGTATTGGCCTTCTGGCGGGTTTCATTATTGACCTTCAGTTCCATTTGAAGGTTCTGAACATTGGGTATCTCGTCAGCAGTTACGAGATATGGCCCGGTCGGGCAAAAGCCGTCCGCCCATTTGCCCGCGAGCCAGTCGTAAAAATCATCCCAGGGCCTTCCGGTTCGCCCTTTTTTGAACGTTACCGAGCGAGCCGAGACGTCGTTTGCAATCGTATATCCAGCGACACAGCCAATCGCCTCTTCGGCTTCAACGCATTTTGCGCGTTTACCAATAACAACCGCAAGCTCAAGCTCGTAGTCAATCTGCTCGCTGTATGCGGGCCAGGGGATTTGGTCATCCGGCCCGATGAGTGTTGTCGCGGGCTTGAGGAAAGGCCTGGGGACAGTCGTTTGCTTTTGTGCATCCGAAAGCCCGAGTTTGAAGCCGCGTTTCAATGACGCTTCCTTGATGTGTTCGCCGAAATTACCCGCAAGGGCTAACAGTTTGCCGGGCCTTGAGATTGGCGCAAGAAGTTTGACATTCTCGACAGGAGTAACAATCTCGCTTTTCTCGGCCAGCTTTTTGACAGTCGCAATCGCGTCCTGCCTTAAGATATCGATGATGCTTCTCGGCGGGCCAGAACCGGGCCAAATCGTCGGTATATCGATTATCCCTCTCTGCGTCAAAACGCCGATAGATTCGACGCCGTTGCTTTTATACGCCGCCAGTTTCATTTGTTTTTATCGAAGGGCAGTTTAAAAAGACAGAGGACAGCAAGACAAGTAATTCCCTGTCTTCTGTCCTCCGTCATCTGATTCAAATTACCAGGGAACGTGTTTTCTGTCGCCGCGTTTACCGATAATGGTTTCATCCTGCCATGAACGCAGACCTGTTGCCAGGTTGGTCAACTGGAGCTGGAAGTAATACTCGACCTGCTGTTTGTCGTTGTCATAGCGGATATTTCTCTGGATGATTTTGCCAGAGATGCTGAGTTCCGGCGCGATGAGCTGGCCCTTGGCCTGAAGCGTTTCCTGCTTGAATTCACTTCCTTTTTCCGAATCTCTCACATCGCGGACATCATAAACCATACTGTCGCGAGGCGATGTCCCGCCGCTTACGGTAGATGTCATAACAACCAAGCCGCTGCCCATAAGCTCTTTCTCGACTTTTGCCATAAGCTGGTCGGTATCGACCCGCTGCATAGTGTCGTTGACGATTCTGCCTGTTGCCAGGACATATTTTCCGCCGCCTTCTTTCTTGAGGGAGCCGGAGGCAATCAGCGACTGAACCATCTGGCTTGCCGCCCTGTCGAAATCGCGGTAATCGAGCTGCATAACCGGTTTACCCTGGTCGTTGATTGTGTCGATATTTTCGGTCTTGGGTGAGCAGCCGACAAATGTTACGGATAAAGCGAATAACACAAAAACTAATAGTTTCTTAATCATAGTCCTGTCTCCGGTTAATTATTTAGGAATTTTTCGAGTATTCATACGAAAATCAACAGCGGTTGTTCTCGGCGCAACGGCCTTGATGGTAAAAGGCGCTTTTGCCGCCGCGGAAGTTTGCAGCCACTTGCTGGTTGCGGTGTCGATTAAAACGCCTGATTTATCGAGCCATTCGACCTTGTATTCGAACCTTATTGTGTTAAACGCCCTGTTGTGGCCATCGACGGTAAGCTCCATAAAGCCGTCTTTGTTGGTGTAGGTAACGGCGCGGTCGATTTCAATGCCCTCGCCGGCAACCCAGCTAAAAGCGTAAATCACCGGCTTGGTTACTATGTTGACCGCCGCGTTGTCGCTTTTGACATCTGCAGCCATACTGACTCTTTTGTCTTCCTGCTTACAGCCCCACAGGCCTATCGCGACTACAAGCAGCAATGTATTAAGCATCAATCTCATATTTCACCTCCGAAAAAGAATTCCTAAAATGCCAGGACCTCGCACACTGGCGTTGCCCCGGCGTTGATGATTTTAATATATACGATTGCGTTCTTGCAAGAGGGAATATGCACGTCAAACGCAGTATTGCCTGCAAAAACCTCGAGTAAACGGTTTTCCGGTATGGCACACCGGGCAACCTGGAAATCCTTGGGCAAGGCAGACCATATTCGCACGTCCGCCGCGGTAGTCGCTACGCTGTAAAACGCTATGACCGCCGTCAGAATCCCGTATTTGTCGTTATCTCTGGCCGCGGCCTGTCCCGCCGCCTTGACCGCAGCGGACGCAATTGCCCTTATCAGGATGCCCTTGAAATCCTTTTTGAATTCGGTCTCGATTACACGTTCCATATCCGCGACCTGCCTGGTCTGGTATTCGCCCGCGTCGGTCTTGATAGCCAGATAAGGATACGCGATGCTTCTCCGAGTCAGCCGAGGCAGTGCGATTCCCGCGTAGTAAACCCTGGAGCTGACCAGCACAAGCGGCAGGTCAATTCGGAACTCTCCTTTGACCGGCCCAAGCCCGTTTTCAAATATCACCCAGCACTGGTTTTCCAGTTTCGCTTTTCCGGAGGCCGCATCATCCGCTAAAACGAGGTCGTTTTTGATGTAGTCATTATCAGGGACCATTCCCGCGGTCTCTTTCAGCAGGTCGGCTGCCCTGCTGTCTTCGCCGATGAGCAGGAAATAAATCCCCGCCAGATACGTTGTGAATGGATTCACAAAATCAGGATACGGCTTGAACTGGCTTAGACCCGGGTATTTGGCGTTGACGATTGTCATTGTCTTGGGGTCGTCTGCCATTGCCATAGCATCGGCGTTGGTTTCTTCTTTATTTTTTTCGAGCTTGGTTTCGAGCTTCCTGATTTCCTCGTTAAAATGTTCCTTTGCCCGCGTCTGCCTTTCGAGGGCACGGTTGAATTCCACCCTTGCCAGGTCAGGTTTTTCCTCCGCCATAAAATCGAGCGCCTTGTAAGTATTGACCATTATGCCATCGTATTGCTGGCCCTTATAGGGGATAGCGTTGTCGTTGACGAGGGTTGAGCCGACCGTATCGAGGACTTCCGAGTTCGAAGCGAAGTAGTTCATCATTTCTTCGGCTTTATCGAAATACGCGATGCTATCGGCGTGATTTAGCTGGGCTTTTTCTGATGCGGCAAGCTGGAGCGTCCAGAGAAGGTCATTGCCTGACGGTTTATTGCCCTTCCTGATTTTGCTTTCAGCGAACTGTCCGGCCCGGTTGAAATCACCCGGCTCGAAATGCCCGTTGAAGGTGCCAAGGTCATTCATAGTAGGATTGCACCCAGTCAGGCACAAGCCGGACGCTAATACCAACATCACTACCGTAACTTTAGTGTGCATTTTTATTGTTTTACCCGCTACCCCAAATTTGTCATAGATTAGGATACCATCCCGGCGGCTATTGTCAACAGTTATCAGGACTTGGATAAAAACCGACGAGAGTTGAGGCAAAGTCCTATAATTGCTTTGGCAATAACATCAAGGATACAATATAATTATCCAGTTACAGGGAATTGTCGGCGAGAGCCGAAAGGGTCGCGTCGCCGCTGTTTTCCGTCACCTCTGTCAAAACAGGGCATTAAAATGAGAGAAGTGCGGGGAAGGATTTAACGTAATGGCGGTTATTGGGGCAATAAATCTACAGCATCGTGCATCTCGAAATCGTTCCGGTGAGGTTGCCGGAAACCGATTTTCTCCAGTCCGTAACCCAGGCGAACAAAACGATCACAGACGCCGATTTCTGTCCTGGGCTTTTTTGTTCATCGCTATATTGTGGGCAGTCGCGGCACAGGCAAAGATAACCCCCCCGCATTCACGGCCTGCCGTCCGGCCGTTGATTAGCGATACGTATTCAAACGACCTGAACCGAAACAAAATCGACGATGAGCTTGAATCCAGGATTTCGACGACGACAGCCCGGCTTAAATCGGCCGTAACTTCCAAAGATATAGAAGAGACAGAGATGCTATTGGCGGGCGGCGTGGAGGTGGAGCTGGTTTTCAATGACCAGGTAACACAGCAGCAAATCGACGACTTCCTGGGACGAGGTGGCGAGATATCATACGTTTACAAGGCGGTATCATACGGGTGGAACGGACGCATCGCCCTAAAAGACGTTAACGCGATACCGTCGTTAATGGGGACGACGTTAGTGCTGGTCCAGGAAGCAAAACCTCTTATTTTGAATCTCGACGTGGCCACACGGAATGGGCGGGTCCGGCCTGTGTGGGCGGCGGGATTTGCGGGCAATCCTTCCGGATTTGATGGCTCAAGCACAATCACAATCGCAACTGTGGATACCGGTATAGACGCGTCACATCCGGATTTCGCGGGCAGGCAGGTGTATTGGCACGATTTTTCGAGCGACGGCGCGGGTAGCCCAGTCGATATTGTTCAGCACGGCTCACACGTGGCGGGCATAGCGTTTGGTACCGGTGCGGCAAGCGGGTCAGGGACAGGAACGCTTTATTACACAGATTCGGGAGACCTGACCGGTGTGGCTTCCGGGTCATTTTACCCGTTTACGATTGGCCTGCCTGCAACATCGCTAACCTACTCTTCGACGGCTCGATGGATAGGAGGCGGCTCGACAACACTTTACCAGGTTTATCATACCACAGGAGTTTCCGGCGGATGGACGGCTTTTTCATCAGCAAGCGGAAGTTCGCCACTGACGGTAACGACTACCTTTACCGGCTCGACCAGCAGGGAATATTCTACGGCGCTTGTTCAGAACACTGGCAAGACGGTCAAACAATTTGTCATTACCAATTCGGTAACAAACTACCCGGGCGTCGGCGACGGGTTTAACAAATTCAGAGGGGTTGCGCCGGGATGCAACTGGGCCGTGGCAAAGGTATTCACGAATAGTGGTTCCGGTTACAGCACGTGGATGTCGGCGGCCCTCGATGACCTGACAGCAAATAGAATCACGAACAACATTAAAGTAATAAATATGAGCGTAGGTATCAACGGCAACCCCGGCATTGATACAACCTTGCGGTCGAAGGTCAATACGGCGGTCAACAACGGGATAATCGTTGTTGTCGCAGCGGGTAACGACGGCGGCACCAGCCAGGTAGATGACCCGGGCAGGGCGGCTATGGCAATTACGGTGGCAGCAGGCAATGATAACGACCAGTTGACCTCATACACAAGCACCGGTTTCAGCAGTCCCGGTTCAGGAGAAGATTACAAACCGGATATAATGGCGCCCGGCGGTTCAGCATTTTATTATACCGATATTCTTTCGGTGGACAGCGGCTCCGGGGACGGCTCAGCGTTTGCGGACCAGCAAAGCAACGATTATACCTCTATGCAGGGAACCTCGATGGCAAGCCCGTTTGCGGCGGGGGCGGCGGCGCTTGTAATCGACGCCTTGCAACAGCAGGGCATTACCTGGGACTTCTACTCGAACCAGCACGCCAGATACGTCAAAATGGTGTTATGCGCAACCGCCTCCGAGACCAACATTGGCCGCGAAGGAGGCAGTTATAATCCGACGCTTCAGCGAGCCGGCGGCGGACCAAGCGGCTTTCCCGCGGGCAAGGACCAATACGAAGGTTATGGCATACTAAATCCGGACGCGGCGGTCGAGGCCGTAACTTTGACCTACACACTGGGCTCATCTGCCAGCGACACATTGGGGCCAAGTGCTTCTGACCGGCGAGTTTGGGCACGCAAAATAAGCTTGCAACAGGGGGTACAGGTGGCCGCGACGCTGACGGTGCCTTCAGGCGGCGATTTTGACCTCTATCTTTACAGCAACACGCCCAGCTCAACCGGCACGCCGACTATTCTTGCGGCGAGCACAAATGCCGGAACAGGGTTAAACGAATCCATCAGTTATACGCCAGCAGCCGACACCGACGCCCTGCTTGTGGTTAAAAGGGTGTCGGGTTCGGGAACCTTTGTGTTGACCACACAGGCGCCGCTAATGTGGACCTTGACAGTTACAACTTCAGCCGACGGAATGGTAACCACACCTGGCATAGGGGACTTCAATTACACCGATGGCAATGTCGCTGCTCTCATCGCGTCGGCAAATGCAAATTATCACTTTGTTAACTGGACGGGCTCGGCGGTAACGGCGGGTAAAGTAGCCGACCCCAACTCACCTGCCACGACTGTTACTATGAATGGTAATTACACTGTTCAGGCCAATTTTGCCATTGACCAGAAGTCATTGACAACTTCAACGACAACGGGCGGGACCATAACAACACCCGGCATAGGCACCTATTCGTATGACTATGGTGCCAACGCCAGTATCATTGCATCAGCCACAACAGCTTATCATTTCGTCGACTGGACAGGTTCAGCGGTAACGGCAGGCAAGGTAGCTGACGCGAATTCAGCCGGCACAACCGTTACTATGGATGCCAACTATACCGTCCAGGCAAACTTCGGAATAATTCAGTTTATAATACACGCATCAGCGGGCACCAACGGAAGCATTTCGCCGAACGGCGATATCACGAAGGATTACGGTTCAAGCCAGCAGTTCGCGGCCTTACCCAATACCGGCTATGAGGTCAACGAGTGGACCGTTGACGGCAACAGCGTCCAGTCAGGCGGAACCACTTATACGCTATCCGATATTACGGCCACTCATACGGTTCACGTAACATTCAAGATTTTGACCTACACCGTAACCGCTTCAGCAGGCGATAACGGAAGTATATCGCCGAACGGTGATATCACGAAAGATTACGGCTCAAGCCAGCAATTCACGGCCTTACCCAATACCGGCTATGAAGTCAACGAGTGGACTGTGGACGGCAACAGCGTCCAGTCAGGCGGAACTACTTATACATTGAGCAACATCACAGCCGCCCATACGGTTCACGTAACATTCAAGATTTTGACCTACACCGTAACCGCTTCAGCGGGCGCCAACGGAAGCATTTCGCCGAACGGCGATATCACGAAAGATTACGGCTCAAGCCAGCAATTCGCGGCCTTACCCAATACCGGCTATGAAGTCAATGAGTGGACTGTTGACGGCAATAGCGTCCAGTCAGGCGGAACCACTTATACATTGAGCAATATCACAGCCGCCCATACGGTTCACGTAACATTCAAGATTTTGACCTACACCGTAACCGCTTCAGCAGGCGATAACGGAAGTATATCGCCGAACGGCGATATCACGAAAGATTACGATTCAAGCCAGCAGTTCACGGCCTTACCCAATACCGGCTATGAAGTCAATGAGTGGACTGTGGATGGCAACAGCGTCCAGTCGGGCAGCACCACTTATACGCTATCTGATATTACGGCCCCCCATACGGTTGCTGTGACATTCAGACAGATTATCCTGTCCATTTCAGGTTACGTAGTCGAATTGGACGGCAACACGCCGGTTGCGGACGTACTGATACAGAGTGATGATAACGACATCAATTTCGTGACTGACGCCAACGGCTATTACAAACTTTTGGTGAATTACGGCTGGTCAGGCATGGTTACGCCCCAAAAGGAAGGATACGTTTTTGAGCCGAACAGTTTGCCATACGCCGATGTGAATAATGATTATAACGATGTGAATTATACGGCCACGCTGACAACCTTTAAAATCGCGGGCTACGTGCTTGAGCCGAACCTTGTAACGCCCATAAGCGACGTTAATGTTTCCGCTGAGAACGGCGGAGGAGTGTGGACGAGCAGGTACGGCGGAGGGGCGACGATTGCGGACACGAACGGTTACTATGAAGTCATTGTGGATTACAACTGGTCGGGCGTGGTTGTGCCGACGAAATACGCATACGCCTTTGAGCCGAACGGCAAATATTATGCGGACGTCAATCAGGATTATGTCGCAGGGCAGGATTACACGGGGATTTTGCTGACGTTTAGAATAATAGGTCACATACAGAACGAATGTAATGTGCCGACAGAAGGGGTGGCGGTCGATGCCGATAACGGCGGAGGCAGCGCGGTTACGGATGCCAACGGCTTTTACGAGGTCTGGGTTGATTACGGGTGGTCCGGCGAGGTAACGCCGGGCAGGAAACATTACACGTTTGAGCCGAACTGGATTAGTTACTTCGATGTGCTTGCTGATTTGGCAGACCAGAATTACATTGCCTTCAACATTTACGACCTCGACTGCGATGGCGATATCGGACTGGGCGATTTGACCTTGTTTGCGGGCGACTGGCTTATGACAGGTCCCGGGATTGCTACCGATTTCAACGCGGATGAGTTCGTGGATTTTATCGATTTTGCCTATTTCGCCGCCGTCTGGCAGGAAAAGTAGACAATAGCTTACGGTAGAGACCACAAATTGCCCAAATTATCTTTTGTGTAATTCGGTAAAAAACACTCAACCTTTTGTTTGCTTTCAGAGCCATAAATTAGTAGATGTTGTTGTATTCGTTATCGGTTTTATGAGGAGAATCCGTTTTTGCCGTAAAAACGCACCTGAAAACACACTAACACACTTAATTTCTCGTCCCGAGCAGGGTCGAGGGAAGGAGGAGCGAAAATGTCCGCAAAAAAGTATTTCTTAATTTCATCACTAATTATCATCATCACAAGCATTTGCGGCCCAGCAATGGCCGCAACGCAAGCCCAAATTAACGGGGCGATCAATAATGGTGTCGCCTGGCTTGTGACTCAACAGGACCCAACGGGATATTGGCATGGCGATTCGGAAGATGGAGATTTCCCCGCTGCGGGAACCGGTCTCGCCCTGATTAAACTGGAAGAGAGGGCGTTCGAATTGGGATATAATACGCCATTCGACCCCTGCTATCCCTATAAACAGAACGTGGAAAAAGGATTAGCATATCTGTTCAGTCAGATGAGTATCATACATATTTCCCCTCAACCGGCGGGTAATCCTGATACTAATGGGGATGGTAATGGGGTATACGTAAATCAGTTCCCAACGTATGAAACGGGAATTGCAATGATGGCCATCGCGGCCAGCCGGACTCCAAACAGGGAAGTTAATTCACCTGGTTCGCCCGTAAATGGCTGGACTTACAAGAAAGTTTTGCAAAATATGGTTGACTATATGGCCTTCGGTCAGTGCGATAGTGATAATGGACGAGGTGGTTGGACCTATTCCTATTACAATAATAGCGGTGGTTCCTCGGACAACTCAAATTCTGGTTATGCAGTTTCCGGGTTAGGTTATGCGGCGGCGCCACGTTATGGTTTCAACTGTGCCATTCCACAGTTCGTAAAAGACGAACTGAAAATTTGGATCGATCATATTCAAACCCACGGAAATTCTGGTAATGGCGGCGGCTCTGGGTACTCATGCAAAGGCGATTGGGTCAATATCCTTAAGACCGGGAATCTCATTTTTCAAATGACATTTGCCGGAATATCTTTGGATGCCCCGAATATGCAGCGGGCCTTGGCGTACATCGGGCGCAATTGGAATGACTCATCTCAAGACCCCGGCTGGGGTAATGGTAGCACTCCCAACTGCCAGGCAATGTATTGCACTGCCGAGGGGTTGTGGTACAGCGGTATTAACACAATAACGGTCAATGGCAGCGGAAGGGACTGGTATGCCGATTTCGCCGATGCGATTGTAAATGCCCAGCAAAGTGGTGGTTATTGGACTAACGACCCTATGGGTGGTAACGTGCTAGCCACCGAGTGGGCCTTACTGACTCTGGAAATGACGACTTCAGGACCGCTGCCACCGCCGAGTCTTGAGTTAACAAAGGTCGATGATGTCAACTATGGTAACTGTGTTGGCCCCGGCGACAACATAACTTATAGTATCTGCTATGCTGCTAATGGTTACGGTGATACTAACGTTATGATTACCGATTACCTGCCGAATGAAGTGAATTATATTTCATCTGTTCCCGCTGGAACCTATAACAATGATACTAACACGGTTACCTGGAACATAAATTTTCCGTCGGATGCCTGCGGCTGTGTCGAATTGACAGTTCAGGTTAAACACGATGCCATACAAGGCAGCACAATCACGAATTATTGTGAGTTAAAAGGCGACTGTGTTGATATAAACGCCCACGACACCATTTCTGTGTGTCATCCGATTTACGTGGATGCAGAAGCAAATGGTTCCAATAACGGAACTTCATGGCAGAATGCTTACAAATACCTGCAGGATGCCCTCAAGACAGCAAAGGACTTTAACTGTAATGAAATACTCGTAGCACAGGGAATTTATTGGCCCGACATCAACTCCGCACATCCCAATGGCACGGGCAACAGGGAAGCAACATTCCAGCTTCTAAATGGTGTTGCTATTTATGGCGGTTTCCCAACGGGCGGAGGGGCGTGGCAAGGCCGTAAGCCGACTGTTTATGAAACCATCCTCAGCGGCGACCTTTTTAGCAATGACCGCCAAGTCGCCGAACCCTGCGATTTACTTAACGACCCCAACCGTGCCGACAATAGCTATCACGTTGTGACAGGAAGCGACACAAACGAAACGGCTGTCTTAGATGGCTTTACAATCACAGGCGGCAACGCCAATGGTGATTCTTCTTACAACTCCGGCGGTGGAATGTACAACAATTCCGGCAACCCGACCGTGAGAAACTGCAAATTCATAAGGAACACAGCGCAATCAGGCGGCGGAATGTACAGCGGAATGTACACGGTATGCTACGATGCCGATACAATGGTGATAAACTGCACATTCATTGAAAACTTAGCATACGGCGAATACGGCGGCCGTGGGGGCGGGATTTACGGCAGTAACCTGATTGTGACAAATTGTACTTTTGTTGGAAACGGCGCTGATTATGGCGGTGGAATATTCGCAGACGGCTATAATGTATCAATAGAAGTGACAAACTGCACATTCATTGAAAACTTAGCATACAGTTATTACGGTGGCCAAGGGGGCGGGATTTACAATTCCTCATATATCGCAATGGTGACAAACTGCGTGTTCAATCGAAATTCGGCATCCGGAGGTAATTACTGCTATGACGACGGTTACTGCGATTACTACAGCGGTTACGGCGGTGGTATATTCAACAGCGGCAACCTGACTGTGACAAACTGCACTTTCAACGAAAACTTGGCACTCAGAGGTTCCGGGGGGGGAATATCCATCAGGTATCCCGGCTTCGTGACAGTGACGAACAGTATCCTGTGGGACAACGAGGGCGGGCAAATAGATGATTTCTACGACACATCAGTTACCTACAGCGATATCCAGGGTGGCTGGGAAGGCGTCGGCAATATCTACAAGTATCCTATGTTTGAGGCGGATGGCTATCACCTGAAGATGTGTTCGCCTTGCGTCGATGCCGGGACGAATACGCCTGCCGGCGGCCTGTTACCAACGGATATTGACGGTGAAGACCGAATAATGAGTGGCCAATGTGCCGCCGGCGGAGCCATCGTCGATATGGGCGCTGATGAGTATTTGCCTGATTGTAATGCCCTGTTATATGCGCATTGTCGCAAGCCGGCGTGTAATGCGATTGCTGCTTTATACGTTAGTGAAGCGCCGGATGTTAATCTCCAATGGAGTCCGGGGCGTCTTGCAACCAGCCACGACGTTTATTTCGGCACGGATTATAGCGGGGTATATAATGCAACCACAGCAACGCCAATCATCTATAAAGGCAGACAAAGTGCGACAAGTTATTTGGCCACAGGCCTTTCAGCAGGCAATACTTACTGGTGGCGAATCGATGAGGTCAACGACACCAATATCTGGCGAGGCCATACTTATTCCTTCAGAACCGGCCTTTTCATCGACGATTTCGAGCGTTACAGCGATACAAATGATATGAACGCCAACTGGAGAACGGGCCATTCAACCACTTGCAACAGCGAATCATCACCAAGATTTCCGCATGGAGTGTTAACCTACGTAATCGATGGCGATGGGAAACACTGTAATTTCTACTATGACAACATCGGCGGCAACAACCCGTTCTCAGAAGTAAACCGCCCCTACATCGGCGGCACGGTATTCACTAACGGCAACGAACCTAATATGCTTGTTGTTTCCTTTAAGGGCGCAATCAACAACTCCGCAGACCCGTGTTACGACAGGATGTATGTAGCTCTTGAAGATACAGCGGGCAATATCGGCGTGAAGTATAATCCGGACCCCAATGCCGCACTGGTAACTGCTTGGACACAATGGTATATCCCTCTCAATGACGGCGACTTGGCCTCGGTTAACAAAGCAGCAGTGAGCCGTTTCTTCCTCGGCTTTGGTAAGCGTTGTACTACCGACTGTTATGGCACCACCGGCGACGGCAACGTGATGTTTGACAACATCCGGCTGGAGCCGCCATATACGCCGCAAAGCAGGCAATTAACCGCTGATTTCACCTGCGACTGCATAGTCAACTTCGCAGATTTTGCAATAATGGCACAGGAGTGGCTGACCAAAGGTATAAAAGCAAATATCTACCCGATTGGTAATCCGGATAATATCGTGGACATACTGGATTTGGCGGAGCTGGCGGAGGAGTGGCTTGAATAGTGGTGATTTGGAGATGCAATTTTGGTGAAAAAGCGAAAAAATTTAAATTTTTTTGTTGCAGGTTTTGTGATTGAGCGGTAGAAGATGGTTGTAACAGTTCTTTGGAAAAGAAATATGGTAATCACAGGTCTCAAGGCGAAAGCTTTGAGATAAACAAATGGGAACTCGGTTGAAAGCCGAGACCGACCCGCGGCTGTAAGCGTCTGTTCCGATAATGAATCGGAAATCCGAAAGGCATATATCCACTGTTTCGCACTAATGTGCGGGGTGGGAAGGAGCTTTTAAGGTAGGACGCAAGTCAGAAAACCTGCCTGTGGTGAAGTTGTTAATGGAGTTCTCGCGGAATGGAACCCTGAGCTGATGTGCTATGGCGCAGTTTTTGCGCTTTGCTTTTTAGTTTATTGAGCCGTCGTTCCTTTCGCGGGGACGACGGCTTTTTATTTTGCGCTAGTTTCGAGTTGGCGCGTGAAAGGAGGTGCAAAGGCAACAGGAGTTACCGGGTTTGGAATGTGACGGAGAGGGGTAACAGTTACAAGAAAAAGTTTATTAGGGTTTCGGAGAAGGGAAAATGGCTTCGATGAGAGTGATGAGAGGTTTGTGTGTGGTTTTATTATTTGCAATTACTGCGAGGGTTAATGCCGTGACCTACACTGGTAGCGTGGAATACACTGCTGGAAGCGGAAGTAATCAGGCGACCATAGCTATTGACTTTGATTTTGGTAATAGCTTTTTATTCAACTACCAATGGGACGGCGACGCAACGGGCTGGGACGCTCTGGCCGCAATTGATGCGGCTGGTGCGCTGAACGTTTATGCGCCGTGGGGAGTGTTCGTCAATGATTTTGACTACCCGGGTGGTTCAGAATACGACTACGGCGCAGGAACTAATACCGGCTGGGCATACTATGTTGGCGACAATGAAAACTGGAAATACAGCGACTTAGGTGTTTCTTCCCGTTCGTTGAAAAATGGTGACTGGGATAGTTGGGTCTGGACTAACTATTCCCAAGACTGGATGACCGTGTATCGGGCACCAGGCGGACAGCCCATTCCGGAACCCTGCACTTTGACAATTTTAGCGATTGGCGGACTGCTTATTGGAAAGCGAAAAGAGAAATAATGATATGGCCGCCTCAGTTAATACTAAACTTGTTTGCTTTTTAATCATTCTTGCGGCAACCTCCGTGGCATTGGGGATTTCTGACTTTGCCAGCGACTTGGTCAGTTACGGCGGCAGTTTTGGCCCGTCACCCTACAATGACCCCTGCGCAGTGCTTGGTAAACCATCGACAGTGTGTAAAAACCTCGGCAGGCCGGAACCCAATTTCAGGGTTAAGCTGGTTGAGTCGGCTTATTACGTTGACCTTAACAATAAAAAGGTAGTAACCACACTTAATCCCGACGCGAATATAGTTGTCAAATTTGACCATAAGGTAGTTGACTACCCCGGAAATCTTTACGGAATAGACCTCATCGTATTCGGCAACTCCTGGTTTGGCGGCCCCGGCAATGTCAACGACAGCACGAATATGAATACCTATATGCTAACAAATGGCGGTCAGTTCGAACGGATAGAAGTTTCGGTAAGCCAGGACGGCAACAATTGGCATTATTTCTCAAACGGTCCATACGCGGATGATTTATTCCCGACGCAGGCGTATAAATGGGACAGACAAAACGCTCGCTGGACGGACAGGGAAATGGATTTTACAAAGCCGGTTAACCCAAATCTCGATTACAGCAACTTTGTGAATATTTCGGCGGCGGATGCTATTGATTTATATGACGGCTCGGGCGGAGGAACGGGATACGACTTGCAGAACCTGACCGACTACAATGATCTCGCGATTGACCCCAATACCGGCTACAGGTGGATTCAATACGTCAAAGTCATAGGCGCTGCTGAAAGCCAAGGGGAAGTTGATGCGATATCAGACGTGGCCGCATGTGGAGACCCGACACATCCTTGTCCGGCCGGCGATATTAACAAGGATTGCAGGGTCGATTTTTTTGATTTTGCGATACTGGCGCAGGATTGGCTGGCGGGAACTGGTTGGGATGATGTGGAGACGCTGGCCGGTAACTGGTTAGTTTGCACTTATAACTGTGATTGAGAGTTGCGAGAGCGTTAATGAGCAAAAAAGCATTCAGTTTAGTTGAACTTTTAGTGGTTATCTCAATAATCGCATTGCTTACGGCGATTTTGACACCATCGGTGGTCGGGGCGCGCAGACAGGCAAACCGAGTTTACTGCCTGAATAACCTGCGGCAGATGGTTTTGGCAGCCGATAATTACGCTCAAAACAACAACGATTATTATCCAATCGCTCAATATTCCTGGCAGGAAAACGCATCAACTGCATACGCGTATTGCTGGGATTTCACGCAGGTAACGGAAAACGGCCAATCTAAGACAATTCCGGGCCTGCTATGGGAAGGCGAGACAATCGAGAAAGTTCACCAATGCCCCTCATATAAAGGCGGCATCACCGGATTTAACGACCCCTACACCGGCTACAATTACAATACTAGTTTTATAGGCCATGGCCAAGGAGAAATCGTTACTGACGCATATACGGGCAGCGTCATTATCAATCCGACAATCCCTGGGGACATAGGTATAGTGCTGCCGGCAAAAATAACACAGGTCAAGAAACCTCATTTGTGCGCCTTGTTCGGGGATGGCCAATGGCGCAGTGGCGCAAACAAGTTTATGCGGTCGCCCTTCTACTGGGACGGTGATTACGATTTTGATATCCGAAAAGACGGAACGCAGGGTTATCGGCACAACAAGATGACTAATGTTGCCTGGTGTGACGGGCACGCAACTTCGCAGAAGGAGCTTTATACCAATAGCACCAATAAGGTTCGCCTTGCAATCGAAAGTTACAACGCGACCATAACTGACTGTAAAATAGGATTTCTATCGCCGGATAACAGCGCGTACGGCCTGGAATAAGAAATCACAAAGGCACAAATCTTTATATTTTCATGTCTTTATGGTAATCTGCCGCGAATGCGGCTGCAATTTATCGTATGCAAAGTGATGCAAAAAGAGGCGTATTATTGCGCGGCCCGCTCGCCAAACACGGTTGACGTGGTGGTGATGAAGCAGGGGCTGCACAATGAGCCGGAAAAATTGCGCCGGGAGGTGCAAAAGGCGCTCGATACGGCAACCGACACCCAAAACAGGCCCTACGATGCTTCGCTTCTGGGTTATGGACTTTGCAGCAACGGGATAATCGGCTTGTCGGCCAAAATTCCGATTATTGTGCCGAGAGGACACGACTGCGTAACGCTGCTTTTGGGTTCCAAGGACGTATATAAGGAATATTTTGAAAGCCACCGCGGGGTTTACTGGTTCAGCCCGGGGTGGATTGAGACGGATATGCAGCCCGGCAAAGAACGCTTCGAGAGGACGCTCAAGGAATATATTGAAAAATTCGGCGAGGACAACGCCAGGTATCTTATGGAAACCGAGCAGAGCTGGATGAAAGAATATAATTGGGCAACGTATATCGACTGGGAATTTGCCAACAGCGAGCGGGAAAAGCAGTTCACCAAAAAGGCAGCGGAATATCTTAACTGGAAGTACGATGAGGTTAAGGGCGATTCGGGCCTGATGCAGCGGCTTGTGGACGGCCGATGGAATGAGAAGGATTTTCTGGTTGTTAGGCCCGGACAGAAAATAACAGAGAACTTAACAAATGATGGCCTGATAAAAGCGGAGTAAGGATTTGAATGACAAGTGAAATTATATCAGCGGTTGATTTGGGGGGGCATAAACTGACGCCAAAGGAAGTTGTATCCGTTCTGATTTTTGTCGGCGTCATATTCGCTGTTTACGCGGCTGAGGCGTCCCTGATAATTGGCGTTGTAAAAAGCAAGCGAAGGAGACAAGGAATTCCGAAGCGATTCCGATCCGCGGGCGCGATAGTTACTCATTTGCTGGCGATATTGGGCATGGCCTGCTTATTATACGGGTTCTTTATCGAGCCCTACTGGGTAGAGGTTAAGAAAGTAGAAATCCCAACGAGCAAATTACATCAAACTACGGTACGGTTAGTGCAAATATCGGATACGCATTGCACCATAAGACCACTCAATGAGAAAAAAATGGTGGAAATAATTAACGGCCTTAAGCCGGACGTTATCGTATTTACAGGCGATTCGGCGAACAACTCGAAAGGATTGAAACGGTTTAAGGAAACAATGAAATCGCTGGAGGCCCGGCTCGGAAAGTTTGCCGTGCGTGGAAATACCGACGTGATATTCTGGCATAGAGTGAACATTTTTGGCGAGACGGGCTTTGTTGAGCTTGACAGCAACACCGTCGAAATTGATAAAGACGGGGATAAGATTTGGATTACAGGTGTTTCTTGTGAAAAGGGAGGCAAGGCAGGTGATGTGCTGAAAAAAGTACCTGACGATTGCTTCAGTATTTTCCTTTATCACTACCCGGATTTGGCGGAAGATTTGAATAATATGCACGTTGATTTGTACCTGGCGGGACATATTCATGGCGGGCAGATTGCCCTGCCGTTTTACGGTGCGATTATTACGCTCTCTAAATCCGGCAAGAAATATGAATCCGGCGAGTACAAGGTCGGCAACACCATTCTTTATGTAAATCGCGGTCTTGGGCTGGCCGCGGGCATTAACCCGAAGATGAGATTTTTTGCGAGACCCGAAATAACAGTTTTTGATTTGAAGCCGAAATAGATATGCCAAACAGCGATATACAAGCCAGGAAAATGGATATATCCAGGACTCTGCTGCTATGTTTTGTCCTGGCGGCGGCAACGTTTGCAGCTTTTGAAGGGGTAAGGTCGAACGATTTTGTTTTTTATGACGACGACAAATATATTACCGGCAATGATGAGGTGCTGAGGGGACTTAGTATTAAGTCGCTCAAGTGGGCTTTTACAACAAACCATACAGGGTACTGGCATCCTCTTACGTGGATAAGCCATCTTATAGATGTTTCCGTTTTTGGTCTTAACCCGGCAGGACACCATTTGGTCAGCGTCGGTTTTCATATCGCAAACGTAATCCTGCTTTTCTTGATATTGAGAAAAATGACGTCCGCGGTCTGGCTAAGCGCATTTGTCGCGGCGGTTTTCGGTTTGCATCCTCTTGGCGTAGAATCTGTCGCCTGGGCCGCCGAGCGCAAAAATGTTTTGAGCAGCTTTTTCGCGTTTTTGACGATATGGGCATATTTGCGGTATGCGCGGAAGCCGGGGCTATGGCGATATATTGTGGTTGCGGTTTTGTTTGCGGCGGGGCTGCTTTCCAAACCGATGCTGGTGACGCTGCCTTTTGTTTTAATTTTGCTCGATTATTGGCCGATTGCCAGGTTCGGGGAGCTAAAGGGGTGGCGGTGGCTCCGGCGGGCGATTACTGATAAGGTGCCGCTTTTGGTCACGTCAGCTGTGCTTTGTGCGGTGACATATATGGGGCAGAAGGCGGTAGCAGTGGTAATTGATATTTCGTCGTTGCCTCTGATTACCCGGATTGACAATAGCCTGGTGTCATATATCAGGTATATCGGGAAGATTTTTTACCCGACCCCGCTGGCGGCTTTGTATCCGCTTGATATGAACGGGTATCCGTCGTGGAAGGTGATTTTGTGCCTTGTGCTGCTGCTGGCAGCGACGACGGTGGTAATCCTGGAACGGCGAAGGTATAGGTTTCTGTTGACTGGATGGTTTTGGTACTTGGGGACATTAGTGCCTGTTATAGGTCTGGTTCAGGTAGGCGTACAGTCAATGGCGGATCGGTATATGTATCTGCCTGGTATAGGTATTTACATTATAGTCGCATGGCTTGCGGGCGAAACGGCTGCGAAACTGCGCCTGCCAAAAATCGTTCCCGCAATAACAGGTGCGACGATTTTGGTTGCATTGCTGCTGATAACGAGAATGCAGGTTGGGTACTGGAAAAACAGTGAATCGTTATTTCGGCATACGCTGGATGTAACGACGAATAACTATGTTATGTATAAAAACTATGGTCAGGTTCTCAAAAGCAAAGGGCAACTGGATGAGGCGATAGATAATTTCAGGCGTGCGCTGGAGTTTAGTCCCGGGTGGGCAGAAGCACATGATAAGCTCGCGTGCGCGTTGCAGGACAAAGGCCATGACGCGGAAGCGGCTGCTGAATTTGCGACGGCGCTGCGGATAAAGCCGGACAAAATAGAGGTGCGCAATCGCTATGGGAATGCGCTTGTAAAAATTAAGCAGTATGACAAAGCGTTTGAACAATTCGACATGGTGCTGGCGGAGAATCCACGCGAGCTGAGCGCATTGAATAATCTTTATAAAGCCGGCGTCGAGAGCAGGCAGATTGATAAGGCGTTGGGTATGATTCTGAATTTACAGGCGAAAGACCCGAATAATTTCGAGTTCTGTCAAAAAGCCGGATTGCTTTACGGCATGAAGGGTGACATAAACACCGCGACGAAACAGCTCGAAAAGGCGTGCAGATTGTCCAATTATCAGGTAGCCGAGCCGATGGCGTTTCTTTCGCAGGCGTACGCCGCCAAAAAAGATATGAAAAACGCCATCGATATGGCACAAAAAGCGATTTCGGCAGCACAAAAGGAAGGCAGAGACGATGTTGTAGCGCAGCTTAAAGACAGTTTAGAATCGTATCAGCAAAAGATAAAAGAAAAACAATAATTGGCGTTTATGCCGGTAGCCGGATACATTGCAGAATTTACTGGTTTAGCCTGAGCCGGATTGAGACGGATATGCGGTCGGGGCAGAAGATGAAAATCTGACCGATGTGGAGATAATAAGAGATATGTCAAATTTTGTCGAATCCATGGATCAGGATGACAAAAGAAGGGCTTTACTGATATGCGCTGCTCTTGCTGTGGTAACATTTGCCGCGTTCGATGGGGTAAGGAATAATGACTTTGTCAACTATGACGATGATTTGTATGTGACGGACAACGTGCATGTGCAGGAGGGGTTGTATGCCCGTTCAATCTCGTGGGCGTTTACGAGTTTCGACGCGAGCAACTGGCATCCGCTGACGTGGATTAGCCATATAATCGACTGTGTAAATTTCGGGCCTAACCCGGCAGGACACCATTTGGTCAGCGTTGGTTTTCATATTGCAAACGTAATTCTGCTTTTTTTGATATTGAAGAGCGCGACTGGTGCGATTTGGCCAAGCGCATTTGTCGCGGCGGTATTCGGGCTGCACCCCCTTGCGGTAGAATCAGTTGCGTGGGTTGCCCAGCGGAAAAGTGTTCTGAGCACGTTTTTTTGGTTTTTAACAATAGCGGCATATTTTCGGTATTCACAAAAACCGGGGGGGTTGCGGTATTTGATAGTTGTGTTTTTGTTTGCGGCAGGATTGCTTTCCAAGCCAACGCTCGTAACGCTGCCATTTGTCATGGTTCTTCTCGACTACTGGCCCCTGAACCGAATCCTCAGGCCGCAATTCTCAATTCTACATTCGCTTTATGAGAAGCTGCCGTTGATAGTGATGTCCGCGGCATTGTGTGTTGTGACGTATACGGCGCAGGCAAAGGGAAATTCGGTATCGGATACCATTACAGTGCCTTTAATTTTCCGGGCAGAGAACATATTGGTATCGTATATAAAATATATCGGGATGATTTTTTGCCCGACCTCACTGTCGGTTTTATATCCGTTTGACTTGAACAGGTTGGCTGTGTGGAAAACAGGTGTGTGCCTTTTACTGCTTGTGTTGGTTTCGTCGTTGGCAATTGTGCTGAGGCGCAGGTTCGGCTGGTTGTTTACCGGATGGTTCTGGTATCTGGGAACATTGGTGCCCGTGATTGGGCTGGTTCAGGCAGGGGCACAGAGTATGGCCGACCGGTATATGTACCTGCCGGGGATAGGTATTTATATCATCGTTGCGTGGTGTGTCTTCGATTTGGCGGAGAAGTTTCGGCCACCGAAAGTTATTCCCACTGCGGCAGGCGTGCTTATTTTGGGTGTTTTGTTGCTTACAACGAGGACGCAGGTTGGATACTGGAAAGACAGTTTGTCGCTGTGTAAGCACGCGCTGGCTGTAACGAAGAACAACTACATAATGCATTATAACTGCGGTTCGGCTTTCCGGGATTTGGGGCAGGTGGATGAGGCGATAGAGCAATATAGGCAGACATTGAAGATTAATCCCGTATATGCGAAGGCACACAACAATCTTGGTTGTGCTTTGCGAGACAAAAAACAGTTGGATGAGGCAGCGGCTGAATTTAAGCTGGCTATAAAAATTGCGCCAGATTATGCCGATGCACAGAATAATTACGGTGTTATGCTGGCGGAACAGGGGCAGCACGAAGAAGCTATCAGTCATTTTGACGCGGCGCTGAAGGCAAACCCGCGTCTCAAGGATGCTATGGATAATATGTTGAAGGCAGGCATCGCCGGCAATAAACCTGATAACGTTCTGGAAGTGCTTTTGTCTTTGCAGCAGAAAACGCCTTCTTATGCTGAGTTATATTACAGGGCCGGAGTAGTTTATGATGCAAAAGGTGAGGCCGAAAAAGCGGTCGAGCAGCTCGAAAAAGGGTTGACGTTGGCTGATAGGCAGGGCAACAAGGAACTCGCTGCGCAGATTAAAGAACAGTTGAAAAGGCATCAGCGGCGGACGGCTGACTAAAAGAAAACCAGGAATATGGAATTACTTTCGATTATTACGATAGCAGTTGGCCTGGCAATGGACACCTTCGCGGTATCAATCGTTACCGGCGCGGCGTATAAACAGTTGCACATCCGTCATACGCTTCGAATGGCGGGATTCTTCGGCGGGTTTCAGGCGTTTATGCCCGTTGTCGGTTACCTCGCGGGGCTTACTGTGAAGCAATATGTATCGAATTACGACCACTGGATTGCCTTCGGGATACTGGCGGCTGTTGGTCTTAAGATGATTTACGAATCGTTCAAAATCAAAGAGGAAAGAAAGACGCCGAACCCGGCGAATCTGGCAGTAGTCCTTGCCCTTGCGGTGGCAACGAGCATCGACGCCCTGGCGGTCGGCATTACGATTTCACTGATTACGCATGCGATTGCGCTGGCGGTTATCATTATCGGTGCGGTAACTTTCGGCTTGTCGTTTGCCGGCGTCTATATCGGCAAAAAATTCGGCCATTTCTTCGAGGGCGGCATCGAGATAATCGGCGGCCTCGTCCTCATTGCCTTGGGGCTAAAAATCGTCATTCAGCACGTCGCTTAAATTAAACCGGCGGCGGGGGAATCAATCAGCCAGAGGACTTTATCCAGAACAGGCCAGAGGACGTGAATCGGATAGCGAATCTCATCGGGCGGGCCGGCAAGAACTTGTTTTAAGGTTTCGGCTTTTTCGGAGCCGCTGACAAGAACGACTATCTGCGAAGCGGCACAGATAACGGGATGAGTGAGCGTGATTCTGTTGAGCATCTGGTCTGGTAGTTTCTGGTCTAAAAGATAAACCACACAGGCGAGGTTTTTGGTGTCGAATGAGGCGTTGGTGTTTGGGAAAAGCGAACCTGTATGACCATCGGAGCCCATACCGAGAATGATAAGGTCGAATTTCGGCAGTTGGCCTGATTTTATCTGAAAGACGCTTCGCAGTGTTTTCTCATACTGCCTGGCCGCGGAATCAAAGTCCTCCAATTCGGTCGGAATCGGATGAATGTTTTCTTGCGGTATCGGGACTTTTGTCAGGAATGTGTCCGCGGCAAGTTTGTAGTTGCTGTATGGCGAATCATGGGGGACGTATCTTTCATCGACCCAGAACAAATGAATTTTGTCCCACGGCAGCGACAACGCCTTTTGTTCCGAGCCGAGAAGTTCAAAGAATCGCTGCGGGCTTTTGCCCCCGGATATTGCTAAATGGAAAACGTTTTTTTCTTTTACGATTTGTTCAACTGAGGCGACGAGCAAGTCGAGGCATTTGTGTGCGAGCGCATCGGCGTCTGTGACGATTTGCGTGTTCGGCTTTTTTTGTTTTGTCACGGACATCGCCCAAGAGTCCTTTCATAAAACGATAATCAAATTAATAATATATTATAACGTCCGGCAGGATGATTTGTGCGGGTTTTTCGGTTTTTCTTAACTCCTTGGCAGGTAAAGATTTAAGGGCGGCGAAATCGGGAGGATTATTAGTGCACGGACAACGGGCCTTTGTGAGGAGTTGTATTTTTCATCAAAAACACCAGTGGAATCATCAGCAGAAACATCCACCCAAAAACCCAGAAAACGTCGATATAGGCGAGCATCGCGGCCTGCTGCTGGACAAAACCGTAAATTAATGTCTTCGCCTTTATTGTCGCGGTGGCAATGTCGGCCCCCTGCTGAACAAACATTGCCTGTATGTTCGCGAGATACTGCTGATAAACCGGCGCGGTTGCTGTAACGTGCTCGACCAATCTGCTCTGATGGAATTGCATTCGCTGGGCAAGCAGCGTTATGCTGATAGAGATGCCGAAGCTGCCGCCCAGATTTCTTGCGAGATTAATCAGTCCTGATGCGTTATCGGTATCCGCTTTTGCAACATAGTAATAGGCGACGGTATTAATTGGGATAAATAAAAACCCAAGTCCCATGGACATAACATTTCTTGCCCAGACGGCATTCGAATAGCTGATTTGCGTAGTGAAGCCCGCGGACATAAAAAGACCGATGGAGCCGAACACCGAACCAAAGATAATGAGCCATTTCGCCTGAACCCTTGATATCAGAAGTCCAACTAATGGCATCGAAACCATTACAATAATCCCGCCCGGTGAAAGCACCATTCCGCTGTCCATAGCGCTGTAACCCAGCAAACTCTGCAAAAACAACGGCAGTAACGCCGTGCTGCCGTATAATATAAATCCGAGAACAAACATAAAAAAAACGCTGATGGCGAAATTGCGGTCTTTGAGTATGGCCAGCTTGACAACAGGGTGTTCCTGGCGCAGTTCCCAGAAGACGGCTGAGATAAGGCATGCCGCGGCGATTACAGAAAGCATTACGATAAAATGGGAATTGAACCAGTCCTCGCGTTCACCTTTGTCTAAGAGAATCTGCAGAGCGCCAAGTCCGACAGCGATAAATCCCAGACCGACATAATCAATTGTGAAGTTCTGGCCAAGTTTTTTACGAACAAGATAGGGGGGGTTATGGACCAGCAGCGTCCCCAGAAATACAGCAAGCATACCAATAGGGACATTGATAAAGAACACCCATCGCCAGTTGTAGTTATCTGTAATCCAGCCGCCAAGAGTAGGCCCGATTACCGGGGCGACGACGACACATACCCCGAACAATGCCATTGCCATTCCGCGTTTTTCTTTCGGGAAACTTTCAATCAATATGGATTGCGCAATTGGCTGAAGCGCGCCCCCGCCAGCCCCCTGCAAAATTCGGTAAAATACCAGAAGCTCTATATTCGGAGCCAGCCCGCACAAAAATGATGCCGAGGTAAAAAGTATGACGCAGGCGAGATAGAATTGTTTGCGGCCGAACAGCGACGAGAACCATCCGCCAAGCGGCAAAACAATAGCGTTTGAAACAAGGTATGAAGTTAAAACCCAGGTGCTTTCGTCGGCTGATGCGGAAAGATTGCCTGCAATATGAGGCAACGCCACGTTGGTTATGGTGGTATCGAGCACCTCCATAAACGGAGCAATCATCACCGCCCCCGCAAGCACCCACGGGTGATGCGGCAGCTCATATTCGGTTAAATCAGGCAGTTTTTCCGGCGTGTCGCTCATTTAACTTTTACCACAGGTATTACGGACATTCCGGGAGAGAGCGCCTTTATATTATTGGGGTCTTCATCGAAAACAATTTTAACAGGCACTCTCTGAACAACCTTGATGTAATTGCCTGTTGCGTTTTCGGGAGGCAGCAAGCTGAATACCGAGCCGGTGCCCGCCTGGATACTGTCAATGTGCCCTTTGAAAGTTTTGCCGGAATAAGCATCGACCTTGATAGCTGCCTGCTGGCCCGGCCTCATATGCTTCAACTGTGTTTCCTTGAAGTTGGCGACCACCCATATTTCCGGCGGGACAATCGCCAGCAGGGGTTGCCCCGTGCTTATGTGCTCGCCCTGCTCAACCGATTTTTTTGTAACTAAGCCCGCCTGAGGAGCGATTATCTTCGTGTATGAAAGATTCAGTTCCGCCTGCTCGACCGCGGCTTTCGCCTGGGCTGCTCTTGCATGGTCGCCGGCAATCTGGCTGTTGGCAGATTCGAGCTGTGCCTGCGCCGAACGCGCAGCCGCCGAGGCGTTGTCCAGCTGCTGCTGTGTGATTCCTGCGTTGGCATCAAATAACTGTTTATACCTGTTATAGTCTTTTTCGGACCTGCTCGCCTCCACCGAGGCCACATTCGCCTTGGCCATGCTTTGTTTTTCTGTCGCCTGTGCTGTCAAGAGATTGGCGTTGGCCATATCAAGATCAACCTGGAAATCTCGCGGGTCAAGCTCGACAAGAATATCGCCCTGCCCAACGGACTGGTTGTCGTTGGCAAGCACTTTATCGACGTAGCCCGATACGCGTGCGCTTACCGAAACGATGTGCCCGGTTATGAACGCGTCATCGGTTGATTCACGTGACATCGCCCGGACGATATAAATTCCCACACATATCAATACGGCTATGCCCGCTATTATCCCGATTGAAGTTATTCGTTCCCAGCCGCCTCTGATTGCTTTTTTGATAATACTCATTTTGCCTTTTGCTCCATTTGAACGTTATTTGTGTCCGACACCGGTTGCGTCATCTTTGAGGGTTCTAAACGCGCAAGTGTCCCCATTGCCTTGTTCAGGTCGAGTTTGGCGACCAGGTGAGAATAAATCGCCTGGTAATAGTTCGCCTTGGCCGTCGTGAGGGCCGTCTGGGCGTCAACCACCTCAATCTGTGTATTTGTGCCTTCTCTGTAACCTGTCTCAACCAGCCGCAACCCCTCTTCCGCGCGGGAAAGATTGAGTTTTTGCGAATCAACGAATTCGGCGGCGTCCTCTATGCTGAGGGTCGCCTTTGTCAATTCAAACAACGCTGTTTCCTCGGTATCGACCAGGTCAATCTGCGATTGTTTGAGCCGGGCCTTTTGCGAAATGACGCCGCCCTCGCGTGCGAAGCCGTCGAAGAGCGACAAAGACGCCGTAAGCCCGTAGTTCCACCCACTGTCCCATCCGAGTTGCATCGGGTCGTGAGAATTCGGCTTTGTCCAGTAATCCTTGTAATAAGCGCTTACCATCGGGTAATAAGTGCTTCGCGCGATTGTAAGCAGTTCCTTCTGCTGTCTTATATCAAGCTCCCTGCCGAACAGGTCGGGCCGGTTTCGATACGCTGCCGCTACCGCCTGCTCCATCGTGATACTAAAAGGAGAATAAACAAGCCCGTCGCCAAGAGAAAATTCGCTGTCCTGCGAGACGCCCATTATTTTGACAAGGTTCGCCCTGGAGATATTGATGGCGTTTCGTTGCTTAATATACTGTGCTGTGAAATTCGACAGCTCAACCTCCGCACGCAGAACGTCATAATTGGAAGCGACGCCGACGTTATGCTTTTGATTTACGTCATCCAGATGCGCCTTTGCGGATTTCACCGCGTCCTCGCTTATTGCGTAAAGGTGCTGGTCCAAAAGAACGGTATAATAACCGAGTTGCGCCGCGTAAACTGTTTCCTGTACAGCAGTTCGCACGGCCTGGTCTGCCATAAGCGCCCCAAGACGCCCAGCGTTAATTCTGGCGGGAATCGCCCCTCCCGCGAATATCGGCTGCGTAACCGTCAGCGCCGCCGAGTAATTATCCAGCGCGCCCATTGTTATGCTTTGGCCGCCGAAGGTGAAAGATTGTCTTTCGTCAATACGTTCATAACCGCCCGAAATTGCCGCCGTCGGCAGTATCGCGGAATACGAACCAAGCTCGCCGCCCCGCGCCACTTCCCTTTCCTCAAGCGTTTTCAAAAGCGTTTTGTTGTTCGCCAGCGTAAGTTTCAGGCAATCGTCGAGAGTTAGTTTTCCCGAAATTACCGTCTGGGTCTGCTTCTCGACCTGTTTGCGGCCTTCCCACTGTTTATACGCCGATTCCCGTGACAGCGTCGCTTCGTTAGTGAACTCTTCTTTGCTGACGCACCCGGTAAACAAAATCGCGGATAGTATTAGGCACAGGATTAGGTTGTTTGCCAGTTTCATTCCTTGTCCCCTTTGGCATAAGCCCTGATTCCGGCTGCTGAGAATTTGACTATATGGTTTATCGACTCATCGATATTAATCGATGTGATTGAATGACCTTGCGCCCCTTCAAACAAAACCTTGACCTGCATAATGTGAACCAGTTGGCCGGTTAGTGAAAGAACGCACATCAGGGTATCGTGTTTATTTATGTTCGGACAAACAACAGCAATCGCTTCTTCCATTGCGGCTATTGACGGGGCTGCCAGCTCATCGAGAAACATATTTCTGGGCAGCCGCTGCTCCGCCATTTCCCGAAAGAAAAGCTGCATAAATCGCTGACTTTGCTGCGGGTCTGCGAACGGCTTGAGAAAATCAACCGAGTATGCGTAAAGCAATTTTTCGAGTGTTAGTTTGGTCTTATCGCTCATAACGGTCTCGATGGCGTTAAGCCGGCTCTCATTCATCTCACGAAGACGCAATCGGAATAGCTCTTCGTAAAGTTCGCGTTTGTCGCCGTAAAAGTAATTTATGGATGCGGGACCACGTCTTGCCTTTGTGGTGATATCTCGAATAGTGGTTCCGTCAAAACCATTTTGGGCGAACATCTCTTCCGCGGCTTCCAGCAGCCGCTTTCGTGTTATTCGGGCCTCTTTTGTCAGGTTTTTGTCATCTAAACTATTCATACTTATCTCCTTGAATCGGGCGTTTTAACCGCTTGTATAACGCGCTTGTTTCATATAAAGTATAAAACATTTGTATCATACAGTTGTATGAAACAATTGTTTTGGACACTCGGTTAATGATACAAAAGGCAAATAATCGCATTATTAAAGTTATAATAAGGTTTCAATATGGCTCGCTTGGCAAACAGAAGGGGCAAAAACATGCCATTTTTCTTCAAAAAATTGGCCTATTTTGGGCTTAAAATTGAGTGGTTTTAGGGCAGAAAACAAGGCGTATTTACAGATGTAAAGAACAGGGTCTGTCCAAAGTCGGATGCGGCGATTATAATGGCTGGCGAATTGCAAATAGACATAATCAGCCAGTGAGGTAGACGATGAGACGATGGTTTGTTGTCCCGCGAAACGCCTTCACGTTAGTCGAGCTTTTAGTCGTGATATCTATCATAGCGCTCCTGATGGGGGTGCTTTTGCCCGCGCTGACCGCGGCAAGAAAGCAGGGACAGGCAACTGTGTGCAGGAGTAATCTACGCCAGATAGGAATCGCGTTGAATTTCTATGCGGAAGCATGGAACTGGTTCGTTCCACGTGGAACCGGTTCATCAGGCAATACCTGGTTCCAGCAGGTAATGCCTTACCTCGGCGGACGTCAGAAGATGGTGGACTTCAGGGACGTCAAAATATATCGCTGCCCGGGCTATCCAAACAAGAATCAGCCAATTTGTTATGTGGTTAACGGCTGGAGGTTTACGAGTCCGAGCGATACGACCGGGACAACGATAGAAGAGCCGACAAGAATATTCGGGCTTAAAAAGTTAGACACCAAAATTTATATGGCCGACAGCGAAGACGGGGCCTGGAGAGAAATAGTCATCGATCCTAACCACGCAAGTTGGTTCGAAAATGACGTGTGGAGCACCAATCACCTGGCGAGTAATGTAAGTGCGACACAGACCGAATCAAACGGCAGGCGCGTTGCGAGGATCCGGCACAGTCAGGGCAAGACCAGGCCGGGATGTCACTATCTGTTTCTTGACTGGCACGTCGAATGGATGACGCCGGGTGATGAAATAAAAGACGTCAAAGAACTGATTAAGAAGTGGAATTACGACTTTTGAATCAGCTAATCACGATGGCCGCAATTCGATCAGGATTTGCGCAACGCCCCGTCGAGGTCGGCGATTAGGTCGTCAGTGTCCTCAATGCCCACGGCAAATCGGAACAGCGTGTCGGTAATTCCCAGTTTGTAGCGTTCCTTTCGGCTGTAGTCATAATAACTCACAAGTGCGGGATGGGTAATCAGCGATTCCACGCCGCCCAGCGATGGCCCGATGTTAATCAGTTTCAGCCGGTCGAGCAGCCGTTTGGAGTCGACAAGAGTCCCTTTTATCTCGAACGAAACTACGCCGCCGCCGCCCTGCATCTGCTGTGTTGCGACCTCATAGTGCTGGTGACTTGGCAGGAAGGGATAATAAACGCGCCTTATCGCAGGATGAGCTTCGAGCCATTCAGCAATTCGCAACGCGGACTCGTTTTGATAGCGGATGCGAAGCGGGAACGTCTTTAATCCGCGCAAAAGCATATAGCAGCAGTGCGGGTCGATAGTGCCTCCCATTGATTTGTGCAAATCGCGGATTTTTTCTACCAGTTCCTGTCTGCCCAAAACCGCGCCGGCCAGAATATCGTTATGGCCCGCTAAATACTTGGTGCAGCTTTGCAGGACGAGGTCCATACCGAACTCGATGGGCCTCTGGTTGTAAGGCGTCGCAAAAGTCGAGTCGATAAGCGTCAGGATTTTGTGCTTGTCGGCGATTTTCTTGATTTTCACAAGGTCAAAAATGTTCAGATACGGATTAGTGGGCGATTCGGAGAAAATGAAGCGGGTGTTTTTTCTGATTGCCTTGTCGATAAAGTCATAGCTGCCGAATGGAACAATCGTGCAGTCAATCGCGAACTGTTTTAGATATGACTGGCAGAACTCCAGCGTCTTTTTATAGCTGTCGTCGGTAATGACGATATGGTCGCCTGAATGTACAAGCGACAAAATGGTTGTGGTAATAGCGCTCATCCCCGATGAAAATACGACGCAGTCCTCTGCGCCTTCGAGGTCAGCCAATCGCTGCTCGGCGATTTTGGCGGTCGGGTTACCGTATCTGCCATATTCGTAATGCGCCTTGCCCTTCTTGGTGTAATCCTCGATTGCCTTGCTGTTTTTGAAGGTAAATGTGGCGGTCTGGACAATCGGCGTCATCAGCGAGTCAGCGTATTTTTGTCTGGGTTCCCCCGCGTGTATAGCCCTTGTTGCCATCGACGCCCGGCTATGAAGTTTTTTCGCTTTTTTCGATACGTCAGCCATATTGTTTCCCTTTCGCAGTTCAGGATAACTTGTTTATCCGAAAATGGAGTCGGCTTCAAGTGATTTTTGGGCGGACTTAGCTGTCGTAGATGCTGACTAAGCTGACAAAGAAAAGAAAAAACGCGGACTCACGACCATTGTGCGGTTAACTTTTGCTTGTTTTCAGCTCGTATGCCCTGTAAAGCAGTTCGAGATATTGCTCTTTTTCTTTGACCTGGCTTTGCACCTGGGCGAGCATCTTGTAATCTTTATAAACCTTTTCCTCGCCGAAGCTTTCGTGCAGCTTTTTTATAGTTGCCTCCGTCTCCTCAATTGCCTTCTCAATTTTTTCCGCCGGCCAGATATTAAATTGTTTCAGTTCAGGCGGGGTTGTCTTTCTCGGCTTATCCTGTTTTGGCCTTTTCGGCCTTGCTGCCTGCGGTATTGTTTCCCGTTCTAATGCCCTTTGCTCTAAGAGTTCGGCGTATCGGCTAAATGAGCCGGTTATAAACTCAAATCTGCCCGGCGCCGTTTTGCCAAGCTCATCTGCGCCGAACACAATAAGGCGCTTCGCTATCCTGTCGAGAAAAAACCTGTCGTGACTTACGGCTATGATTGTCCCCGTGTAATCCTTAAGTGCGTTTTCGAGCGCCTCAATGCTCGGAATATCAAGGTGATTTGTCGGCTCATCGAGTATAAGAACCTCCGGTTCGGACAAAACCAGCTTGCAAAGCGCAAGCCTATTTCGCTCTCCGCCGCTAAGGTCCGCTACCTTCTTAAACACATCGTCTTTGACAAACAGAAATGCCCCGAGTCGTTTGCGCACCTGTTCGGGCAGCATTTCAGGAATGACCAAAGCCGCCTCTTCAAGCACGGTATTTTCCGGATTCAGCTCCGCCCCTGCCTGGTCAAGATAGCCGACGGAAAGGGTCTTCCTAAGCTCGATTGTTCCGGAGGTCGGCTCGATTTGCCCAAGGGCAAGTTTCAGCAGCGTTGTTTTGCCCATTCCGTTCGGACCGATGATGCCTGTCCGCTGACCGGTCATAAGTTCGAAACTCATATTTTCAAACAGCGTTAGATTGCCAAAACTCTTCGTAAGATTTTTGCATTCCACCACCGTGCCCGCCCGCTTGCCTTTGTTTTCCACCTCGGCAAATTTAAAACTAAGCTCTCGTGTGCGCTTCGATTTTTCGAGAAAGTCAGGATTGTTTTTGAGAAGGTTATCAAGCCGCGTTTGCCTGCCCTGCGCGACTTTTTTCGTCCCCTTGCGGTTTATGTTGCGCACAATAAAATCGCGGGTTTTTTCGACGAACTCCAGCCGCTGTTCGTACTGACGCCCCAGTTCAAGGTCGCGTTTTTCCTTTTCCATCCTGTAACTGCTGTAATTGCCTGTGTAAACGTCCGCCTTGCGGTCCCTGATTTCCACAATTTTACAGACCAACCTGTCTAAAAGAAACCTGTCGTGGCTGACAATCAGCGCGGCGCCACCGTAGTTTTTTAAGAATTTTTCAAGCCACAGGGTCGCGTCCCAGTCGAGATGGTTTGTCGGCTCATCTAAGAGCAGCAGGTTCGCGTCCGCCAGCAGGACTTTCGCAAGTCCCAGCCGCGACAATTGTCCCCCGCTAAGCTGCGTTGTTTTCAATGAATAATGTTTTTCCTCAAGACCCAGCCCCGCGGCGATTTCTTTTATTTTCGTTTCATACCTGTAGCCGCCTATAATTTCAAATTCGCTGCTCAGCCGGCCGTATTGCTGCATTGCGGATTTTAATTCGCCGCCGGAAAGTCCGCTCAATGTCTCCGCCAAGTCGTGCAGCTTTTTTTGCAGGTCGAGTATTTCCTGTGCGCTGGTGTGCAGTTCCTCAAGAACGGCTTTTTCACCGCCAAAAACCGGCTCCTGAGGCAGGTATCCCATTCGCAAGGCCTTTCTTTGATGAATCTGGCCTGCATCCGGGGCCAGTTCACCGAGAATCATTTTCAGCAGCGTGGTTTTTCCGCACCCGTTGCTCCCGACAAGCCCAACCTTCTCTGCGGGGTATATTTTCAAATCGAGCCGGTCAAAAATCGATTGCGCCCCGAATGATATATGTATGTCCTTTAACGTTACTATCGGCATTGAGGCATTATACCGGATTTTTATGGTTTGGAGGATAAAGAGTTACGCGGTTTGGCGGTCAGGACGACAAAAACGAGTTGTAAAGATTTTGCCCGGTGGCGGTCACATTACTTACCAGACCCGAAGGCTTAGCTGTAGATGTTGATCAAGCTGACAAAGAAAAGGATAAGCACGGCGAAGCAGGCAATCGGGATAATGTAAATAAACGACCCAGTGGGCAAGGCAAGAGCAATCGCCGTCGCGGCGGCTGTCGCGGTAATCCCGATTTTGCTCGTTATCGTCGCAATCAGTGACGCGGTGACCCCTACTTCCAGAGATGACGCGGTAATAGTAGCGGAAGATGCCGCCTTGGCGGAAGTTGTAACGATACCGAACAGGGCAAGGGCGATGAGTAAGTAGTATTTGCCGAAACCCTGCATCGCTAATTGCCTTCGCAGCGAGGTCTTGGCACGGAAAAACATAACCCTCGAACGCAATTCGGAGCAGTTCATTACCGCGCCGATTTGTGCGTAATCCATGTTCTCAAAGCAGCGAAGAATGAGAATATTACGATATTTCAGCTTTAGCCGCTTCATTGCCATAAAGACCGCGTCGGACAGTTCTTTTCGCAGAAGCTCAGTCAGGCCGTCGTTAAAGTCGGCGCTGACGCGGTTATGGATATATCGCTGTTCTTCTTCGGACAGCTCAACGGCTTTCCTGCGCTGAAGGTCCCGGTAGTAATGTTGCACCTTGCCCATCGCCGTCCTGAAGAGCCACCCCCAGAAATGGTCCACGTGTTCGAGCTGGTTTATTGACTGAATCATAAATAGTATTGTCTCCTGCAAGATATCCTGCGTGATGGTCTGGTCGAGCGTGAGCCGGTAGATATAGGCATAGAGTCGCTCACTGGCCAGTTCAACAAGCCGGTTCATACTGTCCTTGTTGCCCAGTTTGGCCTCGTGAATCAGCGCCGGGCTTATATTTTGCAATGTCGTCGCCATACGTCTATATATATTGTCCATCAGGGGCGGATGTTGTTACATATTTTTTACGATTTTTTCGAAAAATTGAGAAATTCCGCAAAATTTCTGTAACACAAAGGGCAATTACCGGACTTATTAATATGGAAGATGGCCGAGGGGCGTACCCGCAGCATCCAAAGCGGGTGCCCACACCCCGGCCCGCTTCCAGATTTGCAGGTTGTTTCGATGACCGGCGAATGAAAAGTGAGAACCCGCTGCGACTCGACGGTTCCCGTCGAGGTCGGAAGGAAGGGTCGGCGTGACTCGAACGATGCGTTATCGGGTGCAGGCACAACCGACCCTTCCGTTTTTTAATATCCCCCAAAATAACTGCCGGATAATCCCGTCCTTTAGTGGTTGCGTTTTTTGTCGCGGTTACTATAATTATCGCCATTTAGAATTGTGCGCATTTTAGGAGACGGAAAATATGCACGGTATTCAATTGGGTCACATCGATTATGTTCTTCTGTTTATCTATTTTGCCTTTGTGCTGGGAATCGGCTTTGCGCTGAAGCGATACACCAAAACCAGCACGGATTTCTTCCTCTCAGGCAGGTCGATACCCGCCTGGATTACGGGCCTGGCGTTTATTTCCGCCAACCTCGGGGCACAGGAAGTCATCGGAATGGGCGCATCCGGCGCAAAATACGGCATTATGACAAGCCATTTTTACTGGGTGGGCGCTATCCCCGCGATGGTGTTTGTGGGTGTCTTTATGATGCCTTTCTACTATGGCTCAAAGGCGCGTTCGGTACCCGAATATCTCAAGCTTCGCTTCGATGAGAAGACCCGTGCCTTCAACGCCGTTTCCTTTGCGATTATGACTGTTTTCTCATCCGGCATCTCGATGCACGTCCTCGCAAAGCTTCTCGAACAAATCCTCGGCTTTAATTATCACCTCTGCATTGTGGTTTCCGCAGCGATTGTGCTGATTTACATCTTCCTCGGCGGCCTGACCTCCGCAATCTACAACGAGGTCTTGCAGTTTTTCCTCATTGTCCTTGGTTTTTGCCCTCTTGTGTTCCTGGGCCTCAAAAGCGTCGGCGGCTGGGACGGACTTGTCGCTAAACTTAACACCGTGGCAACCAGTCCAACCAACCCCGCGGGCAAGGCGTTCGCTCCCGGCGCATGGACGGAGTCCTGGGCGCACATGAATTCCGCAAGCGCAAACCCGATGGGCGTCGAATGGTTCGGAATGGTGATGGGGCTGGGCTTTGTTCTTTCATTCGGCTACTGGTGCACGGACTTCCTGGTCGTGCAAAGAGCGATGGCGGCAAATTCGATGTCCGCCGCCCGGCGCACGCCCTTGATTGCTGCTTTCCCGAAAATGCTCTTCCCGGCGCTTGTGATTCTGCCCGGCATGATTGCCATCGCCCTTCATCAAAACGGTGGCTCCTTCCTGCCAACAGACGCAGCCGGTAAAGTGGATTACAATATGGCTGTGCCTGCAATGCTCGCCAAATTCCTCCCGCCGGGCCTTCTCGGTATCGGCATCACGGCCCTTATGGCGTCGTTCATGTCGGGTATGGCAGGCAACGTTACCGCCTTCAATACCGTCTGGACTTATGACCTCTATCAAAGCTATATCAAGCCCGGACAATCCGACCGGCATTATCTCCGTATGGGCCACATCATCACGGTCGTCGGTATCCTGTTAAGTATCGCCTGTGCTTACGTCGCGAGCGCCTTCAATAACATTATGGATATGCTCCAGCTTGTCTTCGGCTTCGTCAACGCCCCGCTGTTCGCGACGTTCCTTCTCGGAATGTTCTGGCGCAGGGCTACGGGCCACGGCGCATTCTTCGGCCTGCTTTCAGGCACACTCGCCGCCGCCCTTCACCACGGCTTGACTCTGCCCGTTGGCGCGACTATGGGAATCAAGGGCGGCTGGCTCTGCGCCGGTCACGTCCTGCATACCTACCCCGTCGATATGGCACAGAATTTCTGGGCCGCCATTTACGCCTGGAGCACCTGCTTTATCGTAACAATAGTCGTTTCGCTGATAACGTCAAAAAACAAAACTGACGACGAATTGCGCGGCCTGGTTTATTCGCTTACGCCGCGCATCAAAGAACATGGATTGGTTTGGTATAAGCAGCCGGCAGTCCTTGGCATTATTGTGCTGATAGCGGCAATAGCCCTCAATATTATCTTTTGGTAATGGAGAAAAATATGAGCGATGGAATGAAACTTGACGTTCGACTTCCGATAGGCGGGATGTTTGCCTTAATCGGTGCGATAATCACTGTTTACGGTTTGTTTTCCGACCCGGCTATTTATGAACGCTCGCTTGGTATCAACGTAAACTTTTGGTGGGGGCTTGTGCTGTTCGCCTTCGGTGCGTTTATGCTGATAATGGCATGGCGCGGAGCCAAAAAACGCCCGTAACGGCTCTCGTTAAGAGAAGATAATCAATAACAATCGGCCGGTTTGCGATTGCAAGCCGGCTGTTTTTTTAATACCCTCTTGATATTACTTAAGGATTATCGATTATGACCGAAGGACAACCAGTTCAACAAGCTCAACCGCCCGCCCCGGCAACACCGGCAGCCCAACCGAGCCATAACCTCAAAGGGCCTTTCGAGGCGACCGTATTATTCAATAAGCCCCTGCGCAAATGTTTCTGCCGAATGGGGCTTCAATTTACCGGTGCAGGCGCCGAGGCCTTCGCCAAAACAAGGCCCGGCCAGTTCGCCCAGTTTGACCTCTCCCATATATCGTTGCCCGCGCCGGAAACAATACCGGATTGCCTCAAAGACGACGCGGCAAGACAGATACTTTTGCGCAGGCCCTTCAGCTTCGCCCGCGTCGCCAAAGAAGCGGTTCCGCCTGCTCACCCCGGTGCAGGCCCGACGGCTCAACCCAAACCGGTTTCTTCCGGTGTTGGCAAAATAATCGTCGAGGTCGTTTATTGCGTCCTTGGCCCCGCGACGCTGCGTATGACCACGCTCGTTAAGGGTAATTCAATCAATATCATCGGGCCTTTGGGTAATGGCTTCACGGTTCCCGCTGGCAAAAAACGTGCTCTATTGGTCGCGGGCGGTATGGGTTCGCCTCCGCTCGAACACCTGGCGCAGGTCCTCACCGCCGAACACCCGACTATGGACGCGATTGCATTCGCCGGCGCAAAGACAAAAGAGGATTTGCCTTTTGAAAAACCGCTCGATAATCTTTCGCGGGAGATTGGTTTCTGGCTCGGCGAATTCGCCAGGTACAGCATCAGCTCATTCGTCGCCACCGACGACGGCTCCGCCGGCTTCAAGGGCCTTGTCAGCAATTGCCTCATCGACTGGCTTTCACAGAACAGCATCAGTTTCAATCCCGCTGAGGCGATTATCTACGCCTGCGGCCCCCGCTCGATGCTTGCAACTATTGCCAAGCTCGCCCGCGAAAAGAAAATCGACTGCCAAGTCAGTATGGAAGAGATAATGGCTTGCGGCATAGGCCTTTGCCAATCCTGCGCCGTCAAATGTGTAGCCCCTGGCGGAATCCCCGTAGGGGACAAAGGCGAGACGTACAAACTCTGCTGCAAAGACGGCCCCGTCTTCGACGCTAAAGAAATCGTTTTTTAGACACCTATGACTAAGGTATCCAGAAAACATCCAATTTTCACAATTGGACACAGTAATAAAAATACTGAAGATATCATATTCTGGCTCAAGCAAAACAGCATCGCGATTTTGGTGGATGTACGAAGCGTTCCGTATAGTCGATATGTGCCGCAGGCAAATCGTGAAGCAATCCAGCTCGCATCAACTGATGCAGATATCAAGTACGTATTTATGGGAGATAAGCTTGGAGGACGTCCCGCAGGCATCGAGACCAAAGACAACTTAGGAAACTACGATTATTCCAAGCTCGCTTCTACAGATAATTTCCGCGAAGGGTTGAAATATTTATTGAAGGGCACAGAAGAAAACACTTTGTGTATTCTTTGCAGTGAGGAAGACCCGGCTAAATGCCACAGGGGCCTGTTGATTTCACGCGAGTTGGCAAAACTGGGAATTGAAGTCCGGCATATCCGGCACGATGGAAGTATTGAGTCCCAGGAACATTTTGAAAGCAGAATTCCGCCCGTGCAGCTAAATTTGTTCTCGGATAAATCATCGAAATGATTACCATCGACTTGAATGGGATATTTTCCTGCCTGCGGGTCTTCGATGCCCTTGAGGTTTTGTTCTGTCGCCGATACCCATAACCAGCGACCTGACGTTGATATCCTCGTCAATATCTTCCCAATGCAAGCCTGTGCCGCCTCCGCTGATGATATAGTTCTTGCGCTGTTGGGCTGTCGCGTGCAGTAACCTCGGAAAATAAGCTAATGGCACACCGAGTTTTCTGCCGTCAGCCAGTTCAACCCATATACTGCCGGAATCGAAGGAAACGCTGGTTGCTTTAGCTTCAATCGCCGAAGTATTCATGCCACGCCCTTTTGATAATCTTTGCATTGTTCTCAATCACCTTTTGTAGCTTGTTAAGCTCCTGCGGACTCATTCCGTATGACTCTGCAAGGCCGACAACGGGTTCTAACCAGAACTTGGCTACATTCCTTTCTTTTATTACGTGCACGTGCATCGGCTCGGAAGGTTCGCCTTCGTTGGAATAAAAGAAAAACCTGTAACCTTTCCATCTAAATATCGTCGGCATTTTTAGCGTCCATCCTTGCCTGATTTATATTATACACGTTGCTTGTCTTTGCTTCAAACGCCATTTTGATGCTAATACTAATAAAACCACCCTTCCGCTCTCCGTCATTGCGAGGCCGATGGCCCCGGCGAAACATACAAACTTTGCTGTAAAGACGGCCCCGTCTTCGACGCTAAAGAAATCGTCTTTTAGACATTCAGCGTATCGCCGATAATATTAAGAAGGCAAACAATTTGCCTTTCGGCTGCTGACTTCTGATATTATGCTGTGTGAAATGAAACGCGAATACTGGAATAATATGTCGTGTCGCTACGAAGACGAAATTTTCAGCGTGCTGCATTACGACCGAAAACAACTGGTCTTGCACCAGATTCGCAAATTAGGGTCCCCGGGAAAAATCGCGGGCGATTACGGTTGTGGAATAGGACACTTTCTCCCGTATCTTTCTGCGAGTTTCCAAAAGGTGTTCGCCATAGACATCTCACGCGACTTAATCGCCAGGGCCAAAAAGAAATGCTCGCACCTGACAAACGTCTCGTATATTACGGCCGACCTCGCCGCCGACGGCCTTCGGCTCGCAAATGCCCATTTTATCCTCAGCGTAAACACGCTCATTATGCCGTCGCTGGCCGCCCGGCTGCGCATTCTCGACGTTATGGCCGGCCACATCCTTAAAAATGGGCACCTTCTACTCGTTGTCCCCTCGCTGGAGTCGGCCATGCTGACCGATTTTTGCCTCATCCAGGCGAATCTGCGTAACGGCTTCAGTCCCGCATCTGCTGTCCGTGCCGGCTTTGAAAAAAACGGCCGCTATCGTCTGCGCCAGGGTATTGTCCCCATCGATAATGTCCCTACCAAGCACTACCTCAAAGAGGAGCTTGTCGCGCTGCTGGAGCGAAGGGACCTGCGCGTTATTAAAATCAGTAAAATCGAGTACCCGTGGAATACCGAGTTCGATTCTCCTTCCCGCTGGATGAAAGACCCCTTTCCTTGGGACTGGCTTGTCGTCGCCCGGAAAATAAAATAACGGCGGACAAACATTGCAGTTTTCTTAATTCAAAACTTAACACCCAACACTCAAAACTATTTTCA
>CAIODZ010000024.1 GCA_903857265.1 uncultured Phycisphaerales bacterium
ATAAAACGTTAGTGTTTATTTATCACCAGCCCGGTATAGACCTTCGGATAAAAGAAAGTCGATTTCTGAGGCATCCTTTCGCCGGTTGCGGTGACCATTTCGATTTGTTTCATTTTTGTCGGATTCATAAATAAGGCGGCCTGTTTGGCGCCTTCGTCAACCTGTTTTATGGAATCGTCGATTCCTTCGCCGGTATCTTTAACATATTCGATATTTGCGCCTTCTGCGAGCCCTTTTTCATCGATGCCGAGATGCTTTTCGATAATAAGCTTATGCAGCACGGCCACGTCCAAGGATTTCCAGTGTTCGCTTTTGTCCGGGGCGACCGCATCCATAAGATGCTTGTCTTTCAGCACGGCGACGTAAAATGCCCCGTCGGCTGTGTATATGCCGAAGGCGTTTTTGTCTGTGTCGAATTCGGCCTTCATTTTGTCTGACATTTTTTGCCTGGCCTGCTGTTTGGCTTTTTCGTTATCGAAGGCGAATGTTGTCAGGTCAAAGTCCTTTTTCAGTGCAGCGAGAAACTTTTTGCTGTCATAGGCCTTGACATTTTGTATAAGCCGATGTGTTGCCAGTATAAGCAAACCCTTCTGCCGCGTATTGACGAAAGCGGTAAGAACATATTGAGCCGATGGTTCGCCCGTTTCCTTATAATAATTGAGTGCCGTTTCGTATCTGTGATGGCCGTCGGCTATGACGCAGGTCTGCGTGCTCATTATTTTTGTGATTGCGTCGATGTCATTGTTATCTGTAATGGCGAACAGCCGATGGCGGACGTTCTGCTCATCAACGAAATCGATAAGCGGTTTTTGCTTCATTGCTTTTTTGATGGTTTTGTCCGCGATGTTTTTGGCGTCGTTATAGAGCATAAATATAAGGCCGAAGCTGGCCTTGGTTGCCCTTCGCAGGTTCAGGCGGTCCGCTTTTGGCCCAGTAAGTGTGTATTCGTGGGGCTTAATGTTTTTGCCCAGCTCTTCGAGCTTTGCGAGCGCGATAAAGCTCAATCGCTGTGCCTTTATGCCTGTAATTTCGAAATCCTGGACATATCCGTAAACGCTATCTTGGGTGTCGCGTTTGAGTGCGCCCGTCTGAAACCAGTCGTTAATCAGCTTGGCTGCTCTTGTGTATTGATTATTCTCCGGGCTGTCGGAGGGGGTGGTTTTACCTTTGGTAATCTGGGCGATGTTATATTTGCTTTTTTTGTAGAGCCGGTCCTGAAGGTCGGCGTCTATGACGTCATAGGGGGGCGCAATACAACTCCCGACGTCGCCTACGACCGCCTCGTTAAACCTGTACGCTTTGAATGCTTTAATTTCCATTTTCACACGCAGAATACCGCTATAACTTTGGGTTGTGACTACTGGTAAACCCCACAGTGTTGAGCGATTAAAATTGTCATGCCAAGCAGAAAGGATACCAGATTGAGATGCGGTTTGTCAATCGGCAGGAAATGTTTTTTTTGATTACACAAAGGGTTCTCAAGCGATACCGACCAGCAGGAGATTTGCTGCTAAAACAAAGGAATTTTGAGGGTGCAAAATGAAATACGAACAGAGGTAATCATTGAAAACTGTCTTATTGTTTAATATACTTGCCCGTTGAGATGATTTTATCTTTTAGGCAGAAAGGGCGGCTAATATGCTTGCGAAATTCCTGAATTTCATCCGAACGGATATCTGGCGGATGCGTTTGCGAGACCACTCACCCGGCAAGTCCCTCGTTATCAGATTTCTGCGGATAGTAGTTCTTGCTGTCCGCGGTTTTAATGAGAATAAGTGCAAATTCAGGGCGTCTGCGCTGACGTTCTTCTCGTTGCTTTCGATTGTGCCGGTTATCGCCTTGATGTTCGGCATTGCCAAGGGATTCGGCCTGCAGGAGCGCGTTGCAGCGCAGATTCTCGAAAAGATGAGAGGCCAGGAAGAGGTCGCTAATAATGTTATTGCTTTTTCGAATTCACTTCTCGACAGGGCGAGCGGCGGCGTTATCGCCGGAGTGGGTGTGGTATTTCTGTTCTGGACTATAATCAGTTTGCTTAGCAATATCGAAGGTTCCTTCAACGATATCTGGGGCGTGGTTAAGCCCAGAACTTTTGGCAGGAAATTCAGCGATTACCTGGTAACGATGCTGGTGTGTCCGATTCTTCTGGGCATAGCCGGCGGGTTAACTATTTTTCTCAGCGGCCAGATTCAAACTTTGACCGAAAAATTTCCAATGCTGAAGGACTTTGGGCCTGCGTTCTGGCTGGTGATGAAACTGCTGCCTTATCTGACTATCTGGATTTCTTTCACGTTTATTTTCATTTTTATGCCGAATACGAAGGTTAGATTTGTGTCCGGCATGATAGCCGGGATAGTCGC
>CAIODZ010000025.1 GCA_903857265.1 uncultured Phycisphaerales bacterium
CGTTATCAACTTCGGCTTTTCTGTGATCGGTGGCCAATCTGATACAACTTTTTTACTTGCTTCAAATCTGCTGCCTGTTAACCCGGTACTGATTAATGCACAGGGTTCGGCTAGAGCAACAGGCGTATCAGTTGCAGACGGCACCCTTACCGGTAATTTCGGCGGTAAGGTTTACCGCGCTGAATACAACGGCGGGACGGTATTTACAGATTTGGTGGAGGGTCCTCTCTATGATGGTGACTCTGTTACAGCATCCGTTGGTTCCACACCAATATCCGGTTCAGTATCAAGTATGCAGGCCATGTGGGGCTTTACCCTGTCCGGTGGCAATACTAGTGCAAGCGGCAGCAGCCGCTTTACAATAACGGGTACCACAATACCTGAACCTGCGACGGTTGCATTGCTGGGTCTGGGCGGGTTGGCTTTGCTTAGAAAACGCAGGGCATAAATCTGAATTTTAGCTCGTAAAATCGAAAGGCCGTGAGAAAACCTCACGGCCTTTTTTTGTAACGCTCTGGTTCCCAAGATTGCTTTTTTGAGCCCAATCAGATAAAAAAGTCATTTGGTTTGCTTATGGTCCCTGAGCCGGCTGGATTACCCTCCAAACCACTCCCCCCCAAAGACCTCTACCGCCGGCCCCGTCATATAGACGCAGTTGTCTTCGGTTGACCAGTTAAGTTGCAGTTGTCCGCCGGGTAATTGGGCGGTTGATGACCTGCCGCATCGACCTGTTACGGCTGCCGCGACAGCGCATGCGCAGGCGCCGGTACCGCAGGCAAGCGTTATCCCGCTGCCTCGCTCCCAGGTTCGCATCGTAAATTCGTCTCGGCTTTTAACCTCGACGAAATGCACGTTTGTTCTTCTAGGGAACAAATTATGGTTCTCAATCTCCGGGCCGATAGTTTCAAGCTCGACCGCCGCGACTTCATCGCAGAAAAATATCACGTGCGGATTTCCCATTGAAACACAGGTCATAGGCAATTTTTCGCCGGCGACTTCTATTTTGTGCTCGATAACTCTTTCGCCGGCCAGTTTAACGGGTATTTCTTTTGGCCTGAATCTCGGTTCGCCCATATTAACGCAGACCTTCTGCACCTCTTTATTCCGCACAGCCAGACCGATGGTCAGGATACCAGCGCCGGTTTCGATTTTGAACGATGCCGGGTATTTCGTCCCGTTGCCCATTGCAACAGGCCCGCGGGCTTTGGCGAGTTTTCTTTCATAGACGTATTTTGCGACGCACCGGATTCCGTTACCGCACATCTCCGCTTCCGAGCCGTCGGCGTTAAATATCCGCATTATGGCGTCTGCTTTTTTGGATGGGCATATCAGAATCAGGCCGTCAGACCCGATGCCGAAGTGCCTGTCGCTTATTTCTTTTGCGATTTTGGCCGGATTCGTTACGCGTTCATGGAAGCAGTCCACAAATACGTAGTCATTGCCTATACCGTGCATTTTCGTAAATTTCATATTTTGTCGCCTCATATCACACGCCATTATACCTCAAATAACCCTGTCGGCAAAGCGGTTAGTGCGTGGAGTTTTTACATTAGCTAATAAAGGTTTGTTCGCTCGAACTTGCCCGCTTTTGGTCAGCCGGCTTATACGTCCCGAAATCAGAATTACGGTTACTGCCCGCCTGGCCCGCTTAAGCCGGAGTATCGTCTGCTGCCTGATGCTGATTCCGGCACCCCTTCCGGCCAGAGGTTAAACATAACCGACTGGCGGTCGAGCGACGCGTCCGTGCTGAACGATATCGACCAGAACATCCTGTGATAACGCCTGATGAGCGTTATTTCGCTTTCAACGTTTGCCTGGTATTCGAAATCATACTGCTGCGAGAAAACAACGGTGTACCGCGAGTCGAGGACATAGCTTGCCGCGAACACAAAGGCGTTGGAGCCGTGCTCTTTCAGCACCTGGATATCCCGCAGATACCTGGTGCCTATGTAATAGCTCAGGTCGGGCAATCTCGTCCGCGAAAACCCGATGTCGAACTGTTCAACCCTCTCGCTGTGAATGTCATAATACCCGCTGGTCAGCAACGCCGTCGTATCGCTTATCTGCCACATATAGTCGGTATCGAAGTAATCTCTCACCGGCCCGTATGTCTCGAATTTCTTAAGTCCCTCGCCGAGGTCGCCGTTCAATATTCCCGGCGCAGCTAACGTCCGCAGCGGTGTCATAGGATTATTCCATAAATATCTGTATGGCCCTGAATCGGACGTCCTCTTGTCGTTATCCTCGAACCACGTCATGCCCATATTCAGCCGCATCCAGTCCACGGTATGTTCATCGGGACCGCGTTTTGTCTGCAATAGTTGTGTCAGCTCTACACGTGCCGTGTCGTGCTGCTTGACTGCCGAGTCGCTTACCCCGTAAATCGAAGTGGTTACACCAGGCGTTATGATGTGTCGCAATCCGTTTAAGTCCCACAGCCGGCTTTTGGCGTCGGGGTATATTTTCCAGAACTCAGTTGAGCTGCGCACTCCCAATTCGCCGATTCCAACGGTTTCATCGCCGGCTTTTCCTGTGTCGCTGCCATCCACCATTGACCTGTTAAACCCGCTGCGGTCGTCATAACCAACCGTTCCCGCGGCGAAAGGCACCACTTTTACCACTTCATCGGCCCACATCGGCAAATCAACCTCGGTCCGATGCGTTGCCAAACCGAATTCGTCCTGGTCCATTACCGTTGTGTGATCTTTGCCAATTTGTTGTCTGTATCGCCCGCCATAGGTGTCGCTGTACAGCGTCATCTTGTCGTCGAAAATCGACTGGCCCGTCAGGTGATATTCGCCTGTCGGGGCTTCTTCCAGTTCGTCGGCGAAATTGTTAATCCGCCCCTTGGCCAGGAACGCGAGACCCCAGTTGTCTTCGATTCTTTTGAGGTGTATATACGTTTCGCGGTCGGGGCCGGTGTTGTACTCGCGTCTGCGATAACTTTCGAGGAAGTTTTCATCCGATTCGTAATCGATGCCGGCCGTAACCTGCCAGTTATACGGCAAAAATTCCCGGTCAACCCAGCTGAATCTTCCCCGCAAATCTTCCGGCGGTTCGAGGTTTCGCCTGAAGGCAACCCGTCCCAGCCGGTCTTTGCCCCTGTCGTCGATTAAATAGCTCGTGATTTTCCCCAGCCGTTCATCCTGCTGGTAATCCACGTCCATTCCCGTGCCTACGCCACGCTTGCTGAGGTAATCCAAATCGAATGTTCCATCGGTTCCTTCCGGCTCGCGCAAACCGAGAAGACGAGATAAAAACCATCGCGACTCTATCGTTGTGCCCCAGATATTGTCGTTGCCTACGCGCAAACTCTTGAGGGGCACGTCCGGCCTTTCAAGATTGCTCCGCATAAATGGCCAATAGAAAACCGTCGTATCTTCAGCCTTCAGCCGGATATCTCGCATCTGCGCATCGTAACCGCTGTCTTTGGGCTGGCCCGCCTGCTGGTCTATTGTTGTCGTATCGGTAACGATGATGCTCCCCACATCAAGCGAAACCTGTGGCGTTGCGAACTCACTGCTTGTTACGACCACGTTGTCGGCGGTGAATTTGCCCTCCGCCACCTGCCTGATTTTGGCAGCCCTGACATATATAGGTATCCCGCGCTCGACATCGAATGTCCGCATCGTCGCGTTGACGGCGAGACCCCTTTTGTTCTCAAAATCATAATATATCTCGTCGGCTCGTATCGTGCGCAACCCCTCGGTCATAACGACGTCGCCGCGGACGTAAATCGCTTTAATCGCCCCTTTTGCCCCGACGTCCTTTACGCTGCCCGATTCTCCGCCCGTGCCGGTTTTTTCGCCGGCGTAAAACACAACCGCGTCATCCGCCTGCATTTCCAGCAATCGGCCCCGCTCATCCTGTTTTTGCCACAGGTAAAATCGTCCGATTACCGTCGCGAAATCCTCGCCTGCGGCTGAACCACCCCATTCGATATTCGGCTCCTGCTCGCCTGCCGGCGACAAATTTACGGGGTATCGTATTTTTACCTGCTGCGGGGCTTTCTCAACAGGGGGCTGTGGTTTTTGGGTGGGGCCAAACAGCTGGTCAATAAATCCTGTCTCGCCCTGTGCGGCTGCCGCTGCCTTTGGTTTGGCAGCAGGGCGATTCGTCTCGGTCTTCAACGCGACTGTCACCGGAGGAGCGACTATCACCGGCGAAACTGCGGCGCATTGGTTCGCGAAGTTTTTATCTATCTTGGCGGTCGCGGTGAACGCATAGTTGTAAAAATCACCGCTGCGGATGTCTGCATGCTCAATTTTCTTTGCAGTAACGAACACCTCGCCCGTCGCCTCGAAGCGGATAACCATCGTTTTTCCGTTTTCGATTGTTTCCCAGCTAAGCCCGACTATTCGGGTGCCGCTGCCTCTTTTCGCGGAAATACTGCCCGACACGCAGCACCAGACGCCGATGTTTTTGCTTGCCGGGTTCCTCTTCAACCATACGACGGCTTTTTTGCCTTCGAACGTATCCGCGCCTGCCGCAATCGAGACCTTTCCATCGATGACAATAACATCCGTGCCGTTGGCGTCGTGATAATTGGTTAATTCGTCAGCAATGATTTGAACGTCGCGTCCGGCGAAGGCCTTCGCCAGTGTGTTGTCAATCGCGTATGCCGAACCAGCAGGCACACACAGTACAATCGCAATCAAAATCAGTTTTGACGTTTTTGCGCTCATATCCTCAATGTTTGTTCACTACGGCCATCCTGGCCGGCATTTTTGACAAGATTATACCTAACCGCAACCCTAATACCAGTGTAAATCCGGCCAAATAAGTGGGCAGCAGATAGCGTGTAGCGGACAGCTAAAACACAGCAGTTCCTTCCGGAAAATTCAACTTTGCGAATTTGCCGTGGTACTTTTTCGCCGCCTCATCGTATGCCTTTGCGGCTTCGATTTCGATGTCGAAGTAGCCGATAAAGATTGATTTGTGGTTGATAACAATTGAAACGGCCCATTGCTTACTGCATTTGTGCCAGCGAACGCCTTTGAATTTAGAAGAAGTTGGAGTGGAGTATTTGCGACGGTTGTGGGCGTTTTCAGCGGGGGTGGCAGGGCGCAGGTTCGCCCGGCGATTATCGAGGCCGTCGCCATTGGCGTGGTCAACGAGAAGGCCTTTGGGTAAGGGCATAAGCTGGCAGTGCATCGAAATCCCGGAACGTTTGCCGTTTATTTTGGCGGCGCGATGTGCATACCATGTCTGCAACGACCGGCAGGCGAACCAGTTATACTTAACAAGCCAGTAATAATCTTTGGGGTCAACAATCGTAACTTGATTTTGTGTGAGCGGTATTTTGCGGAAGGTGTAGCCGAAACGCAGCAGGCGATAGATAAGCAAAGGACAAACACAGATATATTCGAGCCAGCAGGGAACCTCAAACGATATGTTCACGCGCGTCTTCATAAAATCTCTCCTCGGAGCGCAGCGAAGGCCCTCGCAGCGAAGCGAAGACCCCCGCGTCTCGTTTTGCAAAGCAAAACGGCGGGGGCGGCGTTCACCACACTAACCACTAACGACTAACAACTAACGACTATGGAGAGACCACACAGTCCCTCTATCCTATGGCGCGAACTTGCGCGCTTTTGACTAAAACTAAGGGATTTCCTGATGGGGTCAAAAACGATAAGTCCTTGCTGTGTAAGGAGTAAAAATTTTTTATTTTTTTCACATCTAAGGGTTTTCGACTTGCGCGAAAGTGGATAACAACTATTTTTGTCCAGAATTTAAAACCTTGGCGTAAAAGATGTTACGTCAAAAATGGGCAGGACAAATGTCCCCGCTACTTTTTGTAAGTGCTGATGAATAAGGGCCTTAACCCTGTTTTTAATATGCCATAAATGCCTGTTTTTATGCGGGAAATCGTACCACCGAAGGGCCGTAATATCACTTTGCCGGTGCCGGCAAAATGATAATCGGCGGTGAAACCTGATTTTTTCCAGGTACAGATTTGCACTGATTCCTTATAAAATTTAGCCCTGCTATTTATGGCAGGGTTACTCACGCCGAAGGCAGATTTAGATTGTATTCGGGCAGGTTTTGTCGGTAGAATCGATAAGTAATGCAAAAATAAAAATGTAAAAAGTAAAAATGCGGTATCGCCAAAGGCGGCGAAAAACAAAATTATGGCACGATGAAGGAAAAACATCAGTTGTTTTGAGGAGATATTATGTCGATACCCGACGCGAATACAACAAGCAACATAGGTTTATGTGTTGATGTATTTTCAAAGTTAATTTCGGCAGGCGCGACTGTATTTGCCGCCTGCGTAGCCATATATGGTATCAAGGCGTGGAGAAGAGAGTTTAAGGGCAAACGGGATATTGAGCTTGCTGAGGAAGTGTTGGAATTATTCTACAAGGCAAGAGATGCTATCAGGGCTATTCGCAGTCCTTTAGGTTATTCGCATGAAGGAAAGAAAGTCGTAGAACGTCTGAAGGCCGAAGGTGGGGAAGGCGATATCGACCTCCAGATGGCAACTGTGCTTGAACGATATGAAGCACGCGAGGAAACCTTTCAGAAATTACAAATGTTACAGTATCGTTTTATGGCTCGCTTCGGAAAAGATAAGACCAAGCCTTTTGACGACCTACGAGAATGCGTTAATAGCATATTTTTCGCGGCCCGAATGCTTTCTATGCTGTGGAAGTCAATACGGGAAGAGATGGACAGTGGGACCAAAAAAACCCGATATGATAAAATAGATCAATTACAGGCTGACCTATATTGGGGTGATGACGAGAAAGACAGAATAACTCCAAAAGTTGAAGCAGTGGTCAAAGCGATGGAGGAAATCTGCCAGAAGATTATAGGGGCCAAATAGTTCGGACATTATTTTTTTATAACAAGGCATTTTTTACTTGAACTAATATCGCAAATTTGCGATACTATAAATAGCAGGTTTGGAGCTTTTCGGGAGCAAGGATGCCAAAGACGGCTATAAGGATATATAAGGAAAAAGACGGTTCGGCCCCGTTACGCGACTGGCTGGATGGTTTGTCCGCGAAGGTGCAGGACAAGTGCATCGCGAGGGTCGAGCTTTTGGCGGAATACGGTCATCAATTACGAAGGCCGGTCTGCGATTATCTTGACAACGGAATATATGAGTTGAGGGTGCGGTATAACAACGTTAATTACCGTATCCTGTATTGTTTTGCGGGCAAGGATATTGTGCTTTTGTCGCACGGCTGTACGAAAGAACAAAAGGTGCCGAGAATGGAAATTGAACGGGCGGTCAGGAACAGGGCCAATTATATTAAGAATCCTGTTGCCCATACGTATGAAGAGGAATTGTGAATATGCGTAACAAAAGAAGAACAACCGACGCGGTGAAAATACTTCACGGCCGATACATAAAAGGCAATGCGAAGCGGGCAGCATCTGTTCGCGGTGAACGGGAGAAGGCACATATCGCGATGCAGATTCACCATCTGCGCATCAAGGCAGGGTTAAGCCAAAAACAGCTTGCGGGGCTCGTGGGAACAACACAGTCGGTAATAAGCCGGCTTGAGAGTACCGAGTACAGCGGCCACTCGATGAATATGCTGGAAAAGATTGCCTCCGCATTAAATTGTGCGGTGCGAGTGGATTTTGTGCCTGAAAAGAAAGAATACGCCTACGCTTAATCAAATCTTCGTGTCACTTCGCGCTCTCGGTGGTGAAAAAATAGCGTTATTTTGCGTTAATCAGCGTCTAAAAAACGGCGTTTCAACACTTGATTTCCATGCGGATTTCCGGCAAAATTGTGCCAGTAAGACGTAAGACGAAAGACACAAGACCTAAGACAACAGACGACAGACGACAGACATAAGACATAAGACGAAAGACAACAGACAAACGACGAATTGCGAGCGACGAGACACGAGAGACGGGTAACGAGACAATGGCTAAACAGGAATACTCAGCGTATCAAAAAGACGTAATATCGAATTACTACAACAATATCAGCGCAATCTCGCTGGGCAAGTTGAGCGAATTAGTCAGCGAGCTTTATTTAGCGGACAATGACACCAAGCGTGCCAAACTGTGGGAGCGTGCGGAAAAGGCAATGGTCAATCTCAAAATTCCGCCCGCGATTATCAGCCATATAATGACCAAAAAGGACGTCAAAATCTTAGCCAGGAACCTAAACGAATGGCTCGCCAAGGCCAAATAACAATCGTCCCAAAAAACGCCTCAAAACTGCCAGATTCAGCTTATAAGACACCTGTTTTTTGCCGATACACCCCTCGCCTATATTAGTGCTCGGGGGCTTTTGGAAACCCCAATTCCGGAACTTATAATTTATATAGCTATTTTGTTAAGGAGCGGGAAATGGCGGTCGTTTACGAAGTCAATAAGAACGTGTACCCAACCGAGGACATGGGTCAGTTGAGCATCCAGGATATGCTGACCTATTTCGAGAATATGGGCACGATGCGGATTTCGGACCTGCACCTCAAGGTTGGCGCACCGCCCGCGTACCGCGTCGATGGCGACCTCCAAAAGCTCAAAGGCCCGAACCTTACGCCTGAAATGGCGGAACAGTTGATATTGCCTCTCCTGTCGGGGGCGAGCATCGATAAGCTGCGCGAGCTGCACAGCGTCGATTGTTCATACCGTATAGACGGGACACATTTTCGAATCAACGTCTTCAAAGAAAATGACGGCATCTGCGCGGCCATTCGCGCGCTGTCGGCGGATATCCTGCCCGTAGAAGAGACGGGGTTTCCAAACGATATATGGAAAGACATTATAAATCGCAAGCACGGCTTGGTATTGCTTACGGGCGTAACCGGGGCAGGCAAATCGACGACAATCGCATCGATGATTAACCGCATATCCGAAGAGAAGGCCTGCCGGATAATCACCATCGAGGACCCCATCGAATATATCTTCGAGCAGAAAAAAGCGATCATTTCGCAGCGTGAAATCGGCAGGGATGTGTATTCGTTTATCGACGGATTGCGTTCGATGCTGCGCGAGGACCCGAATATCATATTTGTGGGCGAAATGCGCGACGCCGAGACAATCGCGATGACCCTTATGGCGGCTGAGACGGGACACCTGGTTTTCTCGACGCTGCACACAAGGGACACCGCGGGGACAATAATGCGCATACTCGATTACTTCCCGCCCGGCAGGCAAAACGAGGTGCGAAACCAGCTTTCGCTTGGCCTGGCGTATATCATTAGTCAGAAACTTGTCCCGCGAAAAGACGGCAAAGGCCGAATCGTGGCGATGGAAATTCTCAACAATAACTACGCCACCGCCAACCTCATCAGGACGGGCAAGGTCGAGCAGATATATTCGCAGCTCCAGACCAAGACCTCCAGCCGGTACGATGAGAAGATGATTACGATGGAGCGACACCTCGCCCGGTTGGTTAAGGAAGGCAAGGTTGAATTGGAAGAAGCGAAGAAGTGGGCCAATAACCCCGCCACGTTCGCTGAAGCATTGAATCTCGAATAACGGATTGAATCAATCTATGGCAGTTTGAACCCTCGGCCAGCCGGGGGTTTTTTATTTGTGACCAGCGACGACGATATTCAAATCGACCTGAATCTTGTCCCATGCGCCTTTGGGGGCGGTTACAGCGTTTTTATCGCCCGAGGTCAGGACCGGCTTGGGGATAGTGGTCAGGTCCGAGAGTGAACGGTCTGTCAGGGCCAACATTTTTTCTTCCGGCATAATCTGCGAGACACTGTTGATAACCGCAAAATCCTTCGCTAATTTTACGCGTTTATCGATTGTGTTCTGTCTGGCAATATCGGCAATCTGCTCCGGCTTTACGGATGTGACGGTTACATACTGGCCGAGGTTATCGGTATGCACAACCAGTGTCGTCGAATCGAACCTTGACCATACCGTTGCCAAATCATTCATCATCGCCTCAAGGCCGCCTCTGCTGCAAAGTATTTTGTATTCGCTTTTGCCCGGCTGGTCTTTTGTCGCTTCGTATCGCAGCCAGGGGCTTTCTTCGAGAAGTTTATTTACATAAGCATCAACCGCGGCAAAATCGGCTGTCTGCAACTGTAGCGAGTATATGCCTACGCTCGTAGCATCCTCGGCAGCGGCGACAAGAATAACTTTTTCCGTTTCCTGTGGTTTCGTTGCTACTGGCGTTGCGACCGGCTTAATTGTCGGCGCAGATTTCATCGCGACGATTGGCGTGGCGGTTTCCTCCGGTCCGACAATCTTATACACCACCGCGCCCATAATACCGACAAGGCCGATGATTATTGATGCCGCCAGGGCCTGACGAATGAACAGGTGTCTTGCCCCTTGTTGTTTATTAGCTTCGGAGGCGGCTGCGACTATCGGATGGCTGCGAATCAGTTCTTTAATTCCTGCGACCACCGCGGCGGGCGGTTCAGCAGGGGGTAATGAGCTTACCAGCGATTTACATTTTTCGAGCTGATGTAAACGTTGTGCTACCCCGGAGTTTTCGCTGACAAGGCGTTCTACCTGCGAACGTTCATCAGCCGACAACTCGCCGTCGATGTAACCGTTCAGCAACTCCTCAATTTTCGGATTTTGTTCAAAATTCATAAGGCCTCCAGAATCTGCCTCAACGCGGCGCGAGCCCGGCTGAGCCGGCTTTTAACCGTACCCAGCTCTGTGCCCAGCACTTCCGCTATTTGCTCGTAATCCATTCCTTCAATGTCCCGCAGCACAATAATTGTCCTGTGTTCGTCATCGAGCTTGCTGATACCTTTTCGTATCAGGTCGCACAATTCCTTGTTTTCAGCGACCTGGGCGGGGTCAGGCGACTTATCGTCCGATAAAATCGCTGCCAGACCCTGCCTGGCCTGCTCATTGTCCGAAGCCGTTTCCGCGTCCAGCGAAGTGAACCCGACGGTTGCCTTTCTTTTGCGGTAGTTCAGCGTCAGGTTGACCGCGATTCTGAATGCCCATGTGTAAAACGCACTTCGGCTCTCAAACTTATCAATGTTCTCTAATAGTTTGACAAACGTATCCTGCGTAAGTTCCGCGGCGTCGTCGGGATTTGAGCAGATTTTCAGGATGAGGTTGTAGATTCGGCCCTGGTATTTGCAGACGAGTTTTTCGATGGCGGTGGCATCGCCCTTACGCCATTTTTGCACTAAAACCGCATCTTCAATGTTTATCTGCTGACTATATGCCACTCGTTTGGCCTTTATTAGACAATCTTGTTGCCCCAACAACCCCTCCGACACAAGTGAGGTCGTTAAACCCGGGGAATATAATCACAGATTAGGCCGTTCAGGTCAATTGAATTTACGGATGCAGGAATGCTATTCCACGGTCTCCAAAAACCTGCTACAATGCCGCAAATCACAGGCTGGCTGGAGCGAAAAGTTATGAAAACCTACAAAAAAGAGCTTTGGTTCAATACGCCTCATCGCAGGGACTTTATTAATATCACCGGGAAGATGGAGCAATGCTTAGCCGAACCAGGCGTTAAGAAAGGGCTATGCCTTGACAACATGCTGCAACCCGCCTTGCTGTTATGTTTAATAGTCACAGTTGCCACATACGGCGAAACGCCTTCCGGTGAAGTTAAAATTATCGGGCCGGAGGAAATCGTGTTTGACTGGACCCGTGACCGATGTGATATGGTAGATATACCGGATTTGCCCGCTCGGGCGTTCAGAGATGCTGATGGTAAAGTCCAACTGCTCGCAAGTCATTACGTGAGTCGAAGAATGATTGGCGATACACTCAATTCGGTAAAACGCGAATGTGCTATCATTATGAATTCTGATTATGACCCGGAGCCATCCAAGTTCAATTACAAAGAATGGATAGCTTCAGTGTATACCGTTGATGGGAATACGATATATGCGTTAGTGCATGATGAATACCAAGGACATGTTGCCGGCAGATGGAATGCAGAAAATGATTTTTTTAACTGGTCCTCACGCAACTTTAATTCAAGACAGGGGTTTAACAACTGGTACTATCAGGAATGGAATGGAATAGAATACAAGAACATGACTTATAACCCTCAGAGAAGACAATGGGAGGGGAGCCGGAAATTTTGCTGGATTGGTCCCAATTGGGCACATCCGAGCGCTTATAGCTCTGTAAGAAAATGGGTCAGCCCGATAACAGACACTATTTCGATAAGCGGCAAGGCCTATGACCTTAACCCAAAATGCGGCGACGGGGTGGTGGTTAAAATACTGAAAGGCAACACGGAATTATGGAATAAGACAATATCCAATGGTGATATCAAAGGATTCGATTTTGATTTAAAGGTTCCTGTAAAAAAAGGAGACGCTATTTATTTTATAGTAGAACAACGAAACAGTTCAGATTGCGACAGCACCTATTTTAATCCAACTATTTTTACCGGCCCCTGTCGGTGTCAATCGGGAGATTATTTTAAATGCTGGTATAATGCCATAACTTTCGCTAAATCCACCGATAAAGGACGCACCTACACCCATGTTGAAGCCCCAAAGCACTTAGTTGCCAGCGCGCCATATCAGTATGAAGCTGACACAGGCCCATGGGGCGTTTTTGAGCCGAGCAACATAATTTATAATCCCAAAGATGGTTATTATTATGTGATGCTGCATTTGGAAAAACGCTTCCTTCAGGAATGGGGGGCGAGCGTGATGCGCACAAAAACTTTAGATGACCCGACGAGCTGGCGCGCCTGGGACGGCAACGATTTTAGCGTTCGTTTTATAAATCCATATACAGAACCCAATGGTAATCCGAACGAACACATCTGTCAGCCGGTTTCACGTGACAACATTCAAAAAATACACGAAAGTTTAACTTTCAATACTTATTTTAATAAGTTCCTGGTGGTTGGTACGGGAGGAAAATGGGACCCGGACAAGAAAAAAGTCGTTCACGGTTTTTATTATTCTTTATCAGATGACCTAATTCACTGGGAACCGATGAGGTTGCTTATGGAAGCCAAGCTTCCCTGGACGCCTGATTTGCCGGGCGACTTTCGGAATTACCCATCTTTGATAGACCCCAACGACACTTCCCGAAACTTTGAAAAGACCGGGCAACGGCCTTATTTATATTATACCCGGTGGCATCCCGATACACCGCACGATCGCAATTTGATGCGGCTTCCCATACAATTTGAATAATGATTTAGCAAAGAACGCCAACTGACCTGTATGATAGATGGAGAAGCAAAATGAAAACCTATCGAAAAGAGCTTTGGTTCAATACGCCTCATCGCAGGGACTTTATCAATGTCACCGGCGAAGTTGAGCAGTGCGTCGCTGAATCGGGCATCAAAGAGGGTATGTGCTTAGTAAACGCCAAGCATTTCCGATAACTGTTTGAAATTCTTTTTGCTTGTGCCCGCCGCTATACTCATCAAAAATAGCTGCTTTACGAGAATCACTTAAAGGGATTAAGCCCTGCTCATCAATTAGTTGGCCGCGAATATCAAACTTCCATCCCTTCTCACTCCACTCAATGTAAACCCCCATTCTTTGACCATCGGGCGTTTTACTGCTAAAAACCATTTCCATTAATGCCCGTTTTTCGTCGTATGTCATCTCGTCGTATGGTTTATGAGCTGCTGCCCTTCTGACTGTATTTACTCGTAGTGAGTAATCTCCGAATCGAGCAGAAACGTTTCTCGATACTGCTTTAATCTTGTCAGGGCTAGGACGATTCTCCAAACTGTCATTTATCTGCTGTTGCTTGGTTTGCAAGCTGATTTCTTTTTGCTTGAGTTCGTCAAGCTGATTTTCAGCGTCACTATCGGCTATTTTGCCGTTCGCAATAAGACGGAGTATCCTCTCCCTGCCCGACTTAACTTTATTGAGTTCGTCTTCTATACGTTCAAGCTGTTTTTGATAATCTTTGATTTTCTCAAGATTCGGTATGGCTTTTTCGATAGCTTTTTCGACAGCTTTGGGATTACCGAAGCACTCAAACAAATGACGCATTACAATATCTTCTAACTCATCGGCGTTTATCCACGTTTTGGATAGGTTGCATTCTTTTTTGTGTTTGCTATGGGCGTGGCGGTAGTATCGTCGTTGTCCGTTATCATTGGCTTGACCAGACAGCGCATATCCGCAATGCTTACAAAAAACCATCCTGCCTAAAAGGTACTGATATTTTGCTCGACCATGACCGTGCAGGTATGTTCTGTTGGCGTCTGCTTTTTTTACGATTGCTGTAATGATGTTGTCCGGCAGCAGTGGGGGGATTTTCATTTCGACTTTCTCGTGGATTTTTAGGTCCTCAGAATTGAATTCGATTTCCCACAAACTCCCGCAACGCTTAGTAAGTACCTTATGCAAATTGGAGTGATTCATATCGAATTCTTCTGCTAACTCCGGTAGCTTCTCACCTGCCAAGTAGCGTTTAGCTATCGTTTCTATTTTAGCTTGTGCTTCTTTAATAATGACCCATTTCCCTATGTCTTTATCAAACTTTCTACCATAAGGTTCTTTTCCACACGTAGGGATTCCTCTTTTGGCTCTGTGGATACGACTTCGGAGTGATTTTAGTTTCTGATTACCTGCATAAAACTGCCCCATAACCGCAGACATACCAAGAAATAGGTAATCTTCGGGCTTGTATAAATCCCATTCTTTCATCCCAGTGAAAAACTTAATCCCGTTTCGTTTGAGGATGTCAAGACCCTCTGAGGATTTGGTATTGTCCCGGCTCCAGCGGTCTGCGTCAGTTACGATAACTGCTTCGAACTTCTTTTTCAGAGCGTCATTGAGCAGCCGGTCAATTTCCTTTTTCTCATATCCCGGCGTAGCGTGTTCTTGTCCCCCATACCAAGCAACAATATCTCCACCAAGTTCTTTAACATACTTTTCAATATCCGTTTTTTGAATGCGTAAGGATTCCCCTTTTTTTTCTTGCTGTTCAGTTGAAACGCGACGTAACGCCGCAAAGCGAGGTTCTGAATTGTTTGATTCCGTTTGCTTGACCATTTTGCCTAACCTTTCATTCTGCCTAACCTAAAATTAAAAGAGGGGCGGTTGACTGCCGGTTAGGCAAAGCAGTCCGATTTTTAGGAGCTACCCAAAAACCGTACCGCCCATAAGCATATTTAACCGCTAAAGTGGTTAATAAACAACCACAAATATTTAATAATCATTTAGCTGTGTTGCTCCATGTGACGCCCATTTTTTGCCTCAAGCACAGAACGGGCTATAAATTTCAGATGCTCGATGCCATTAGTGTCAGGAAGCATTAGGTAGTTAGTGTGTTTCGTGAAAGTTGACTCCCAATTGTATGGCGTGAGGTCGAAGAAGTCGCTTTCTTGGACAGGTATAACCGTAACGCCATTATGTAAAAAGGAGTACAATATCTGTGCCAAGGTTTCGGCGTCTTTTGACAGGACGGTCAATGATGCTACGAGTAACGTGTCACCCTGTTTTAATTTTAGCAAAAGGTCGTAAACGCCTTGCTCATGTACTTCTGCGACATCATAGAAGTTTCTTGACTCCTCCAACAACAAACAAGCGTCGAACCACCCCTCGATTAGGGACAATTGTTCCGAGCAATTACCTTCGCGGTCATCGATAAAAACGTGGAAATCTATTTTCGATACTTTTACATGCCTCTTCATAGCTTATATCCTTTCACTAAAAAAATTAACCGATTATGCAAACGACTATGTCTGCCTCTATAGATGTAAATGAACCTTAACGAGCAAACGAGCACTCATAATTTTTGGGGGAAATTTCAGAAATTTTTGGATGCTTGCCTTATCACTAGAATACACAAGAGGTTATGGAAGAAAAAAATTATTTATCACGACGAAGCCCAAATTGTCCATTTAAAACAAAATTGGAATTCACCAGTTTGGCGGTAAAAAAAACTCCGGCTTAACGCATTCCAAGCCGCTTAATTGCCTTAACCCCTACTTGCCCCCCTTTTCGTAGGGAAAGACGTTCCTGCAAAGGGTGAGGGGGCTTGTTTTTGTTATTGGAAAGGTTAATAGGGTACTGAGACATTAAAAACCTTTAAAAACACCACTACACACACTCCACGGGCCATAATCTAAAAACTTTTTGTAACTTGTTGTTTCTTATTACAGAAATATATACAAAAAAAATTAGGCGTGTTTTGATGCGAAAAGGTTTATTTAACATATGGGGAACACATCGCAGAACAATCCGAATAATTTTGTGCTTTTGACGTTTTGTCAGTTTAATTCAACTTTTGAGTTTAACCTTTGAGGTTTAAGCGCATTAAGGCATGTGTTGCTAGCCACCTATGTAGCCAGGGCCGGTGAGAAATTAAGGGAGCAAAAGCTGACAGCTGGCGCGATGAGCGTCTTTGTAACTAGCAGCCGACTCATCAAGAACAAATATTTCAACTCACACACGACTGAGTTCGCCATACCGACCAATAGCACGACAGAGCTTATCAGATGAGTTTTTTATAGTACTGGATACAAGCCCTGAATTCGTCTACAGGTCCGACAAAAACCTCGAAAAATAGATTATCGCTGTCCTTACTGCCTTAATCAAGTCCTGACTTTTTTAGCTTCTTTTGTTTTTCATCATGTGCTTTGGTATTTGCGGCTTTCTCCATTTGTTCTTTGGGCAGCTTTCTGCAAACCATCCCTTTGGATAGTTTATCTGCACCCTCGATAGCTACGGATTTTGAAAACTTTGCCTGTACGTCGGTTATCTTTATCATTCCTGCCTTTTGCTCTTCTTTGCCCAACACCTCCTTTGTATCCGGGTCAATGACCTCCTGTCCTTGGGAAAAGACATCAAGGATCTCGTCTTTGTTCATAAAGCCGCTGCCGTAATTGAGCATAATCGTACCATCACTGCCGACGCTGATAATTTTAATGGGATAAATAGTTGATACGATAAGATTGGCAATTGAATCCGCACAATCTCTCATTACATCGGAAAGTACTTTTTCATTATTTTCCGCAAATGAAGCACCTCCAGTTTGTCCGCCAGATGGTATGACACGTCCGACGATGGAAGGGGCAATCTTAACTGCAGAAGCTGCTTTTTTCTCCTGAGAAACTGTTTCGGCAATTACAAGTTTGCCGGTTTCGGCGTTGACTATCCTAACATCCACGGCCATAACCGCTTTGGCCGAAGCCGCATCAAAACCAGCTACGCCTCCGCCTTTCGACTGAAATCCATATTCCGTAATCCCTCCAAGAACAATAAAATCAACGCCTTTGATAGTCCCCATTTTCTGAGCGGTTTCTTTTTCGACAAGGCCATAATCTCCAATTGCCTGCTCTTTTAAAATATCCGCCATTCTGTCACGCTCGATTACCTCGAATTTGCGTGTCTTAGCAATAGACGTAGTAAGCATATCAATAAATGCTCGTGTGTCTTCATCGGGAGTTCTGTTACCATATGCCTGCCGGTCTTTATCCCTCTCACTTCTTGCCGCTTTATACTGTATATCACCAATACCCATCCTGAACTTACTTACTTCCGTTTTCTCCTGCTTGGTTTCTCCTGCATTCTCGGAAGAAGTTACACTTGTCCCAACCGCTGTTTCCATTGTTGGCTGCTTAGGAGACGCAGTATCTTTAGGTTGACTTACCTCCTCAGCAAGAACTACTCCTGTACAAACTAGTGTTAGCAACATGGCCATAACAACAGAAATCTTTTTCATAAAACACTCCTTTTAAAATTTTTATCTAAACAGGATTTCCCATTTTAAACGCTCGGCTTGTAGTGCACCCCTTGCAGAGTTCTACAAATAAATTGGCCCTGGTTTGATTTGAAATCAATAGAAACACATACTCTCTCCTCAAAAAACAGCTATAGGCATATTGTAACAACCTACAATGTTGCAAATTATACTTTGACACTTAACTAGTGTCAAGGCAAAAACTCCATAAATTATGGGCTATGCCTACAAAATCACAGCATGGTATAATGTATCAGATTTTGCCTCATTTTCTTAGAGAGCTGAGGCAAAAAGCAGGTTTAACTCAGCGAGATATCGGAAAAACTCTCAAAAAACCCCAGTCTTACGTCCATAACTGCGAAGTAGCCAACAGACGAGTAGATGTAACTGAATTTGTGGCTTGGTCAAAAGCGTGTGGGATTAAACCTGAGAAATCCTTTGCCGAATTGTTAAAACTTCTTGAATAAATCTTCTAAAAACAGTGTCTAACATCTTCGCGTCTTGGTGGTAAAAAATATTTATTTAATTTCTTTTATTCGAGTTTTCTAAACCACCGAAAAATCGCACAGGACGGAATCGGCGATAGGCAAGGGCTTGACTCTGCTATGCTTGCCACGTCAATTATACTGCCATTTTTAACGCCTCAGGTAAGGCGTTGAGGTCGATAGCTTCTCTTTTCAAAGCGTTATAAATCGCCTGTCTGGTTTTACCTAGCTTCTCGGCAGTCTCTCCAATTGATAGACCGTTTTGTAATAATGGAACAATGTCTTTCGCAAACAGCTTAGGTCGTTTGCCCAGCTTTACGCCTTTGGCCTTTGCTGCTGCCATGCCTCGTTTAGTGTTCTCTCTTAGATTCTCCCGCTCCATTGCAGCCACTGCAAACAAAACACTTGCGATTAGCTGACCGGCAGCCCCAGAAAAATCTAATTGTTGAGCTATAGCAATAACCCGCACGTCCTTTTCCAACCAGTCAGTAAGAATGTTAATACCATCTTTCAATGAACGGCTTAATCTGTCCAGCTTCCAGCAAACGACCGTATCGACCTTGCCATCAAATATATCGCTTTGCAGTTTATTAAACGCCGTACGGTTTGTAGTGGAGCCGGTTATTTTGTCCCTGTACCAAAGCAAGTTGTTAAGCCCGTGATTGTTACAATACTCTTTCAGGGCTTTCTCCTGTGACTTCAAACCCTTTTCCTGGTCAAAGGTAGATACCCTACAATACACCGCAACCATCTTTGAGTTATGTCGTTTATCATTCATGAAGTGTAATTATAGCTTAATGTATCTTAAAAGACAAGTATAAGGTACCTTTAATTTTTAGGTTTTTTTAACTATTTTAGCCCCCTAAACAAAGGGGTTATCCCGACGATTTAGCGGACCCTTATACTTGTCTTTTTTCTATGGGGTAGCATGTGGCTATACAGACAATAGCTCTTGATACAAAAAGGGTGTAGCAAGGACACGCAACTAAACACAGGATAGCTAATCTTTACGAGCGTTTCCTTCTCACAATCACCGCTCCCAAGCCGAGCAGCAAGAGCGTGGTGGGTTCGGGGATGGTGTAGATAACTCCGTGACCACCAGAGGCGTCCCAATATCTACCAACAAGAGTGGTACCGTCAATTCCCCATATCTCTGTACCACTCGCCCCCGGATAGTCGAGGAGAGTCCAACTTTGTGATATTGTGTTATAGAGAAAACCGTGGTTACCTGAGGCGTTAATATAGATACCAACAAGATTGCTGCCGTCAATTTTGTTTATACGTGTATCTATTACCCCTAGCACTGGCACATCGAGAGTTGTCCACGTTGTCCCATCATAAAGAAAACCGTGCCAACCAGAATCATCATGATATCGACCAACAAGACTACTACCATCGATTCCATATATATCTGTGTTACTCGCCTCTGGCTTGTCATGGATAGTCAAACTTTGTGTTATTGTGTCGTAGATAAAACCATGGCCATTAGAGCTATTCCCATAACAACCAACAAGATTGCTGCTATCAATGCCAACCAAATATGTGTCACTCGTCCCTACTTTGAGTGTGGTAGTCCAACTTTGTGATGTTGTGTTATAAAGAAAGCCGTGGTCACCAGAGGCATCCCCATAGCTCCCAACGAGATTACTTCCATCAATGCCGTATATGTGCATCCAACTCGTTCCTGGCTTGTCGATAGTAGTCCAATTTGTTCCATTATAGAGAAAGCCGTGGTCGCCAGAAGTGTCACTGTACATCCCAACAAGATTGCTACCGTCAATGTCGAATATACGTGTGAAACTCGCCCCAGGCTTGTCAAAAGTAGTCCAAGTCCCGGCCTCTGCATAAGCCGAACAGAAAAGAACTATCACTGTACAAGTTGAAACTAATTTAAGATGCATCTCTCTTCTCATACTCTTCTCCTTACTTCTTCCTTGCCTTTTGCCCCCAGCCAAAGGCGATTATCATTGTATGCTTTGTAGGCAGACAGTCAAGGCAAAATAGGGGTAGTGGAGACTTGTTATAGTGCGTTCAATTCGTGTTTAATACTCGTTGATATTTTGTTATGTAGGGGAGTAAGGGGGTAGATAATAAACTAACGGTTTTTAGTTATTTTCGTTTTTCTAAAACAAGGCGAAACCCCTCTTTTCTTTAAGTATAAGGGGTTTTTAGGCTTTTTAGAAAACAAAGAAACCGTTAGTGTTAATAAACACCAAAATCATATACACTGCATATACACATAAACACCCAATCAGCCACACTTATTCTCCTCAACATCACTATAAAGAAAACACCTAAAAGGCAGCACTCCTCGCTTAGCCACCTTTTCACTTTAACCATAATTCCATAAGCCCTTAGTATAAGTTCATCATGCATATTTCGTTATCCAGTCATTAATAGTACTAACCGGTACAAGGGTAAAGGCAGCAATTTGACACGGATTTACACCTTGTTTGTGTAGCTCTATGACCTTGTTCAGTTTTTCCTTACGTCTTTGTTTCTTATATCCCGGTCTTTTCTCTCTTGGGCGACCACCTTTATTACCCTTAGCTGATTGTCCCCATTTCGATTGATAGCCCCTTACTTCCTCAGGAGGCATATCCGGGTCAAGTAATGTTATAAGAGAAACACCACAGGTCAATTCCTTTAGCTTCTCGTACTCTGCCTCCGTTGGTAATATGTCCGGCTGGTCTGTAGTGAAGTATTTGTTGCGTAGGAATCTGTCACTCGATGGGGCTACAATAACTACTCTTTTTCCCTTTGCGATAAGCTTTTTAGCTTTTTCTACGGCCTGCTCCAATTTCCATCTATTGTCAAAATCCGAGCCAGAGCATATTTCACGGTAGCAGCGACCTACGATAGATATACCCCTCTGGTTAAGTTCTCGTCGTAATACCTCTTCGTAGGTGTCAAGGTTGCATCCCTGATGGCGAGTCGAATCTCGGCAGTACAGTATTGCTTGAATATCCGGCTGTTGTTTGTAATACTCGTCGAGGTGCTGCAAATACTTGCTTGCTTGGGCTGTTTTGGACTTCGGTCCTACCCGCCTCAAAACATTTGCTCTTAATGACCTTTTTAAATTGTTTTTGTTCATTGTCGTTTCCCTTTCGTTATGGTTTTGTTTTGTTATAATTAATAGCACTTTGAAGGCCTAAACTATGAAAACGCTGACAAAAGAAATTTGGATGGACATACCGCAACGCAGAGCCGTTGTTTCTATTCATAATGAGATTGAGCGGCTTGTTAAGGAATCCGGCGTTAAGGATGGCTTTGCTCTGGTTAACGCAATGCACATAACAGCATCGGTATTTATCAACGACAATGAATCCGGGTTGCATCACGATTTCGAGGTATGGCTTGAGAAGCTTGCGCCAGAAAAACCATACTCTCAGTATCAACACAACAACGGAGAGGATAATGCCGACGCTCACCTCAAACGAACGATTATGGGCCGCGAAGTTACCGTCGCCATAACAAACGGAAAACTTCATCTTGGACCGTGGGAACACATATTTTATTATGAGTTCGACGGCAAACGCCGAAAACGCCTCTTGGTTAAGATTATCGGCGAGTAGCATATCGGCCTCCCTGTTCTCGTGTGCCAGATAAGGTGAAATGATATGAGTTATCAAGAATGTTTGGTAAACGCGATGCACATTACGGCGTCGGTGTTTATCAATGATGATGAGCCGGGGCTGCATCAGGATTTCGAGACGTGGCTGGAAAAGCTTGCGCCGGAAAAGCCATATTCACAGTATCATCATAACGGCTACGAGGACAACGCCGACGCGCATTTGAAGCGGACGATTATGGGCAGGGAGGTTGTCGTCGCGATTACCGAGGGTAAGCTGGACTTTGGACCGTGGGAGCAGATTTTTTACGGCGAATTCGACGGCAAACGGAAAAAACGGGTGCTGGTTAAAATTATCGGGGAGTAATTATTTGCCACAGAGGCCTCTGATTTTTTAGCCACAGAGGACACAGAGGTCACAGAGATTAACAAAGAAGAAGAGAATTGCAATATTGTTGTGAAATTATTAGGCAGATAAATCTTATATGGGAAATGCTGGCGAAGGAATAATTGCTCGGCCGCTCAAAGTTTATCTGGACACGAATCATCTGATTAACATTGCCAAAGCTAGAGCTGGCGAAAATTTACCTCAAGGTCAGTCTTCTGAAACTTACTTGTTCATTGACGAGTATGTGCGCAAACATTGCGGTCTTATTCTCGGTTGGACATCGCCTCTGGAGTGGGTGGAGGGTAACGCAACTGAAAAATCGGCAAACGCAATAGCAGCTATATTTGAATCCGTCAAGCTGGTCTATATGATGGAAGGTGATACTTTTGTCTATACTCGCGAGGTATTGGACGAGTGTAAACGATGCACTCCTTCAATAGAGGTCCCTAAGTTTGGCGTGGCACATATCTGGAGCGATGGGGGGACTTATAAACCAGCATCGAGCGTCTTATGCGCAACCATCCCCGATTATTGTGAAAAGGATGTTTTGCCTGCCTACATACAAAATCCGAAGGATCTTCCTCAAGAGGTTCCTGTGGTTTCGTTCTCACGCCTTATTAGTGAAAATTTCAGATATAAGAAACAGTATCATGCCAATTATGAGGAAAGGGTGAATGGGTTTATCGCGTCTTTGCAAAATGATATTGACCATGCAGAAAAATTCTTTTCCAATCGTTCATATTTTATTACAGAGTGGTTCAAGCGATATCTCAAAATCGACAAAATTCTGACGGCTCTGAATCCAGGGATTGACATAAGCAGGACATTGGGATCTATAGACATCGAAAGGTGCCCTGCTGTTAAGTTGCGAATCCGAGTATGGGAAATGCGAATAAAGGATAAGAGTCCGCCCAAAAATAATGATGTGGATGATTGGTTCTTTTTACCTGTAATTCCCTATGCTGACATAGTTCTTATCGATAGTAATTTCAGGCACTTCATTCTCCAAGCCGATGAGTCTCTTAAGGCAAAAGTTTTCGCGGACGCATCTGAAGCGGCACAAGCATTGAAAAATTTAAGTCCTTCGTGGTGATTTATGGTATTGGTGCTATTTTTGATTCAGGTGTTTATCATTTCGATATCGGGGGCGATGCAGCCGGGACCTGTTACTGCGACGGCGATTACGATGGGGACACGCAACCGATGGGCCGGGTCTTTACTGGCAGTCGGGCACGGTATCGTCGAATTTCCCCTGATGGTTCTGATTATCCTGGGGCTGGGGACTATTTTTCAGAAAACCTCGGCACAAATTACCATTGGAATCGCGGGCGGTCTTATTTTGCTTTATATGGCATACGGGATGTTCAAAACTGCTTCGCATCCTGTGAGCACTGAGGCGGTGGCGAGGAAAGATAAGCCGGTTTTGGCGGGTATAATCTTTACAATATCAAATCCGTATTTTCTGGTATGGTGGGCGACGGTAGGGCTGGGGCTGGCGACCAACGCGACGAAATTCGGTCTTTATGCTTTTGTGTTATTCGCGGTTGTTCACTGGTTAGTTGATTTTATGTGGGTTACGGCGTTGTCATTCGCGAGTTTTCACGGCACGACGCTGTTTGGGCCTAAGGTCCAGCAGCGGGTTATGCAGGTTTGTGCTTGTGCGATGCTGTTCTTCGGTTTATTTTTTCTTTACAAGGCCGGCGTGATGCTGATTGCTTAACCGGTCTGGTCGTCTTTGCCGTCAATAAGCTGCGTAACATTAAACCGCGAGAACATTTCCTGTTGTGACTGGGCGATTTTACGCAGGCCAGCGGGCGCATCGGCTGACTGACTGAAACCGGCCAAGGCGATGGCGGCGGCGATTTCGGAAAGTTTCATATCGTCGGGGGATTTGGCGAGCAGGAAGCCGTCCTTTGGTTCTGATACCTGTGCTAAAATTCCCATTGCGACCAAGTGCGACAGGACCTTTTCCGTGAATTCGGGCGGCATATTTAGTTTGCCGGCAATTGTTTCGGCTTCGACTGCGCCGTCGCCGGCCTTAAAGGCAGAGGCGATTTCGCCTACCATATTCATTATGGTCAGGTCGTTAGCGATGAAGTATTCTTCCTGTTTTTGGGCGGAGGCGATTTCAGCAGCATCGAGGGTGGTGATGTGCTGGGTGGTATAGGTGAGCTGCAGGCCGAAGAGGACAATGAACCAGCTAAGATAAATCCAGAATACGCCCAATGGTATCAGTCCCAACGCTCCGTAAATCTGATTGTATGGGATGAATTTTACAACGTAGAGTTTGAATCCCCATTTTACAATAGTCCAGACAATTGTCGCGATAATCGCCCCCCAGATGGCGGCGCGGATTTTGACTTTGGTATTGGGGAGCAGCAGGTAGAGCAGGAAAAATCCCGCGACCGAGGCGAAGTATGAAACCACGGCGGGGGCGGTATGTGAGAGCACGGTTTTTTGAATCTGGCTGATGGCAGCGTATTTTGTGGCGACGTAAATAACTGTAGCCAGCAACAGGGGGGCAAGGGTCAAAATTGCCCAGTAATTGACGATTCTGTGGATAATGCTCCTGCTTATGCCCACGCCCCATATCTGGTCGAAAGCCGCCTCGATTGTCAAAAGCATCATCAATGCGGCGAATATAATAAGCACGGCTCCGAGGACAGCGATTGTTCCATGATTGAAGCCGGTGAAAACTTTGGCGACGATTGCGTCCAGATTATCGGTTAGTTTTATATTGGAATTAGGGTTTGCGGGGTCAGGGTACTCGATCGTGGAAAGGTGCAGTTGGGAGTAAACCGCATCCTTGATGTTCTGGCCTGCGTCCTGATAAGCCGGGAAAAACTGGACGACCATCAGCATCACGACTGCCAGCGGGACGATGCCGAACATTGTGTAATAGGACAGAGCCGCCGCCTGCTGGCCTGAGCGGTTTTTTTTGAGCAGCCGAAAGCAATGAATCCAGAGCTTAATCTGGAAAATCACAAATCTTCCGACTCTGCCGACCTGGGCGGTTGGGGTGGATAAAATTTTATCGAACATATTTTATTATCTCCCGGCCTGAATGGTTATTCGGTTATTTTGCCTTTTTGACCCCTTCCATCAGGAGTTCGAGGCCCGTCTGGACGGCCTGGTTCTGGACTATTTTTCCCACGTCGAGTTTCGGCTTATTCGGCGTTCCCTTAATATAAGCGGTTATCCTGCCCACCCCTGTTTTTTTGTCGGTTGTCATTGTTTTGCCGAGGGCGGTAACAGGCAGGGTGACACTGAAGCTTTTGATTTCCCTGTTGGGGTCAACGGGAACACTTCCGCTGAAATAGATGGGTCTGTTGCCGAGGTCCATCTCCATATCCGTATATTTGACAAAGCCGTTTCGCACAGTAAAGGGCGTCGGGTGAAGGGTTACCAAATCGCTATCCGAACCGCCTATTACATTAAGTATCGCGCCAAACAGACCGGAGGACTGCATCCTGACCTGTGTAAGCGAAATTGTGCCCGCGATATTGGCATCTTCGGGTTTACCGCCTGTTATGGGGACAGCGAGCTGGTCACACTGGAAATTGGCGTTGCCGCTGATGCTTGATACGCCGAAGAAAATTGGGTTAACTTTTGCCAGCATTTTGTCTGCCATTTCCTTGTTTATTTGCACGTCCTTGATAATCTGCATCTGGCCCGGTGTTCTGAATATAGCGGGCTTTTGTTTGAAGTCGGCTGAGCCGCCGAAAGTAAGCTGGCCGTTGTTCACCGTCGAGGTAAACTGCGTGATGGTCATAAGCCCTTTATCGACTTTCAAATCCACGTTGGTTGTCCCCACGTTGAGGCCCATATAAGAGACCTTGTCAAAGCCGACTTTGGCCTGGGCGTTGAGGTTCGCGAGCATCTGGTTGGGGTCTTTGGAGGGATATTTGCTGGCGAAGCTGATTGAGTCCTGGCGTTTGCCTTCGATAGTCAATCCCGCGGGCATAAAGGGCGAAAGCATTCCCATAATCGCCTTCCAGTCGAAGTCGAGTTTTGCGATTCCCTGTATGGAGCTGTTTTGTCCCTCGATTTTCTGCTGGACGCTGGCTTTGATTTTTATGTCGGGGCTTGTAATTTCCGCGTTGTTGACAACAAGGGATTTTGTCGTCGGGTTCACTTCTGCGTCGAGGACAATCGCGACGGGGTTCTGCGTAAACGCCTCTTTACCGGGGGTTTTTACAAGCAGGTTTGAAATTTTAGTCGAATTGGTGGTGATTTTGTAGCTGCCGTCTTTGCAACTGAGCGTGATATCGGAGTCAACCATACCGCCGAGCACGACGTCCTTTGAAATCGCCTTTGTCATTACAAGGTATGGCTGGACTTTGGCGAGGTTGAGGCCTTTGGCGGACGCGGTGAGCGAAATCGGCTCTTTGACATCTTTGCCCATCGGGAGGCGTCCGTCTTTGACGCTGAACTGTCCCATGCTTGTGTCTGCCTTGAACTGTTTTACGAGCAGCACATTGGTTTGTTTGTCGAGCGAAGCGGTCACATCGATTGCTGCATTTGGCTCACTGACGGTTATATCAGCGGTGGGATTTACCCGCAGATTCGATATTTTCGACGAGCAGACAAGCGTCGCGGTTTTTGCATTGTTGGTTAGCTGTCCTTTGGCGGAGAGCTGTCCGGCGAGCTTGTATTTGCTGAGGTCGGCGAACTGGCCCAGCTCAGAGGTGGCTTTGGCGAGGTCAATCTGTGTATCGTAATTAAACATTTCGGTGGTGCCGTCGCAATTGACGGTCGCGAACGACGATGATACGGCGACTTTTTCAAATTTTATATTTTCACCTTTGGCGGATATTTTCGCCTGCATCTGCACCGGCTCGGAAAGGGATACCGGTTTGCCGTCCATCGTGCCGGTAAGCCCTTCGACGCTTACCTGACCGGCCAACATTTTACCGCCCGTTTCGTTAACGGTCTGGACGCTGCCTACGAGCTTGCCGCCCGTTAATTTTGTCTGGCTATTGAGGCCCAGCGTTTTAGGAAGCATTGCCGCCACTGCGGGCAGGTCGCATTCGAGATTAGCTTTCAATTCGTTTTTCGAATCCTGTTTCATAAATTCCGATGCAGACGCCAGTGACATCGGCGCGGTCCCGGTCGCATCGACTTTGAGCCAGTCGGCAGCGATATTCATTTTCCTGACGTTGACAAGATTTCCCTGCTGGCTGATTTCCACCGTGACGTTCAGGACGCCGGTTTTTATCGTGTCCCCTTTGAGCTGCGGGGCGGTTATTTCGATGGAGCTGCCCTGCACATCCAGGCCGGCGTTTTCCACGACGCCATTTTTGAGTTCGCCTTTCAAATGTGCCGAAACGGTGCCTTTGGCGGTTACATCAACACCCGCAAGGGCCAATATAGATTCCAACTGACTCAAGTTCAGATTATTCACGTCGGCTGTAATATTTGCTGTTGCTTTGCTTAAGTCCCAGTTTTTACCCGGAGTCAGGTCGCCGCGGGCGTTTACTGTCGAGGCGGCTCCCTGCCCGGCGATACCGGCGTCCAGGGCGAAGGTGGTTTTTTCACCAGGTCCAAGAAGGGCCACTTTGGTGTTTATGTTCGAGACCTCGACTGTGCCGCGTTTATCTTTTATTTTTACGTCCCCGTCTTTTACGACGAGGTCTATTCTTTTGATTGGCACGCCGGCAGAGGTTTCCGGTTTGCCTTTGGCTGCCGGTTTAGCGGCGGCCTTCTGCGTCTCGGCGGCTTTCTGTTTCATTTTATCGACGTCTATTTCCACCTTCGGCTCATCGATTACCGTTTCGCCGAGGGAAAGGTTGCCAGCCAGCAGGGCGCCGTAATCGGGCCTGGTTGAGACGCCTTTTACGGCGACGGAAAGTCCCCGGTCAGCGTTTTTGAAACTGATATTGGTAACGCTGATGCCTTTGAGCCAGCTCATCGACAGTTTAGTGAAGTCGATAACCCCTGCGCCTGAGGCGTTGGCTTTCGAGAGTATCAGTTTGCGTCCGCTTTCGCTGGAGACATACGCCGGGACAATGAACGCTACCAGCAAAATCACCAGCAAAAGCAGAATAACCACTGCGCCTGCCGTGATTTTTAATATCTTTTTGCCGGTGTTTTTCTTTGTTGTCGTTTTGTTTTCCGAAGCTTCCATAGGATAATCCCCAAAATCGAATAAATCTAAATTACATCCCTCGATTGACAATTAAGAATTTAGAATGAAGAATTGAGAAACGCTCCAGCGGTTGTTTTTTTGAATTCTTAATTTTTCGTTCTAAATTCTCAATTCTGGTTCTAACCCTGCATTATTTCATCCGACTTGTGCTTGACCATATGGTCAATCTTGTCGGCGTACAGCTTGGTCATATCATCGAGCTGCTTTTTGCCTTTTTCCATCTCGTCTTCGGTTACCAGCTTGTCATGTTCTTCTTTTTCAAGGGTTTTTATTTCGTCTCTTCGGACATTTCGGACGCTGACCTTCGCCTGTTCGCCAAAGCCCTTGATTTGATGCACTATTTGTCTCCTTCGCTCCTCAGTAAGGGCCGGCACATTAAGGCGAATGACTTTACCATCGACCATAGGCGTCAGGCCAACGTCGCTGGCCAGTATCGCTTTGTCGATATCCTTGATTGAGCCGGGGTCGAAGGGTTTGACTAAAATCATATCCGACTGAGGCGTTGACAACGCGGCAAGCGCCTTCAGCGGCGTCGGGTTGCCGTAATACTCGACCCTTATATTTTCAACAAGGCCCGTCGATGCCATGCCCGTACGAACGCCTTTAAGCTCGTCCAGCAGGATGTCCGCCGCCTTTTTCATTTTATTTTCACTGTTTGTCATTATCTCTTTAACGGACATATCTTGTCTCCATCCCTTAAGAAATCACGGTTCCTACCGGTTCGCCGCGAATGGCTTTGCTAAGGTTGCCGGTTTTGAAGATGTTAATAACTACGATGGGTATTTTATTGTCCCGGCACAAGCTTACGGCCGAATGGTCCATCACGCGAAGATTCCTTTCGAGGACATCCTGGTATGACAGCTTCTCAAAAAGCTTCGCGCCGGGGTTTTTCTTGGGGTCATCGCTGTAAACGCCGTCAACCGTGGTCGCTTTAATCAGCAAATCCGCCTCAAGCTCGGCGGCACGCAGGGC
>CAIODZ010000026.1 GCA_903857265.1 uncultured Phycisphaerales bacterium
AATATTGCTCGACGTTGTATCGGGGGGGGTTAATTGGCCAGGAGTCACATTAACGAAATCCGACCTTTCGAGCTTGACAATAAGCAGCAGCAGGTCGCCCTCGCCTATGTTGGGCTGAATGGTAAGCGTTATGCCGTCATTGTACGGCTGGTAACTGGTGCTGTTTTGCGCGGTTCCTGTCTGACTTGCGATAATACTACTTGTTATTGCCACGTTCTTGGTATCGGCGGTCTTGATTATGCCGATTTGTCCGTCATTGACCAGAATTTTGGGCTTGGCCAGCACGCGCCCGTATTTTTTTGACTGTACCGCAGTAAGAAGCGCCTGGATATGCTGGTCGCTGTAAAAGCCCTGCCCCGTGCCACCAAAAACGCTGGCTTCCGTTGACTTCTTAAAGGAAGTGCTGTTTGAATCGCCGACTCCGCCAAGTAGGGCCTTCAGATAATCCATATGTCCGCCCGGTACCATTTGGGGTAGCTTGCTGGCCATATCCAGGTCGAGGGTAAATGCGTCGGTGTTGGTCACTTCGACCAGCGTTACATCTATAAGAACCTGGGGCCTTCTTTTGTCTAAGGTTTTTATCAAATCCGCCACCCAGTCCTGGTTTTTCTTGTTCGCGTAAACTATCAGCGAGAAGGTATTGGCGTCGGGAACAACTATGATGTTTTCTTCGGTTTTCTTGACGACCTTTTCTATCTTGCTATCTTTATCTTTTATGACGTCCTCGAGTAACTTTTTGAGAACCTCCGCGATATGGTCAGGCGACTGATTTTGAAGCGGATAAACCTTGTAAGGTATTGACTTCTGCTCGCTCTCGCTGTCAACATAAGAAATAATAGTCGCAACTAATGCGTGCTGCTCAGGCGAGGCGTTGACCATAAGCGAATTGGTTGATTCTATGACCACCACCTGCATCTCTTCGGTGGGCAGCTCTCCTTCCGGACTTGCGTTCACGGCCGGGGCAGGTGTCGGCGGTGCGGCCGGCTGCCCGGGTGCGCCTGCGCCAGCCGTTGGCGTTCTTGAGGTAATCCTGCCGGGTGTGGTCGTGCCCGTTGTTCGGCTGGCGCCAATAATGCCAAGCTCCTCAAGTTTTTTCCTTACCTCCTCGGCGTCAACGTGCTGGATTTCATACACCCGCAGTGAACGGATGTCCTGTTGCGCAACATCAAGGGTATCGATGAGTTTCTCAACAACGGTCAATTCTTCCTCCTGCCCTATCATCAAAATGCGGTTGGTTCTTTCGTCGGAGTCGAGATATATCGACGATTTTGCGGAACCGCCCGACGCTGCTGGCGTCGGCTGAACAGGCGTCGGCTGCCGAACAGGAGGACGCCTTGGCTGCGTAGGCGTAGTGGCCGCCGGAGTGGCACCTATCGCAATCGACATATCACCTAATTGCTCGACAAGCGTCTTGATTTTCGGCGCAAGCACGCTTGCCATTGTGTATTTTAACTGCCTGAACTTGAATTGCTTTGGGTTGCCCGGTTTATCGATAACATCGAGCAGTTGTTCCACACGGTTCATCCGGTATGCGTAGCCGGTAACAATCAGCGTCCCTCGCGCGGCTATTTCTGTTACCGCCCCGACTTTCATACCTTCGAGCAGGGCCTTTGCGCTGGCGGTATCGATATAGTTAAGCTGAAAAATGCGGGTTACTACAACGTCGCCCGCCTTAACCTGGCCGCTGTCGGACTCTATTAAGGCGGGGTCTATTTCCAGAATGTCGGTGATAGGGACTATTGTGACCAGATTACCCTTGCGTGACATCACAAGGCCCGTAAACTTCAGAACAGATTCGGCAAGAGGGTAAAGATCACGGACCTTGATTGGTCCCTGCACTTTCAGATAAACCTCTTTACCCTGCACTAATTTGGTGTCGTAAACATAGTTGAGGTTCAGATATTTGCCGACAAGGTCGAGAAGCTGGATAACATCGAGTTTATCCGGCAGCGCAAGTTCGAGTGTCTCATCGGCATTGACGGCATAAATGGGCTCGTATTGATTTTGAACTTTTTCATTTGGCTCCGCCGACGCTGCTGTTTCAAGGTTTGGCTCAGCGGCCTTCTTTTCTTTGCCTGTCATTTTTTTGTCGTCTTTAACCGATTGTTTTTTGGACTTGATTGCGACGGTCTCCGCTTTAGGCGAGGTCTTTTGTTTTGCGGCATTGCTCGATTTGATATTACTTTCGGCTTTGGATAAGGAATTGAGAAGCTCGTCGAACGCCTTGTCCGGGTTAGCCTGGTTGGCTTGGCTTGATTCCGCAACGGGCCCGGAGGTAAGACCATCCTCAAGGTCAGGCAGGGGACTGGCTCGCTTTGCCACGTCGGCATACTCAACAAACTTATCCATAACCGCGACCGGGGCTATGGCAATAAGCTTGTCTTCGTGGGTATCAATAATCGCCTTGTACCCGGTCCCGCCTGGTATATTATAAAATGTTCCTATGGATATTTTCCCTATTTCGGCAGCCATCGTATCCGCAGACGGCATCCGGTTCGCGTCAGAGGCGGGCAGCAAGACCTTCACGGCGTACTTTTCGCGTGAATCCACCATAGCAAGCAAAGCCGCCGCCTTGACAAGAACATCGGGCTTTGCCGTAACCAATAACGTATTGGAGTCGCTTACCTGGGAGGTATTAGTGATGTTCGCCTCAGCCAGAAATTGCTTGCCCTGCTGGGGCGAGATGTACTTGAGCAAAAATACCCTGTATCTGTCTGGATTGGACCTGGCCGTCTCATTGGGTGAAGCCATATCCGCTGCCGATGAAAACATCACAGGCGCCAAACTCCCAAAAATTACGACCGCGATTAAACCGAATTTGCTAATCCAACTGGCAGGCCTTAGCTTTAATCCCATAGCTCGCTCCATATTTCTCATTACCTGTCTTTTCGGCCCGGCTTCAATCTGCTGTAAACACATATTTCCAGCGGGTCCAGGCACAAAATAACCACTCTAAATTAGACAACGAAACCGCCCAAAAGTTCCATATTTGCTGACTTTACGCACCGGACTTTTGGCTGATTTATCGAAGCTGATTCAGGGGTTCTCTGATGCTAAAAAGAAAGGTTAAACCATAGGAGCAGCCGTCCTATAAAACATCGTTTTTCAGTATAATAAAGGGCATAATCGCCCTTTCCGCGGCTGTTAAAAAACCAGACAAAGGATTTGTTATTGAATGTTATGTTTTGCGGGTTGGTTAGGTTCTTTGACCCTGACTACCGAAACCGGCTCTCTCCAGTGCACGATTTTCTCGAAGTATTGCTTCTGGTTGGAGGCGTATTCCCCGCTATGCTCAGCGGTATGGCAGTCGCTGCATGTCGAAATTGGGCCGGAACTTTCGATTGCGCCCAGCGACCTGACGTGCTCTGAGCCGGGACCGTGGCAGTTTTCGCAGCCGACGTCTTTCATTTCAGGCGTTTTCGCCGGTGAAACATAGCCGGTCTGGTATTGCATTCCAACAACGTGGCAAACAACACATTCGGGGTCATATTCGGAGCCGACCTTTTCGAGTGTGGCAAAGGCCCCCGCGTGCCTGCTGTCCGGCGACGCCTGTTTATCCAGTCCCGGTATGAAAACCTGCTTGCTTGTCATCCACTTATCGTATTCGTAGTCGTGGCATAGTTTGCAGTATTTCGAGCCGACGTATTCGAGATTGTCCGGCAGGATGAAACGCGGATACCTTTCGACTAAATTGGCGTCTTTGACTAATCGCTGGTAATCCTTATAAAGTTCAACAAGCGGCTGATATTGCGGTATGTCCTCCGTAACCGGCACCGAAGAAAACACTAATCGATATTTCTGTTTCGCTGTGTCAAATCTCGCCTGGATTTTGCCCACGTATTTGCCTATCCGGCCTTCCGATATTACTAATGGTCTGCTATTGGCGTCGCCAACCAGCGTCGGCTCGTCGGATTGCGTTGAAACTATCAGCAAATCGACGAGATTCATTTCCGAAACGGTCGCGATTATTTTTGTGTCGGCCTGGTTAAGAATCAGGATTTTAACTGCCAAAGGTGACCCCGCAGACGACGCCAGCAGCTCGGGCAGTCGCGAAATCTGGTCTTCGGTTTCCGCGGCAACAACGACCACTTCAACAGATGAGCCGTTCAAAGTAAAGCTCTTGGTGAATTTGGCCGGCATTTTTATTTCATCGGAACTGCTCGCAGTTATGCAATTGAAGGCCGAACTGAGACCATCGATAAATCCCGCCTCGTGAGCGACAAGAATATCCTGCCCGGTTAGATTGACTACGTTGTACCCGAGCTGTGTGTATGCCTGCACAATAATACTGAATTTAATCTGGCTCTGCTCGGTCGCCCCCTCGACTAATGAGCCAGTATCAATGATGAGACGGTTTTGAGGGCTGACCGCATTAAAAACAGTGTATCGTCTGGCAAGACCGCCTAATTGTCCGCCCGAACAACCGCACGGTTGCATCGCGCCAAGCTCGTTACTCGTGAAAAAAATAGTAATAGTTTGCCGGGCGGCTTGCTCTGAAAACTCCTGAGATTGCAGTGTCATAGCCGCTCCTGGCGCCGCGAACACCGTTGTCGCAGCTATCAGGCAGATAGCAACCATTTTCCCCGTCATTACCGCCACGGTTTAGTTTATGTCGCCTTTAGTTTCGCTGATAAAAACCACGGCAGATGACTTCTACTTTGTCACCGTCTTTCGTGGTTATCGTGAGCGTATCGGTAAACATCTTCCCCGCTGTTGCCGGCGGAGGGACCACCGAAAGGTTAAACTTGTAACGGGTCCCGACTTTTTCCTGGCTGACAACTTTTATGATGCCTTCCCTGGAGGTTGCCGAGGCGATTTCAAACTCTTCGTTGTAATTATTGAGCAGCCATACTTCCCGTTCAGTGGCTTTCCCTGCTTCGGCGTTGAGTATATTGATGGCCGGCGGGTCAACCTTTAATCTCGCCAGAACAGTGAAAGGAACGTCAATCGTGGGGCATTCCGGATGGCTGGTGTTAATTTCTATTTGCCCGCTGGCGGTGCTGCCTGCCTTTTGCATATTAATTTTGGTTTTAAGCACAAATTTTACGTCCTTTTTGTTCGGGTCAAAATCCGCCGAGATAGCGTCGTTGGTGGAGCCGAACGAGGTAATCGCAAAATTCTGGTCATCGACGCTTCGCACGGTCAAATCCATAATTCCGGCCTTTTCCCCCTTGAGCGTATATTCCAGATTCGCCGGCTCGTAAACAACCTTCTGGGCGATAGAGGCTTTGATGGTCAAATCTATTCGCGGGTTAACCGGGTCATTCGACATAACATAAAGATGCCTCGTCCTGATGCCGCTGCCCCTGTCGGCGTTGTACATGGCGTCAATCACACCTTCTTCCCCGGGAGCGTATTCTTTTTTGTCGAGCGTAAAAACCGTGCAGCCGCAGGTCTTGGTAACGTCGCTTATCTTGAGGACCCCCGCGCCTTTGTTTGCGAATTTGAACTTGCATGGATTTGTAGAACCCGGCGCAACCGAACCGAAATCGTGGGTGGGCTGCTCGAAGATAAGTTTGGGCGGCGGCCCGTTCGGTTCAGCCGCGTTAGCTTCCGCTGCCGATTTTGGGGCGGGTGCCTGCGCACCAATCGCCTGGCCTGCAAACCAGCCCTGCAAAACCAGTGTAGAAACAATGATACCGGCAATTAAGTTCAACCTTACGTTCTTCATCTTCATTTCTCCTGATACAGCGTATTAATCGAGTTGAAACCCCACTAACAAGTTACCCGAAAGATTAAATTATACCATTAATTCACCCCCGCAACAAGTAGTTTTGAATGGTATATATGGCTCTTTATACTGTTATCGGACAGCCCAGGTTCTCACTCCTCCGCATATTTAGCCCCTCCGCCGTAAGGCGTCCCTTTCGGGAGTAGCGAAGCGAAGACCCCTGCGTCTCGTTTTACGTAGTCCGGCGAAGCAAAACGGCAGGGGGTCAAAAGAAAAAGGCCTCGCAAAAATTGCGAGGCCTTTATTCCGGTTTAATTTTCGGTGAATTATTGAGGCACTACGTTGACCGCACAGGGGCCTTTTTTGCCCTGTCCGAGGTCGTAAGTCACCGCCTGACCTTCTTTAAGGTCGGCGTAGCCACTCATCTTGATCTCCGAATGATGAACAAACAGCTCTTCGCCGCCATCATCGGGGATAATGAATCCAAACCCTTTTTTGCCGTTAAACCACTTTACTTTGCCTGCACTCACTGTAACTCCTCGGCCCTTGCGGACCACAAACTAAAACTTTGCCCCTCACTGTTCTTAGCACGAGGATAATCCTGAGGGACGCTGGGATATCCTCCCTAAGTAAAGTATTATATCTACAAACCGCCCCAAATCAAGCAAAAAAATAAAAAAACCGCCTTCTGTACTCCCTTGTATCCTGTAACTCTGCCTCTTGGCTCTATGGTCTTTGGTCTGGCGTCTGGTGTCTTAAGTCTGATTTCTGCGTCATTTAGCCCATATTTATAGGACCTTACCCATCTTGCCTCTTTCTGACAGGGAATTGGGGCACAAACCAAATCGAACGGTCTTTCTACCTCAATTTCATTTATTGCGTAACAAGGTCTTTCGATAATGGCCTGTTGGGCGGTTGATTTTTATGGTCCAGGAAGCCCTCGAGTTTACGTGCCCGGACGGGGTGCTGGAGTTTCCTGATTGCCTTCGCCTCGACCTGCCTGACACGTTCGCGGGTAACTTTGAAGATTCTGCCCACTTCTTCGAGGGTATAGGTATAGCCGTCGCCAATGCCATAGCGCAGTTTGATGATTTCCCGCTCGCGGTATGACAGGGTCTTGAGTACCGACTCTATTCTTTCTTTTAGCATTGCCTGGGTGGCAGTTGAGACGGGTGAATCGACGGCGTCGTCCTCGATGAAGTCGCCGAAGTTGCTGTCTTCGCTGTCGCCGATTGGCCTGTCTAATGAGATGGGGTGGCGCGATATTTTTAGCACCCTGCGTGCCTCGTCGATGCTCATCACGGCTTCTTTGGCGATTTCCTCGATAGTTGGTTCTCTGCCAAGTCGCTGTGTGAGCACTTTGCCCGCGGTCCTCAGCCGGCTCATTGTTTCAATCATATGCACCGGTATTCGAATCGTGCGAGCGTGGTCCGCTATCGCTCGCGTAATCGCCTGCCTTATCCACCACGTCGCGTATGTGCTGAATTTATATCCCCGCCTGTATTCATACTTGTCCACCGCCCGCATCAGCCCCGTGTTCCCCTCTTGAATGAGGTCCAGAAAGCTGAGGCCGCGGTTGCGGTATTTTTTGGCGATGGAGACGACAAGGCGCAGGTTTGCGCTGGAGAGGATGCGCTTGGTTTTTTCGTACTGGACGAAGATGCGTTCGATGACGTAGAGGCGTTTGTCAAGCTGGGCGGGTGTTTCGCAGAGGAGGTCCTGGATGCCTGCAATCTCCAGCTTCATCGCGTCGATATCTTCCCTGACGTAATCCTGTGTCGGGCCGATGGCGATGTTGGTCTGCAGCTGGTGCATTTTTGCTGCCATCCCGTGGAGTTTTTCTTTCACGGGCGCTATCCTGCTTGTGCGCAAGCTAAGCTCTTCGAGGAGCGTGGCGATACGCCTGCGGTTCCTCGTAAGACGGCGCAGGACGGGAACGGCTTTGGGGGAATCACTGCCAAAATGGAGAAATTCCTTGAACAGGGCCTGGTTCATCGCAAGCAGGGCGTTGATGGTTTTGAGGTTCTGGGGCAGGCGTTTTTTGATGACGCTCCGGATGAGGTTCTCGGCGGTGCTGATTTTCATTGTCCGGTCAAAGGACAGGCCCCCCTGCTGGACCTGCTGCAGGATTTCGACGGAGTTTTTGGCGCAATAATCGTTTTCGAGCATTTTGCGCCTGAAGGTCATTCGCGAGACCTCGATTTTACGGGCCAGCGATATTTCGTTTTCCCTGTTGAGCAGGGGGATTTCGCCCATTTGCGTGAGGTACGTCCTTACGGGGTCGTCGATTCTTCGCCCCTGCTCGGACTCTACGATTTCCTTTTCGATGAGTTTATCTTCTTCGATAACGACGGGCTCTTCTTCAGTGACCGGCTCGATGGGCAATTCCGCTTCAACCGGCTCGAAGTCCTCTTCGGCTATTTCCGCGGGCGCGCCGTGTTTATCAACATCCGCTTCATCAATCAAACTGATGCCCATTTCATCGAGCGCGGTAAGCAGCGTATCCAGTCGCGCGGGACTTACGAGGTCTTCGGGCAAATCGGCGTTCATTTCCTCGTATGTGAGGTAGCCCTTCTTTTTGCCCTTTTCAATCATCGCCTTGATTTTTGCTTCGGCATCACCGAGTGTCTGTGGTTTTGCCTGATGCGTTTCGCCTGTTCGAATTTTATCGGCTGCGGCCTGGTGTTTACTCTTATGGGCGTCTTTTTTCTTTGCCACTATTGGTTTCCTTAAAAAAAATCTAAAATTGCAAAATCAAATCATTCCCATGTTGCGACGGTTTTCTTTGGAGGCATCCAGAACAGAATCTCCTTTGGTGCTCGCGGTTTTATCCCGCTGTTGTTCGGTGTGTTCCAAAGCGACCAGCGCGTCGGCTAATCGCTTGCTGAAGTTTCCTTTTTCCGCGCCATCATGCTCGAGCGTAGTCATAAGCCCCGCGATTCGCGTGTCTTCGACGGCTGAACACATAACCGACAACGCTGCGCGAGGTTGTTCGCCAAGCGTCTGGAAAACTGCCTGCGCGATTTGCTGCAAAGCCGGGATATCGAAATTCGCAGGCGATATTTTGTCTTTCACGTCGTCAAACATCGACGGATGTGCCAAAAGCACTTCGATAATTTCACGCTGGGCATTCGCGGAAAGCCCTTCGCCCAAATCGAGGGGCGCATGCGCCTCGTCTGCTTCGCCCGAATACGATGACGCGGTCCTTACCCTGCTTGCCCTGCGGTTCAATTCGTTGTGAATTTCTTTGGCGTCGAGTGACATGACCCGCGCGAGGTTATTCACGATGAGGCCTTTTTCGATTGGCGATAGGTTGCCCGCGTTGATAGCGGTAGCGATTGCGTCTAAGTATTCATCGACCGCCTGCTTTTTGCCCGCGATTGTGGGCTGTGAGCCGAGGTTGGCGTTGAGGCGGGTCCACTTGAACTCGAAGACATCGATTGCGTCCTCGATGAGCTTCGCAAATGGCTCTTTGCCCTGCGCTAAGAGGAAATCGCACGGGTCTTTGCCCTGAGGGACGCTTGCGATTCCTATATCTATTCGCGAACTAAGCGCGACGCCCAGCGCGCGGTTTGCTGCTTCGAGGCCCGCGGTGTCACTATCGAACAGCAGCACCACTTTTTTTGCGTATCTGCGCAGTATGCGAGCGTGTCCCGCGGTGAAGCTTGTGCCAAGGGTGGCGACGACGTTTGAAACGCCGAACTGATGCGCCATAATGCAATCGGTATAACCCTCGACGACGACGCCCGTATCGGATGAGACCATCTGGTGGCGTGCGTGGTCGAGGCCGAATAAGGCGTTGCTCTTGTCGAATAACGCGGTGGTTGGCGAATTGATATATTTTGCAACGCCTGCCACGGCGGAGCCTTTTGGCGAAGAGGGGTCGCCTGAGAGCGTCCTGCCTCCGAATGCGATGATTCTGCCCGTAACGTCTGCGATAGTGAACATCAGGCGATTGACGAATTTATCGGAGAGCGAGGAGCCGGCTCCGACAACAAGCCCCGCTGCCAAAAGCAATTTATCCGGTATTTTCTTTTGCCGGGCCGCGTTCAATAAATCATTATCAGCCCCGAGAGCCAGACCTATTTGCCAATTTTTGACGCTCTCATCGGAGAGTTGTCTTTCGGCTACGTATTTCCTCGCGTCTTTGCCTTTTTCTGGATGCGCAAGATTGGCTGCGAAGTATTTGGCTGCCCAGGCGTTGGCGCGTGCAATCTCATTCGGGTCTGCTTCTTCCTGTGTCTGATGTCTGTGGTCTGTGGTTTGTGGTCTTGTGTCTATTTTGATACCTGCGCGGTCCGCCAGGCGATGAAGGGCCTGCGGGAATGAGAGGCCTTCGCGCATCTGGATGAATTTGACGACGTCGCCGCCCGCGCCGCAGGCGAAGCATTTGAAGATTTGCTTTGTTGGGTTGACGTTGAAGCTTGGGCGATGGTCTTCGTGGAAGGGACACAGGCCCACCATTTCGCGCCCTTTGCGTTTGAGCGAAAGGTGCTCGCCTATGACATCGACAATGTCATTGGCCTGCTGAATACGCGAAATTAAGGTTGTGTCAAAAGTCGGCATATACCCCAATAAAAAAAAATTAAGCCACTGATTACACTGATTTCACTGTTTCGTTTTGTTATCTGTGTTCATCTGCGCAATCTGTGGCTAATTAAAACAGTATCTATCCGTGTTTAATAATTCAGTGGCCGTCCGTGTCCACTCCCACCTGAAACCCCCGGCGGGTAAATTCGCAAAACAACAAAACCCCCTAATAAATTGAGGGGCTGAATTATCAGAAAAGGGTTATCGAGCCATTATATTATAGGGGGGATTCGCCAAAAGTCAAGTTTTGACCAAAAATGGCGTTTTTAATACTGAAAAACACGCTCTGTTAACAATTGGACAGTTGGGGGGATAAGACAGCGGCAAATCAAAAATCAAAAGGCAAAAAGCAAAAATGCGGATTTTATCGTGAATCGCGGGGCTGGTAAAAATGGGGGACGGTCGAATTATTCCCTGTAGTCAATCATCAATGAGGCCAACTCTATTTTTTTGCTCAAAGAACTGAGAGTAAAATTTGAAATACTATTACCCGACTGATTTACGACACCGAAATATGCTTTGAATAGACGTTCAAATTCATCGTTTCGCATCTTTTTGATTCTTTCCGGTAGGAATTCTGGCTGTATTAATTCTCGTTTTTCAAACCGTTGCCGCATTTGATACAGTGCAGGGTCTCGCCAGTTCTTGGGTGATGCTGCAAAAAGATGTGCTTCGATAAGTGTGCCTTCACGCGTATTTAGGAAGGCCTCACCACGAGGTTGGTCCAGAATAAATTTAATTACTTCTTCGCTATTGCAATGCCCAGAAACATAGTGATGATATAATTTATTGTTAAATAATTTTAGTATTACCAAAGTTGTGGACAAATAAGGGTATATGAAGTCATTGGCTTCGATGTTCATATAAACAAGGGCAAACAATCGGCAGCAATGCTCTACATCTCGCAACGAAAGCTGGAAGCATGCACAAAGTTTAGGGAAAACTATTTCTAATTCGGTCTTATCATTGATAGTGATGCCTCGCGGATGTTTTTCGAAGTATTCGTGAAGACCTAACTGGGCAAACAAATGCGAAACAAAAACGCCTGGATTAGCTTCTGGCAAAATAAACTCGATATCTATAAAACGCCTGAGATAGCCATTCACATTCATTTCTTGACCATAGACACATTTTATCGAATGGCCGAGTTGCTCTCTGTCAATTCCGAGAACAAACAATATACCGGGCGTATCAAAGAGGTGTTTTACCTTCTCAAGCAGTTCTATTGCAAAAGTTGGTCTGCAACGGTCAAGCTCATCGATGATTATTATAAGTGGCTTACCTTTTTGACATACTTTCTGAGCAAGTTCGCCCAGTCGGTTTCTCAGGTCTTTCAATTTTTCACCAGCGGTAACATAGTCATCTACTGCTTTTTCTGAGATTGATTTCAACTGCGCTTCATTCAAATCAACTCTGCCGGCAGTTGCTGTTCTCACGGCGTTAAATATGGTAGTTCTAAATACGGGCGCAGCGCATTCTTTAACCGACTTAGCTATTTCTTTGAAATCAGAACTTTTTAGTTCGTTCCATATCTGGCCAATTAGGGCAATAAGTGGGTCGTGGCAATAATCGTCTTGCCATGCATTAAAATAAATCGTGGTAAAACTGCTGTTTTGTAAATGTTGCTTCCACATCCTTAGAAAAACTGTTTTGCCGGTTCCCCATCCTCCATTTATACTGATAACGAGCGGGCCGGGAACATTCTGGACAAGGTTTGTTAAGGAGTCAGCGCATTTATTCCTTTCGAGTTTATCGTTAGCAAACGGCTTATCTGTGGGCACCACAAATTCGGAGGGTTTCAACTGAATCGGCATTTAATTTCCTCTCACATTATTTGTTCACGAAAAAACTCGGGTCATTCACCCTTTTTCATCGTGCCATAATTCCTATTTATTTTTGTAACTCAACCCGCCTTCGCTAAGGCTTCGGCGGATAAATTCTACCGACAAAACCTGCCCGAATACAATCATTTTTACCACCCTTCTTCGCCTAAGGGCTACGCAGGGCAGGCGAAGGCCGCGAAGAACCACGAAGAATTTTAGACACGGATTTACACTGCTTTAAGGAATTAGAAATAAAACCGGCTGTGGAGATTGGTCGAACCATCCACAGCCGATTCGCAATTCTACATTCTTAATTCTAAATTCGGTTTACGCTTTTCGTTTTCGCAGGAACAGGCCGCCGAGGGTGAGAAGCAATAATGTTGCCGGCTCCGGGGTTACTGTGAATTGGGAGTTTGTGATATTAAAAGATACGTTGCGGAAGGCAGTATTAACAAAATAAACATCACTTATGCCAAAGCTTAATGTTTGTCCTATTAAGCTTGGGGCAACAGCGAAATAATACCACCCTAAGTCTCCTATTCGGTTTTGTGATCCATAGCCAACAACACCTCCTCGAGCATTATCAGTTAATTTGCCAGACGAATCCACTGAAGAATCAACAAAGTTCATATTTTGCTTCATTGGTACTCCGTAAAAGAAATCATTTGGATTTGTGCCTGGATTATCTTGGCTGGGAAGTTCTGCTCCGGTTATAGTTACTCCTGTAGGGACATAAACACTCCAGGAAGCAGCCATAATCGTATCACTCGGAACAGTAGTAGAATCAGCAACAATCCTCAATTTATACACTTGTCCCGGCTGAACTTGGGATGTTTCGGGAACAGAGCTTATGCCCATGTATTCTGCGTTAGCTGCGGAAGGCATAATCCCTATAATTGCTCCTAATCCCCAACTTGCTAATTTCCTGGCTGATTTTGCAATATTTTCAAAACTCATAAAACTTGCAGCAAAACTTGCATTTCGGAATGATGCGAACATTTTTCCTTCTCCTTTCTGTAAATTTCAATATTGCCTTTTGCCTCCCAGCAAAGGTGATTATCATTATACCCTTTTGCAGGTAGTAGTCAAGGGTAAGGATTGAAACAATAGCAGAGAATAGAGGGGGCTGTTACTGTTTTTTTAATGCGGCCATGGGTACATAAAAAAACGACGTAACTCCATTATTATTAAGCAGTTATCAACAAACGCTTCTCATTTATTAATCCTTTTTTGCACGTTTTTGTGGCCAAAAAATCCGTGCTAATCCGTGAAATTCTGCCGTAATGGCTTGGCCATCCCTTCCGGGAGGCATCCCTTAGGGAGTGGTTAAAAACCCTTCGACCTACGGCGGGCACTTCGCGCAGGCGGCGCGGAATAGCATCGTGCTTAAATACCTGTCGCCGCGGTCGCAAATAATCGTAACCACCGTGCCCGATTTCATATCCTTTGCAATTCGGGTCGCCCCCGCGACTGCTGCGCCACTCGATATCCCCGCAAATATTCCTTCCTCGGCCGCCAATCGCCGGGTCATTTCGTATGCCTCATCATCTTCCATAATCATAACGTCATCGAGCTTGTCGCGCTTATAAATCGCGGGCACAATCGACTCGGTCATATTCTTCAGCCCCTGGATTGTGTGGTGGGGCGTCGGCTCAATGCCGATAATTTTGACGTTCTTGTTTTTCTCGCGCAGGAATTTTCCCGTTCCCATAAGCGTTCCGGTTGTTCCCATCCCCGTAACGAAGTAATCAACCTTCCCATCGGCCTGTTTGAAAATCTCCGGCCCGGTCGTTTCATAATGGGCAAGAGGATTATTCGGGTTGGTGAACTGGTTGGGCATAAAATATTTGCCCGGCTCCTGTTCGATAATTTTGTGCGCCATACGAATCGCGCCGTCGGTTCCCTCATTTGCGGGCGTCATTATCACTTCCGCCCCGAATGCCTCCAGTATGTGCCGTCTTTCGCTGCTCACGCAGGCGGGCAGGGTAAGTTTGACGCGATAACCTTTGGCTGCCCCAATCATCGCCAACGCGATACCCGTATTTCCGGAGGTCGGCTCAAGAATGATTTTATCTTTGGTCAGCGAGCCATCCTCCTCTGCTTTTGTAATCATATAAAGGGCGGTGCGGTCCTTAATAGACCCGGCGGGGTTATTGCCCTCCATTTTGGCCAAAAGACGCACCTTCGGATTCGGGTTCAGCCGGCTCAGCTCAACCATCGGCGTATTGCCAATCGACGAAAGAACACTCATTTGACTTCTCCTAATGATGTTAAGATGGGCTAATAATACCATAAGTTTGCCACCCATTTCAACTAATCCCCAGCCGATTTCCCGCTATGAGATAATTCTTGAAATTTACAGCCGGATTGATATACTCACGCACCTTGTTTTTGGTAGTTGTTTAAGA
>CAIODZ010000027.1 GCA_903857265.1 uncultured Phycisphaerales bacterium
AGTGCTGTGTCATATAGCGATTGTGTTTTTCATTCCATCGACGCTTATTGGGGCCATCAGTCCCGTGGCAATAAAGATGTCCCTTGAGTCAAAGCAACACAGCGGGCGAACAGTTGGCAGGATGTATGCGCTTGGCGCGGCCGGGAGCATACTGGGAACATTTCTGGCGGGTTTCTGGCTTATCGGGACAATCGGGACGGTCAACACGCTGTGGGTAACAGCGGGAATCCTGCTGGTAATCGCCCTGATATACCAGCCGAGAGCCGTGTGGATGTATATGTATGCCGTTACAGTTGTTTTTCTGGCGGCAGCAGGAACAATAAATTTGAAACAGGCACAATATATCGGCTCGGCAATGTCACTGAGACAGGCGCGAGAGCCGAATATGCTGTATGAAACCGAGAGCCAATACAGTTATGTAGCGGTTCAACAACTGAGTAAACAGCCGGATGAGCGACAGTTTGTCCAGGACAACATGAAAAGCCACAGCCAGATAATAATGGGCAAAATTCGCGACTTGCGGTTTTTCTATGTTCGTGTTTACGGGGCGGTAACCCGCAGGGCCGCAGCCGGGAAAGAAAAACTTTGTACGCTGTCGATAGGAGGCGGCGGATATGTTTTCCCGCGATATATCCTGGACTTATGGCCCGGCAGCAGCGTGGACGTGGCGGAAATAGACCCGGCGGTAACCAAAACGGCAATACAGGCCTTCGGCCTGCCGAGAGATACGCCTATTCGCACGATTAACCTTGACGGCCGGAACTATATTGACGAATTGCTGGAAAAGAAACGCCGGGGTGAACGGATACCGCAATATGATTTTATATATATGGACGCGTTTAACGATTTGTCAGTGCCTTTTCAATTAATAACGCGGCAGTTTAATAAAAAGATTTTCGATATATTAGCGGCAGACGGCGTGTATATTGCGAACCTGATTGATATGCGCAACGGCGGCAAATTCATCGCCAGTTTCGTCGCCACAGTGAAGGAGACCTTTCCATACGTTTACGTGGTAACGATGTCAGTTTCTTATGATTTGCCGGCTAATTTCATAGTGATAGCAAGTAAAAGGCCGGTTAATCTTGAGAACCTGAATACAGAGGAAAACCTTGCGGACGCACAGTTAATAATACGAGATGAAAATGACCTGGCCACATTCCGGAAAAATGCAAACTGGATTGTTCTCGACGATGATTATGCCCCAGTTGAGAATCTTTTGGCTCCCGCCGTCCGTCAGACATCAGCGTTAATAATGGCAGAGAAATACATAAAACAGGCGGAAGAATTGAATTCAGCCGGCAGATGGGAAAAGGCCGTCAATAAATATCGTATGGTTATTCAAATTTGCCCGGCGTTTTCGGCAAAGGCGTTATATTCAATCTCGCTGATTTTGGCTGACCACGGCAAATCAGTCGAGGCGGCAGATACACTGCGTTTGGTGCTGGCAGAAAACGACCTGCAGGCAAGCAAACCCACCCTCGCTATGCTGCATTATAACCTTGGGATTATTTTGAAAAGGATTGGCAACGCTAAAGAAGCATCGAGAAATTTCGACGACGCGATAAAGCTGCTGCGGGCCGAGCTGGCTGAAAAAGGCGACTCGGCCCAGACATATTCGCATCTTGGACAGCTCTATTCGACAATCGGCGATACGAAGAATGCGAATTTGTGCTACGAAAAAGCCAAACAACTGCAGGCGGATAAATCAAAACAATAAAAGCGGGATTAGCATATAACAAGAGTTGTGCGTATGCCTGACAAGCGGATCCACAGGGGACAGCACCCTTCCGACGCAACGCTGTTTGCGTCTGACAGGATACCCGATATTCGATGTGCGGTTGCGGATTATTCGCTTTTGCTGAACAAGGGGTACGCTGAAAAAAGTTCGCTGAAGCTTGTGGGCGACCGATTCACGCTGACCGAAAGACAGCGATTAGCGGTGATGCGAAGCTCGTGTTCAGATGAGCAGAGGGCAAATCGCAAGAGCCGACAACTTGAAATCGGCAAGATTGCGGGGCAAGTAATCGCGATTGACGGATATAATGTTTTAATAACGATTGAAGCGGCGATGAGCGGCGGGCTGATTTTCAGGGGGCAAGACGGGTGCTGCAGGGATTTGGCGAGCATTCACGGGACATATCGCAGGGTTAGTGAAACGCAACCAGCCATCGAACTTATAGGCGGATTTCTGCAACAAACCGGCATCAGCGAGGCATTATGGCTGTTGGACAGTCCGGTTTCAAACAGCGGGCGATTAAAAACTCTTCTTCGTGAACTTGCGGAAAAGAGCAACTGGAAATGGGAAATAGACCTTGTTACAAGCCCGGACGCAGCGCTGGTAAAAGGCGAAAAAATCGTCGCAAGCAGCGACAGTGTTGTTTTGGATAAATGCAGCAAATGGGTTAATTTGGCAGGTGAAATCATAAAAAGACGGATACCGGCAGCGAAAATAATCGACCTCGAATCACAGTTATAACCCCTTTCCATGTAAGCACTTACGCCCCTACTTTTCCAAAAACCATTAAATTTCAAAAGATTTACTGCCGCGTTTTAGGCAGCCGCGCATTTATAATCGTGATGATAGCAAGAAATTTACAATTCGATTTGGAGAGCAGAATGATGGGCATAAGCGAACTTAGTGGTTTTGCCTTCGAGCCGGACCCGATGACGCAGTCGAAAAGTGACCCCGGGGCCTTCACAAGGTTATATTTACGTCACTACGATGCGATATTCAGGTATTGTGCACACCGGCTCTTTGAGAGAACCACGGCAGAGGACATCACATCGGAGGTTTTCCTGAAAATGGTGGAGAACTTCCAGACATTTGACGGCAATGAGAAGCAATTCCGGAACTGGCTTTACCGGATAGCGACCAATGCCATCAATGAACACATTAGAAAGACCACCCGCCGAAGCGCGATACTGACCTGGGTACGGTGGGGGTCAAGTAAAAACAGCGTCGATGAGGGCACTGCGGCTGACGAGTCGCAGGGTAATCAGGCCGTCATCAAGAAGGCGTTGCTCACACTAAAGCCGGAAGAACAAGCTATCGTCACAATGCGTTTTTTTGAAAACATGAAAACAGAGGAAATCGCCGAGGTAGTAGGCACAAGCGCAAGCACTGTCCGCAGCCAGTTATCGCGGGCAATCGAAAAACTGCGAAAGCATATCTCTTCGACCCAACTTGAGGGGCAGGAGGTGACAATATGAATACTAATGAAAGAAAGTTTGAAGAACTTATGAGCAAGATAACATTCGACGACAAACCGGATCACCGTCACCGTGATAAGCTGGAACAGGAACTGCTGGCTGCTTTTGCACGACGCCAATGGCAACAGGAAAGACAATCCCGTCAAACCGGGGTTTGGAGAACGATTATGCAAAACAGACCAATGAGATTAGTAGCGGCGGCAGCAGTAATAGCCATCGTGGGACTTGTAAGCTGGAAAATGTTCGAGAGAGACGTAACAACACCAATGACGTCTCTGGAATTGCTGGCAAAGGCACAAGCAGCGGAAAAGGCGCTGTTTGCCAAGACCGGGATTGTGCATTTAGTCAGTGAGATTACGGTTTATCCGACCACAAACAAAGGGGCGGAACTTATCGAGAAACTGGGCGATACAAAGAAATCCGCTGAAGAAGTCAACAAAATAAATCACGAAATTTTTAGTCAATGGATGGTAAGCTGGCTTCCGATATCTTCGCTAAAGGCCAACGGGTGGCCCGAGACGAACCGGATTAAAATCTCTGAAGGTGCGCAGCAGGCCTATATAATCCAGGACGAGTCGTGGTATGACGCTGCAACGGGACGTTTCTCGCGTGTTATGGAAACAGACGGCAACATTATCTTCGCCAACTCCTACGACGGCAGCTTCGTATATCAGTCCGAGTCGATGAATAACGGAACGATAAAAGTGAAGAGTGAAGCCATTGCGGCGAATTTCAAGGCACCGGAAAATCCGGCTGAATTCCTGGGTTTGACGGCGGGGGTTCAGCAGTGCCTCGATGAAAAATGTCTTCGGCAGCCGGTGCAGTCGGTTACAAACGACGTTCTGGCAGACGGAACAAAAGTAACCGTATATAAGGCGGGCTATACCGGCGTAATGGGAGAGCAGTCGAACACGTATTACCTGTTCAAGGTCCGGCAGAGCGACGAAATTGTCGCAGAGATCGAATATATCACCAACGGAAAGCCGCAAATTATCATACGAAGGATACTAAGCGAGTCGGTTGAGAAACCGGAGTTCTCTTGGAACCTCGGCGAGCTGAGCAACAAAGAGCTGGCCGGTCAAACACCCAGCCCTGTTACTGTGGCCTCTGATGTTGCGATCCCGAATATTTCCGTGCGGGATATGGCAGAACGGGCCTCGTTTGAGACGCATATATTCGCGACTGACCCGAACTGGACCCAGCAGCGGATTATTGTGGACGTGCTTGACACGATGAGCGCACCGAAACGGATGTTCGTGATTATATACAAGGCACAGGACAAACGAGATGTAATACTTGCCCAGTCCGAAACACACAACAATTATTTTGCCTCGATAACCAAACAGGTAGAAGCGGCCGGAAAAACGATACAGAAAACCGTTTACCCGAATGGTTACAAGTTATGGGTAGATGCGGGCCCGGTGGCCTGGTGGACGGACCTGACGATTCGCAGCTGCGGTATCGAACCGGCAGCAAACCGCAGCGGCTATATCATTGAGACCCCTTCGGGGACGGCCCTGATAATCGCGGTAAACGGGCAGTTAACTAAAGAAGAACTGGACGGTCTTGTCAACTCGGTGATACCTGCCAAGGATTACCAGGTTAAATAACCAAGGGAAACACAAAACCATACACGCCGTCGGGCTAAACACTCGGCGGCGTTTTTTTTATGCGCTTCCTAAAAATTTTGTTTTCCCTATACTAAAACACAACGTGCAATCGTGTTATTAGTGAATGGCGGCCGTTAAAAAGGTTTAGACCGGAACCAGATGATAGAAGATGAAATTTTGAAATGGCGTTTCAGGCAAGGTAGCTCAGAGGCGCTTTGCCGCATATACGAGAAGTATCTCGACTATCTGCTGACTTTGGCGGTGGGGTTTGCCAACGACTTCAATACGGCCCAAGACATCGTGCACGACGTATTTGTCCGATTCGCGGCCTCATGGCAGGGTTTCGGTCAACAGGGAAACCTTAAGAGCTATTTGACAACTTGCGTAGTAAACCAGGCACGCGACCAAATTCGCAGGGCCGGACATCAGCCGGTCGAATTAAAAGAAGATGCTTTGATTGGTGAGTCGGACTGCCCTGAACAAATAGTCATAAGCAACGAGGTATCACAACAGTTGAACAAAGCTCTCGCAGAACTGCCATACGAGCAACGTGAAACGGTGGTCCTCCATTTGAAAGGCGGGATGAAATTCAGGGAAATAGCAAAATTGCAGGATGTATCCATCAACACAGTTGCGGGCCGGTATCGATACGGATTAGACAAACTGCGGTCAATGTTAAATGATGAGGTGAAAAAATGAGACCGTCAGAAAAAATAGAAAGTTCAGTAAAGAAAATGAACTTTTCAGCCGGTGCCGAATTGCGAAAGCAGATTTTAGACGACGCACTGAAGGCACACGAACAAACAGGAATCCCAACGCCTTGTGAGAAGGCGAATATATGGAGAATTATTATGAAAAGCAGAACAACAAAATTGGCGGCGGCTGCCGTCATTGTCATAGCAGGTCTGGTGTGCGTTCAGTTTCTGACTGGAACGAACGCTTATGCCCACGTCGTTCAGGAGCTTCGAAACGCCCGCACCGTGGTATACACGGTCATAAAGCAAGCCAACAACGGCACTGGTGAAACAATTAAGGTTGATGTGGCATACAAGGAACCTGGTTTCCTTCGGACGACGACTATCGACGGTTACGTTGCGATAGCGGATGTCAACAGCGGCAAGATGATGTCCATCGTGCCGCAGGGGGGATACAGCATCGCTGACTTTAGCTCCGATAAGCCCAGTGTCCTGTGGTCTCTTATCTCCTCCCTCAAGGCGATGAAGGCCCTGCCGGCCAAGGCAGATGAAAACCTCGGAGCAAAAGAGATTGACGGCATCGACTGCGATGGATACAGAGTGACACAGGGTGACCTGACCTCGATTATCTGGCTGGATGCAAAGACCGGCGATCTTGTGCAGGTGGAGCACAAATATGCCAATTCCCCAGGCATGAACACAATATTGAAGAATATCAAGTTCGATGTCGAACTGGAGGATTCACTGTTCAGTCTGACCCCGCCCGCTGGGTATAAGCAATTCGGCACTGAGATGAAAGCCGATGATGCTCTCCAGACGGAAGAAATGTTTGTCGCCTTCTTGGGATGGTGGGCCAATGGAAATACCGATGAGACCTTCCCTCCGATGGTGGCCGGGCCAGAGCTCGCCAAGGTCTGTATGGAAATGGCCAAACAAGGCAAACTCAAGGGCTCTGCCTGGGACAAGGTCGATACCAGCAAGATGTTCAATGCATTGCTTTTCGTAGCCCGCATGCCCAGGGAGAGCTGGCGGTATGCCGGCAACGGCGTGAAGATAAATACCCCAGATACGCCGATATTCTGGTATCGTCCGGCTGGCAGCCAGATGTATCGCGTCATATATGCGGACCTGACAGTGCGCGAGATAGCTGAGGACCAGTTACCCAAATAATACGTATCTTTATACAAAAACGCCGTCGGATTCGACGTCTGGCGGCGTTTTTTTTGCGCCAACCACCCAAAGTAACAGGAAAATAATTTTTAACATTGTATAAACTAAAATTGGCAGGATTATTGTATTATTAGTGAAGAGCGCTCATTCAAGAGTAAGCCGAAAGAACCGTATGATAGAAGATATGCTGCTGATATGGAAGTTTAAGTCAGGCAACAAGGAGGCACTTGCACGCATCTACGAAAAGTACAAGTGCGACCTGTTAAGGGTTGCCGCTGCCCTGCTGACCCGAACCGCGCTGGCGGAAGACATAGTGCACGATGTCTTTATCAGCTTTGCACAGGCCGCAGACAGATTGAGAGTAACTGGTAATCTCAAGGGCTATCTGGTAACAAGCGTCGTTAATCGCGCTCGCAATATCAACTATGAGCAGGTAAGACAGGCCGTTGCTCAGCCTGAACAGATTAACAGTTTAGACGATGATTGCCAAAGGCCGGAACAATGGCTCATCACAACCGAAGAGTTTACGCGGGTCAAAAATACAATGGCGGTTTTGCCATATCAGCAGCGAGAGGTGATTACCCTTCACCTCTACGGCGAAATGACGTTTGAAGCTATTGCCAAATCACAGAGTTTATCAATTAACACAGTCCAAAGCAGATATCGCTATGGACTGGATAAACTGCGGTCATTATTAAACGGTGAGGTGAAAAATGAGACCGACAGATAAAACAGAGACGTTAATCAAAAACGCTAGTATCAGCACAGACACGCAGAGCGACAGAAAGGTGCTCAACGAAGTGCTCGATGCTTTTAAGGAAATTAAACAGAAGCAAACTGGCGCAAGCCATGCGAATATATGGAGAATTATTATGAAGAGCAGAATAACAAAATTGGCGGCGGCTGCCGTCATTGTTATCGCAGGCCTGGTATGCGTTCAGTTCCTGACTGGAACGAATGCCTATGCCCAAATCGTGCAGGAGATAAAAAACGCCCGTACCGTTGTTTACACCGTGATAACGCAAACAAATGAGGGAAACGGTGAGACGGTAAAAACAGACATAGCTTATAAGGAACCCGGTCACCTTCGGACATCGACTGTTGACGGTTATATCTGTATTTTAGATTTCACAAATGGCAAGATGATATCAATCGTGCCCGGGCTCAGGGTATGCACCTTCGGCGAAATGAAAGACCTGGGCAAGACCGGTACACAGGGAGTTTTTGCATCTTTCGAAGCAATGAAAAACCTGCCGACAAAGGCAGATGAGACCATCGACCCGAAGGAAATAGACGGCATCGTCTGCCGTGGATACAGAGTAAAGCAAGGCGACCTCACAACGACGGTCTGGATAGATGCAAAAACCAGTGACCTTGTACAAGTGGAGCAGAAATACGCAAGCGCTCCCGGAATGAACAAGATAATCAAAAACATCAAGTTCGATGAGGTATTGGATGATTCACTGTTCAGTTTGACGCCGCCGGCGGGTTACAAAATGAGCAGTTTAGAGCTTACAAGCGACGGCACCGCAGAGACGGAGGAAACATTTATCGCCTGGCTCCGATGGTGGTCAAACATGACAGTGGATGGAACTTTCCCGCCGATTGTAGTGGGACCTCAGATTGCTAAAATTTTCGTAGACATGGCCCGCGAAGGCAAATTTAAAGATAAAGACTTCAAGTGGAGCAACGCTGATACGCAGCAAATGTTCCATGCACTGCTTTTCGTGCCAAAATTACCCAAGGAGAGCAATTGGCGATATGCGGGTAACGGCGTGAAAATCAATACCACCGATACGCCGATATTCTGGTATCGGCCCCAAGGCAGCGAGAAATATCGCGTTATCTACGCGGACCTGACGGTGCGCGAGATGACTGAGGACCAGTTGCCCAAGTAATACGCATCTTCTCTAAATACAAAAACGCCGGCGGGTAAATGCCCGACGGCGTTTTTTTATGCGCATAAAAAGATGTTTTTAAAGCTTGTCGATAGCCCGGCGAAGCTCATCACAGACAATACCAACTTCGTCTTTGCTTAGATTATTGTAGAAAGGCAACGCGATGGTCCTTTCGGCGATTTTCTCGGTAACAGGGAAATCTCCCGGCTTGAAGCCAAATCGCTCAACCATAAACGCCTGGAGATGAACAGGCGTAAAATAGTTGCTGACCTGTATACCGGCGTCGCGCATCGTCTGTAAAACCTTCTCTCGATTCTGGCGAGTAAACCTGTCTGCAAGGCGAACAACAAAAACAAACCAATTGGTATCACAGCCGGCGGGTTCGGTCGGCACAACCAGGCGGTCATCGCCTGCAAGGTTTTCCTGATACCATTTGGCAACCTGTTTGCGTTTGCGTTTGATTTCCTCGATTCTCGAAAGCTGAACAATACCGAGGGCACAATTGATATCACTAAGGCGATAGTTATAGCCCAGTCGCACATGGCTGAGCCAGCTACCACCCGCCGCCCTGCCCTGATTGCGCAGCGAAACGCACATATCCGCAAGTTTATCATCGTCGGTGAGAATTATGCCGCCCTCGCCGGTGGTGATTTGCTTATTAGGATAAAACGCGAAGACGCAAATATCGCCGAAAGTACCTGCTTTTTTGCCGTTTAACGCAGAACCGAGGGCCTCGCAACTGTCCTCGACAAAGGCGAGTTTGTGCTTGTCTGCAATCCGGCGAAGCTTATCGAAGCCAGCGGTACTACCAAAGGCCTCAATGGGAATGATCGCCTTTGTTTTTTTTGTTATCTTTTGTTCAATTTTATCCGGGTCGATGTTCAAAGTTACGGGGTCAATATCAACAAAGACGGGTTTGGCGCCCACCATCAGGACAACGTTCGAGGTGGAGATAAAGGTAAACGGCGTTGTGATTACCTCGTCGCCCGGCCCGATACCGAGGGCGAGCATACACAGATACAGGCCGCTTGTGCCGCTGTTTACGGCCACGGCTCGCTTTTTGCCTATATATTTAGCGAAAGCCTGCTCAAATTCGCCCAGTTTCGGGCCAAGCGAAAGGTTAGGGCTTTTGAGCACATCGGTTACGGCTTGAATTTCCCTTTCAGTAATATCAGGACGGGACAAAAATATACGCATACATGGCTCCTTACAGCATTAAATACAAATTATACGAAAAAACGGATTCTACCGTTCAGACCCAAATTTGCCAAATACTTTCCGCCCGCCGCGGCTTATGGGACGTATAAATAGAGGCGAAGGCCAATATCAGTAATATGGCTTGGAAATGGGGTGGTTGTCCTAAACGGCATACATGGTAAAGCCGATAAATCACGTGCAAGTGGCAAAAAACCACTCCTTAAGAGGAGTACAAAAATGGCAAAAGGCAAGAATGTATTAACTACAGGTGATGTAGCGAAGATTTGCAACGTCGCGCCGAGAACAGTGTCCAAATGGTTCGACAGCGGGCAGTTGAAGGGCTACAGGATACCGGGAAGCAAAGACCGGCGGATACCGGTCAACGAGCTGATTCGGTTTATGAAGCAGAATAATATGCCGGTGCCGGCGGTTCCCGTCGGCAAAATGCGGGTTGTTATAGTCGATAGCAACGTAGAGTCAGCATCAAAACTGGCGGAGACGCTAAAGGCCAAATCGGACTACGAAGTGAGCATTGCGAAAAACAACTTTGAGACGGGAACTGCGGTCCAAAGATTCGAGCCGCACGTTTTGCTTGTGAACCTGCTGGCAACGGACATCGACGCAGAGGCTATATGCAGGAATATCCGGTCGGACGAAGAGTTGCAGACCATAAGGATAATCGCTCTTGTAAATCACCTGGCAAGCGGCGAAGCGGCGGCATTGCTGAATAAAGGGTTTGACGGGTATGTTTCGATGCCCGCGGACGTTTCCGAGGTCGTCCGCAAAATTGAAGAAGCAACCGCTATAATTTATTAGCGGCAGGCAACGCAACAACCAAAAGAAACCTGTATTAAAGCCAGCTTCTTTCATTTTACCTGAAACATACCACATGCAACTTTTTCTTCTTCAAAAAAACTTGTTTTCCCCTATAATAAGAGCGGTCGCGCTCGTAGCTCAGTTGGATAGAGCGCCGGTTTCCTAAACCGGAGGTCGTCAGTTCGAATCTGGCCGGGCGCAATGAGTTGCTGCGGTTAGATATATTAAGTTTCTTTTGTGAGTTACCGGGGGAATCAATACCGCAAGAATTGACCGGCGGCGAAATGAGCGACGGTATCTATATGTTTATTTTTTAACTGCCGGTTCCGGTGCAGTCGGTTTTTTGAAGCTCAAGAGCGGTATCTTCAGGAACGCTGTCGGGCAGTTCACTGAGTGTCCAGTATGAATCGAAAATTTTTATCGCTTCGACGAATACCCTGTAGTCCGCCGGTTTTACTATATAGCCGGCAACATGTGATTTGAAACTTTTCATTTTATCGCGGTCGTCTTTTGAGGTCGTCAGGACAACTACGGGTATTTGTCGCAGTTCGTCATCAACTTTCATGACCCTGAGGAATTCTATGCCGTTCATTTTAGGCATATTCAAATCGAGCAAAATGACACAGGGCTTCTCGTTGAGATGCCCTCTTAGATAGTTTAACGCCGCTTCACCATTGACTGCCCTGACAAGCTCGTTAACAATCTTAAGCTCACCGAAAGCTCGCTTAACTGTCATGGCATCTACGTTATCGTCTTCGACAAGCAGTATCGATCTGAGATTCCTCATCGTTGCCCCCTTTGCGTAATTAATTAGTAGCGCATAAAACCTGGTAGAATTATCGGCACAAAATACGGCTGGTTTGAGGAGAAAAACCATTCTTTTGGGAGGCGGACAAGGCCATATCAACAGTTGAAAGGCCCCAAACAATTATAGGACCCGGCGATTTGCCTGTTAGGAGCAGACAGTTTTTTGGGGTTCAACATCCTGCTTTTCAACCAGGTTGCAAGATGATTCGCTGAGTGTCCAGTAAAGGTTGAGTATCTTCATCGCATCGAGAAATCCATTGTAATCGACCGGTTTAACTATGTAGCCGGCAACACCATTGTCAAAACATTCGAGTTTATCCTTGTCGGTCTTGGAAGTGGTAAGAGCAACAACCGGGACACATTTCAATCTTGGGTCTGATTTTGCAATCTTAAGGAATTCAATGCCGTTCATTTTGGGCATATTCAGGTCAAGAAGAATCACACAGGGCTCGGCGTTGTCGCTATTCTGCAAATACTCCAGCGCCTGTTCGCCATTGAACACATTGACAAGAGGATTTTTGACGTCAAGGTCTTTCAACGCCCTCTTAACGGTCATTGCATCAACACTGTCATCTTCCAAAAGAAGAACTGGTTTTAAATCGCGCATCCTTAAATGAAACCCCCAATAAACAGACATAAGAAAAGACCTTTTGGAAATATCGGCGCAACAGCCGTAGAATGTAATAAGGAAAACCCTGTTTTGGGGGCGTAATACTACTTAAGCTGGGCTGGTCTTTTGGCGCGATGACTGACAGAAACTGTCACAGAAACGCCAATGCTGCAATTAAACCCAATTACCCTGACGTCGGTTTATAGGACCGTTGTTAGAGAACTACAGGTTTGCACAGATTTTTATCGCTGGCAGCAACCCTGCCGCATATTTTGCATACAAATTTAGCGTTCTTTACAAGGGCCTTGTATTCCTTTGGATTGCTTATTTGATAGCCAAGGTTGTTCAAATAACAAAGGTGTTTGTTGTGGCCGGCGTGCGGCAGACTTGTCTTTGCCATTGTATTTATCTCCGTAAAAAATCTTATACGTTAATCCTTTATTCTTTGGGTTTATGGATTATAGCAAACGTCAGCACAATAAAAAGCACAACTGCTGAAATATACTCAATATTCCGCGGCATCATCCAGCCGTGATGAGCAGTGTGCGCGAGCGTAACACTACCGATAATATAGTCGAGAACTATGCCGCTTAGCAATGCGCATCCGGCAACGGCAGCGATGTAAGTAATTGCTGTAGCCCTGCCCATAATTTTCCAAATGGTAACAAAAGACGCGGCGTTGGTAGCGGGCCCCGTCATAAGGAAAACCAAAGCAGCCCCCGGACTCAAGCCCTTCATCATCAGTGCGGCCGCTATCGGGACAGAAGCGGTTGCGCAAACATACATCGGTATTCCAAAAAGCATCATTACAAACATCGGGAAAATGCCGGTTCCGAGCTTGTCCGCAAAAAAGCCGTCAGGTACGAGGGCAGAAATAAAGGCAGCAACAACCAGGCCAAGCAGCATCGCCCTGCCGATATCGCGGGGCAGCGTGATAAAGCCATACTTGAATATCCGCGTAACAGGATTAGTTTTGTGCCCGCTGGAACAACATTCGTCCTCGCAACTCTGATTTTGTTGTGAGCCGTTTTCGAGAGAATCTCCGAAAAGATTGACCATCACGCCGCCGACTATACCGGTAACAAACGCCGCTATCGGCCTGAATATAGCGAAAACCGGGCCAAGCAAGGCATACGTAACAAAAATGCTGTCAACGCCCGTCTGCGGAGTGGAGAGCAAAAATGACACAGCCGCCCCCCTGCTTGCGCCGTGTTTGCGAAGCGACATTGTTACAGGGATGACGCTGCACGAGCACAAAGGCAGAGGCACACCAAAAAGAGACGCCTTGACCACCGGCCAAAGCCCCCTGCCGCCAAGATGTTTTTCAACAAGCTGCTTCGATACAAGGACACCAAGCAATCCCGCCATAAAGAAACCGAACAACAAATACGGCGACATCTCAAGAACTGTATTCCAGAAACCAATCGCTATTGATTTAATAAAATCCGCCATATATCACCTCCGGCCAAAGCCGATCAATTAACCGATATTTGTTCAACCTTGCTCACACTACCATTAAGGTCTATCGTAACATCCTCGAATGTCATTTTCACCCCGGCCTTTGCCAATGCCTCTTGTGCGATTCGAGTCAGACCATGACAACAAGGCACTTCCATATGTACTACGCCCAGCGACTTGAGTTTGTTGGCCCGCAAAATATCAGCAAGCTTATCAATGTAGAAACGGGCATCATCAAGTTTGGGACATCCTACTACAATACTGTGGCCCCTGAGAAATCTGCTGTGGAAATCACCCGCCGCAAATGGGACACAATCAGCCACAAGCAGCAGTCGGGCATCTACGAAATAAGGTGCGTGCGCGGAGACAAGTTTAAGCTGAACAGGCCAGTGTGTAAGTTGCGAAGAGACATCACCCGACGCCGAATCCGATTTTTCGGCGGTATCTCGCAATTGCGCAGACGCCATTCCGGGGCACATAAACGGCGCCGGTTGCTGTTGCTGTTCCATTTGCTGCAGATGCTCTTTTGTCGCTTCCTCATCAAAGGGTTTGGCTTCCCGCTGCTTAATAGTAATCGCGTTTTCCGGACAGTGGCCAATACAGGCGCCAAGGCCGTCGCAATAGGTTTCGCTGACTAATTTTGCTTTGCCGTTGATTATCTTTATTGCGCCTTCCGCGCAGGCCCCGGCACAAAGCCCGCAGCCGTTGCATTTTTCTTCGTCGATAACAATTATATTCCGCAAGGCCATAGTGCCTCCTTTATTTTGCTGCCAGTATCGTCGTCAAATCCTCATCCACAGAACCAACGGGGGCTATATTGAACTTTTCAACAAGGACATTAAGGGCAGCCGGACTGACAAACGCGGGCAGCGACGGGCCAAGCTTGATATTCTTTATGCCCAGGTGCAGCAGCGTCAGGAGGATTACAACCGCCTTCTGCTCGTACCAGGACAAGACAAATGACAACGGCAGGTCGTTTACGCCGCATTTGAAGGCCCCTGCCAGGGCGACAGCTATTTGAATAGCGGAGTAAGCGTCGTTGCACTGGCCGCAATCGAGCAGGCGAGGTATGCCGTCGATTGCGCCGAAATCGAGTTTGTTGAACCGATACTTGCCGCAGGCCAGCGTGAGGATGATGCAGTCATTGGGGACTTTTTGAGCGAATTCAGTGAAGTAGTTTCTTCCCGGTTTTGCGCCGTCGCAGCCACCGATGAGGAAGAAGTGCCTGATTTTGCCCGCTTTTACCGCATCGATTACCTTGCCGGCAACACTCATAACGGTATTTCGGGCAAAGCCGATTGTTATGGATTTAGCAGGAGCATCTTCTGTAAATCCCGGTGCGGCCAGGGCGGCTTTGATGACTGGGGTGAAATCTCCATTTGAGATATGAGTAACGCCCGCCCAGCCGACAACGCCGGAGGTAAAGATTCTCGATTTGTAGCTGTCTTTTGGTTTTTGCAGGCAGTTGGTAGTCATCAGGATTGCGCCGGGAAAAGCATCGAATTCATTTCGCTGGTCCTGCCATGCGCCGCCATAATTACCGACGAGGTGCTGGTATTTTTTCAGACCCGGATAAGCGTTGCAGGGCAGCATCTCACCGTGCGTGTAAACATTGACGCCTTTACCCTGAGTTTGTTTGAGCAGTTCTTCGAGATCTTTGAGGTCGTGGCCTGATACGACGATGCACTTGCCTTTTACCGGGGTAATGCGGACCTGTGTCGGCTCCGGATGACCATATGTGTCCGTATTACCAGCGTCGAGCAATTCCATCGCCTTGAGATTAACTTCCCCGACAGCGAGAGCGGTCTGGAGAAGCTCGCCAATATCGGTCGGCTTTTGGGTAAGCCGGTCGAGTGTTTTGTGAATAAACGCATAAACCGTATCATCTTCTTTTCCAAGAATCTGGGCATGGTCGGCATACGCGGCAAGCCCTTTGAGTCCATAAACAATCAACTCCTGCAAGCCGGCGACATCGGGGCCGAGCTTGTTGATTTTATCCTGTACGCCGACGAGAGCGCCGGTTTCAACCAGCACATCCAAATTATCAAGACTAGTCCACCACAAAACTTCGCAGGAGAATTGTTCTGCCTTTTTGCCCGCACGTTTGCAGGCGGCTTCGTAAAGTGATTTGGCCCTTTCTTTTATAGAGGCCGCTTCCCTCAAAAACCCTTGAAAACGTGCGGGGTCAAAATCGACGTTTGTCAGCGTGCTGAACATCGCCTTGACGGTAAAAACGTTTACGTCTTTATCAACACTGCCTAATTGTCTTGCGCGATTGGCATAACGTGAAAGGTCCTTCAACGCGTAAACCAAAAGGTCCTGAAGAGCAGCCGTGGTCGGTTCTTTGCCGCAAACCCCTAAAACGGTGCATCCGGCACCTTTCGCCGTCTGTTCACACTGATAGCAAAACATGCTCATAAAATATCTCCTTAAATCTCGCTTCGGTTTATTTTTAATGTTTTATTGCCTCATCATGCCCGAATCATTGTAAGCAGCATTTTGAATTTTCCATCGGCGGCAACAGCGTGTGGGATATTCGCGGGCATAATAATAAGCTCGCCAGCGGAAACGGCCATCTGTTTGCCTCCGATGGTCAATAACGCCCTGTCGTCAAGCACCTGTACAACCGCATCATACGGCGCTGTATGCTCACTCAGTCCCTGTCCCTCGTCAAAGGCGAACAGCGTAATTGTTCCAACTGGCTTATCGATTATGGTTTTACTTACTACCGAGTCATCGGCGTAATCAATAAGCTTCGCCAAGACCGCAGGTTTTGCCAGACAGGTTTCCAGAACAGACGAATTGCGTTTCTTTTCGTTCATTTTTTGCTCCCGCCGCGTTTGCTTTTTGCCGGCTTTTTGGCCCCGTTTGTATCCGCTAACTGCTTCAAAGTAAGCCCATCAAGAAATTCGTTGATTTTGCCTTGGAGACGGGTTAATTCCGGGCTTATAGTGCAGCAACGAGAGAGACGGCAAAGTTTGCAATTATTGAGCCGGACAGGCCCCTGAATGATTTCGACCAACCGGCGAACGGTAATCTTTGACGGGTTTTTGCAAAGTATAAACCCGCCCGACGGCCCCATTGTGCTTTTTACAATCCCGGCCTTATGAAGACGCTGCATAAGCTTGCAGGCAAGCTGATATGGTATTTTCTGCCTGTCCGCAATTTCTTTAGTAGAAACCGGCTCACCGCCGAACCTGCCCGCCAGCTCAACCGCTGCCCTTAACGCGTAATCCGTATTTCGCCTGATAATATCCATACTTTCCTTAACATTAACAACTATAGGACTAATATAGTCCTATTTAATACCGGTGTCAACACAAAAAGTTCGCTTTTTTATATTTTTTTTTAATTCAATAACCGCGTCGGTTCTCAACCCGACACGATAATCTCGCCGGCAGACGAAATATGAATCTGTTTTTTAAACCCCTTCGATGAATCGAAGCGGTATTCGCCTGCTCCTTTCACGACAACACTATTGCCGGCAACGGCAATCTCGATATTTTCATTTGGGAATTTTTGGCGAATGACGTTAGCCAGAAGCAATGCCTTTTCGAGGCCGTCGCCCCTGCGGTAATTCGCGACCTCATCGGGCTGGGCAAGACGGTGCCCATCGTAAATAGAAACGCCGTCCATTTTTTGCAGAAGCCCATAGACAGCATCGGGCGACATTGACCGGGCCATCTCCAGTGAAACAGGGTTTCGCTCGACAACCGCCTTAAGGAAAGGCGTCCAGTCACAGGTCTCCATATCACGGTACGCATAAAAAGCAAGGTCGGCGGTTATACTTTGGCAACGGAGATTTTGCAGGTAATCAATAATTTTGTCACGCGTCCAGTCAACGCCGATTTCAATGGCCGGGACGGGCAGATATTCTTTTTCTAGCGAAGGCAGTTTCGGGTCACAATGAACAAAATCAGCAAGCCCATCGACAAACTTCTTAACATCAGGCATAACCGGCTGAAGGAGTCCGGTTATCGCCGCCCTACCCTCTTCGGTCCGGACATCAATTTTCTTGTTGGTTATAAAATCGCAGATAAAATCACATCGCGCTCTGCCCGGAATCTCGGATTGGACAAAATCCTCATCGGCAACTTCGGCCAGGAGTTTTTCGTGTGTGCTATCGGCAATGCGGTAGTCGCTGCCGTGCTCATAGCTAAACAATATTTCGGCCTTCAAAAATTGCGGGTGGCCGTGGCAATCCCTGCAAAGCTGGAAGTATTTCTGATATGACGAATTGCTCCTGAGATAGTTGGCGAAAACAACCAGCGAAAGCTCACTGGATAAATATGAGCCAAGCTGTTTCACGAAATACCCGTAAACATCGGGCTTTATCGTGGCCTCCTTGTAAAAACAATGAATATAGCCGGAAGGATGGGCAACGATTGTTACGTTTTCGTTGCGAAGCGCACGCTGTGCTTTGCCTGAGATTTCAGTGCCGTTGAACCACATCGCCTTTGTCACGAGGCGCCGGTTATTGGTCAGAACGCCGTCGCGAATGTCGATGAAATTCTGCGAATGAAGCGGCGTAAGTATCGCGTAGATATTCTCAAGCGGTATGCCGCATACAATAAACGCCGCGGCGGCATAAAGCGCAGACAGCGAGACGCACTCGCCTGCTTTTTGGGAGTAGTTAGGCTTGTGAACAAATGCCTCCATCGCTTCGACTGTTTCGGTCTTCCAATAAGGAATAACGTCTGTGTCGTATTTATCCAGGCCGAAATGCTTGCGTATATCCACATCGAAATAATATTTGTCGCCCTCGTAGCCGAAGAGGCCGTTGCTTTTGGCAACGTCTTCTGGAGAAACGAATTTGGCGAATCGCCCCAGCTCTCTTGTTTTACTCGTCAAACCCCAGGTTTCCAAATCGAGGTTGAAATCGTATTCGTCCATTATGAACTGTCGTAATCGCAGAAGCTTTTTGAAACTATCCTTGCCTTTTAGTTTTTTGAAGCAGTCCTCGTCGCGCCATTTCCAGACAAGCGGGCCCATTATATTGGCCAGAATCAGCGCGTAGAATAACTCCGGGAACACAAAAACTTCCATATCCGAAAGCGTTACGGCTGAACTGTATTTTTCGATGATATCAGGTCTAATCTTCGTCATTACCAGTCCTTCCTGTTGCGGCACCACGGCAGCAATTCGCAGATATTACACTGTTCCCGGCGCTTGCCCGTGCAATCTTCGAGAATACCGATGCGTGAAAGAGCGAAATCATATTTTACGGGGTCGTCCGGCGAAATACGGGCAAAATTGCGCGTTATTTCGACGGCGGTTTTCAAAGAAACGTTTTTGTGACTGTGAAAGCCGAGAATCCTGCAAAGCCGGGCGATATGAACATCGACGGGAACAATCAGCTTCGATTTGTCAATCGAGCGCCAAAGGCCCGCGTCAACATCGTCGCTGCGAACCATCCAGCGGAGAAACAGATTAAGCCGTTTGGCCGCCCCGCCTAAGCTGGGTCCCGCGAGAAGAAACGCGAGTCCTTTCGACCGATGCCCCTGATGTGTCATACGATGCTTATCCAAAAGCGAATCGCAAAAACGCATCAGGGCGAAAATTGTATTTTCGTGGGCGGGATCAAACCCAAGCATAAAATACTTCTCGATACTGCCGTGTTCCGCAAGCACGTCTTTTAGCAGCGTAAGCAGGTCGGATATGTCGTTACCAGTATTGAAACGGTGCTTGAAATCCTCAAGCGATGCACGGTCTTTATTTGTAAAATTGAGTGCAAATTCATAAGGGCTGCTGCCCATTCTTCCGAGCAAATCATTCAAATCGTTCTGAATCTGCTCGACTCTGCCATAAGCGAGACAGGCGGACAGAAGTCCGACGATTTCCATATCCGCGGGGTTGCTGTATCGGTAAACAAATTGCAGCGGGTCGGGCTTGATAAGCTCTTTTCGGTTGTATTTTTTATACAGCCCTTCGAACAATGCCCTTAGTTTTTCGGGCTTTGCCGCAGAAGCATCGGTTGGTGAATTAGCAGTCATTTCTTTCATTAACTCATAACTCCTGCGATTAGCCGGCGGCCCGGATTTTTCTAATAAGCATTCGTAATCGATTCACATCCGGCTCTCTTTCAAACAAAGGCCTATTATCCTGCTGATAAATCCCGACATTATCCTCGAATGCGCTCTTGTTGGGATTGATATAAAAAATTCCCAGCGGCAGTTTTTCCGTTTCGAGTGCCCTTTTGAAAGCAGCCGAGCGGTCATGCGGGTCGTAAGAATCTTCAAGATAATAAGTATGCTCCTTGAACCACTGCCATGTGTTTACTTTATTAAAAGTGACGCAGGGCTGGAATATATCGACAAGGGCATATCCCTTGTGCGTAATTGCTTTTTTGAGAATTTCTTTGGTCTTGTCGGCGTCACCAATGAACGCCCTTGCGACAAAACCGGCATCGAGGGCAATCGCAACAGCCAACGGGTTAAACGGCTCAAGCGTAACACCTGCGACCTGCACAGGGGTCTTGAAACCGAGCTGGCTTGTAGGCGAGGCCTGACCTTTGGTAAGGCCATAAACCATATTATTGTGGACGATATTTGTGATGCCCGGATTTCGTCTTATTGTGTGGATGAAGTGATTGCCGCCCTCGCCGTACATATCACCGTCGCCGCTTTCGGCGATAACGGTCATCGAAGGATTGGCCGCTTTAATGGCGGTAGCGGGAGGGAGGGCGCGGCCGTGGAGGCCGTTGAAAAAATTCGTCTTCAGGTAATGCGGAATCTTGGCCGCCTGTCCTATGCCTGAGACCATAACAAGTTTTTCGGGAGCGATATCAAGCTCGGCAAGGGCTTTTTTGAGCACGTTGAGAATACCGTAATCACCGCACCCCGGACACCAGGCGATATCAATTTCACCCATATCGAAAACATTCGTATCCATAAAAACCTCACTTCAGGATTTTTTTCAACGCGACAGCTACTTCCTCTACCGAAAATTGCAGGCCGCTGTATTTCAGAATTTTATGTTCAATATCGAAGCCCGCGTGTAATTTTATCAACTTGGCAAACTGGGCGGTGGCATTGCCCTCGACGATGACGACCCGTTTTGCCTTAGACAGATAATCCGCGGTTTGCGGGTGCAGCGGATAAATCTGGCTGTAATGCAAAAGAGAAGTATCGGATTTACCTAAAAGTTCAATCGCTTCTTTGACAACAGGATAAGTCGAACCCCAGCAGACAACGAGATTCTTGTATTTGCAATTTGGATAAAGCTGTGGCTCGATAACTTCCGCTTTGGCAGATTCAAGTTTTCGCAGTCGCTTATCAACCATTCTTGTTCTAAGTCCCAAATCCTCCGTTATATGCCCCTCGGCGTCGTGTTCGTCGCTATCCACGCAGACCAGACCCTTTCCGAAACCGGGAATGCCGCGAGGCGATATGCCATCGGGAGTTATCTCGTAACGCTTGTAATCGGTAGCGGTTTTGACAACGTATTTTTCGACTTTGACTTTAGACACATCAAAGGCAGCGGTATTGTAATAAGAATCAACGAGATACTGGTCGCTGAGAACAAAAACCGGCATCTGGAATTTGTCGGCAAGATTAAACGCGCGGGCGGTAAGATAAAATGCCTGCTCAAGCGTGCCAGGCGCAAAAATAATTCTGGGAAACTCGCCATGGCCCGCGTAAAGCGCAAGCTCAATATCAGCCTGCTCGGTTCGAGTAGGCAATCCCGTCGCCGGCGCGGGTCTTTGACCTAAACTAATGACCACAGGCGATTCGAGCATACCCGCCAAGCTCACGCCCTCGACCATCAGGGCAAAACCCCCTCCCGACGTTGTTACCATTGCTCGTGCGCCGCAGTACCATGCGCCAATCGCCATATTTATCGCAGAGATTTCGTCCTCGGCCTGCTCGACGATTATGCCCGAATCACGCCCGTGTTTAGCCATAAAGCTAAGCACGGATGTCGAGGGCGTCATCGGATACGCAGAAACAAAATTGCACCCCCCCGCCATAGCACCAATCGCTATGGCGTCAGCTCCGCTCGGTATAATCTGATCTTTGACGCCCGCATCCGGACTGATACTTATTTTGATATCGGCTTTGGTAGACACGTCCGCAGCAAGTCGAAAGCCGGCTTCTGCGGCCTTAACGTTATTCGAAATCATATCCGCGGCCTTTGTGGAAAATGCACGCTTTATGTATTCGCAAACCTCGTCGAGCTTCATTCCGAGCAATCCCGCCAAAGTCCCCGTAGCGACGACGTTGGAGTAAATTTTGTTGCCGAGGTCGTTGGCTATTTTAGTAAACGGCGTCTCGACGAATTTTAATTTGTCCCCGGAGACCTCATCGCCCAGTAATTCCGCCTCGCCGATAATCACTGTGTCTGCGGAAATCCTGTCCCGCAGATGCGATATTGCGCCCTTGTTCAACGGCACAAGAATATCTATACGGTCAATATAAGCAGAAACCGGCTTGGAGCTAACTCGTATCTCCGTGGAGTTATTACCTCCCCGGACGCGGGACATATACTCCTTTGTAGCAAAAACGTTATAGCCGGCAAGTTTCAGCATCCCGGTCAGAATGCCCTCGACCGTTTGTATGCCCATACCCGCCTGGCCGCACAGAACTATTGAAATGCCTTGAGCTTTGATATGCTTCTCCCGCACCATACCCGTATTCGCCCCTCTTCAAATATCGCCCATTAATACTTTTCGAGATGATGGAACTCCGCGTTTTCCAGCCACGTCTGAGGCCTGGTAACGAACTCGATTATATTTTCGAGAAGAAAATAATGTTTGTTTTCCTCTTCCGCCAGCGTGTTAAAAATCGCCTTATGACCCGGGTTTTCCGATTCCTGTGCCTTCTGGCGATAGAACGACCTGCTGTCTTTCTCTATGTCCTGCGCCTTTTTGTAAAGGTCAATCTGGCTGTCGCCGAATTTGAACTTGTCTTTGCTTTGCCTCATCTTCGCGAAGATTGTCTTGGCGTTTGTCAGCAATATCGTATCCGCGACCTTGGCGGCAACTCCTTCCTTCATTTTCGTAACAACGTCAATATGGTTGTGTTCTTCGTCGGCAAGCATTGTAAGAATGCTTACGAGTCCCTTGTGAGGCGCACGCTGCACCATCTCGCGATAAAATTGTTCCGACAGTTGCTCTTTTTCAATAGCGAATTCAAATATGTCCATTTTGTGTTTCTCCAAACAGATAATTTCATATCTCTCGCAGGGGCCGCCAGGTCCTGCCTTCAGATTTGATAAGCCGGTCGGCCTGCGGAAAACTCTCCGAACCCGCCTTGTATTCGTAAAGCATAGATGGTTTATTTGCCCACGCCCGCAAAACAGGTTCAAGCAGCGTCCAGGAAACCTCGACATCATCCTGACGGGTAAAAAGCGTCTGGTCGCCAAGCATACAATCCAGAAGTAATCGCTGATACGCCTCCGGCGGCTCGCCCCCGAAGACCTCGGCATAGCTGAATCTCATCCTCAGCGTCCCCATACAAACCTTGGAGCCGGGACGCTTGGCCTGGAAGCTCAGCAAAATTCCCTCCTCCGGCTGAATGTGTATCACCAGTGTGTTTGCGGGTAAATCACCCAGGCCTGCGGAAACAAACATCGAATGAGGAACCTTCTTGAACGTTATGGCAATCTCGGTGTTTTTTCTCGCTAAGCGTTTACCAGTTCTGAGATAAAAAGGCACATCCTGCCATCGCCAGTTATCCACGAATAATCTCGCGGCCACATACGTCTCGGTAGCGGATGAGGCATCAACCTTCGGCTCATTGCGATAGCCCACAACATTTTTGCCGTCAACCTCACCGGCCGCATATTGCCCCCTGACAAAATCGGTATTTACGCTTTGTTCGGTCAACGGCCTTATACACTGCAGCAGTTTGACTTTTTCATCGCGAACGGAATCTGCATCGAAGGAAACAGGCGGCTCCATCGCAACAAAAGCAAGCATCCCGAGAATATGATTCTGGAACATATCCCGCAATGCACCTGCCTTGTCGTAATAGCCCCCGCGATGCTCAACACCCGCGGACTCGGCTATTGTAATCTGAATATGGTCGATAAAATTGCGATTCCAGACCGGCTCAAAAATCGTGTTGGCAAACCTGAACATCAAAATATTCTGGACGGTCTCTTTGCCTAAGTAATGGTCGATGCGGTATATCTGACGTTCGGCAAAATGCTTCTGAATGATTTTGTTGAGTTCGTCTGAACTTTTCAAATCGGCGCCGAACGGTTTTTCGACAACCAGCCGAATTTGCTCACATCCGGGGAGTCCCGGACAAGAAAGACCCGCCGAATCAAGGCCTTTTACTATTGTGCCATACAACAAAGGCGGCACAGCCATATAAAAAATACGGCGGCCGCCGACGTTATGCACTTTGTTGAGTTTCGTCAATCTCGCAGCAATTGATTTGTAAAATGACTCCTGCTCGTAATCACCGACAATGTAATAAATCTTGTCCGTAAAACTTCTAAGCAGTTCCGGGGGAACATCTCCGACGGATTCACTCACAGCATTACCGACGTCGGTTCGATATTGCTCGTCGGAGAAATTGCTCCTGCCACAGCCCACGATGTAGAAATTCTCACTGAGCAAACCACGCCTGAAAAGCTCGAATACGCTGCCCAGCAATTTGCGGCGGACCAGGTCGCCGGAAGCTCCGAATACAACTATACCGCAGGGAGGAGCATTAGCCTCCGCACAGGCGATTTCCTGCGGTAAAATTGTCGGACAAATATCACTCATAGCAGGCACCTATTAAACCAGTGATGACGGCTGTCCGGCCGTAAAATCAATCATTGACCGGTTCAAACTCGTCTTTACCAGCGCCGCAGTCCGGGCACACCCAGTCGGCGGGCAAATTCTCAAAACTCGTCCCCGGCTTGACGCCGTTGTCCGGGTCGCCAAGTACCGGGTCATAAATATAACTGCACATGATACATCTGTATTTTTTCATCTTTTTTGCTCCTTCAGCCGCCTGAGGTTTATGTTCGATATACGTAGCCGCCGACTTGGGCGTTCGACCGTGTTTGACGTCGCGATAGTAGGCATAGGTCATCGGATAACCTTTGCCTTCGAGCGATTCGCAGGCAACTATTTTGCCTATAAATAACGTGTGGCTTCCAACGTCAACGTACTGTATCAATTCGGCTTCGAGAAACCCCACGGCATAGTCAAAAATTATCGGGGCTCCCGTTTCGCCGAGACGATACTGCAATTTTTCGAGCTTATTGATGTCCCTGCCTGTCCTGAAACCAAATTTCCCTATGAAAGGTATCGGCGCCGCCTCTGAAAGTATTGAAACAGCAAAGACCCTGCTTGCACTGATAAACTGGTGAGTCAGGCACTGTTTGTTTACGCTTACCGCTACCACGGGCGGCTCAGGCGTCAATTGGAACACCGTGTTAACAATACACCCGTTTAGTTTATCATCCTCTTTTGAAGTAAGGATGCACATACCATAGCTTAGTTTGAACAGCGATTCCAAATCAAGCATCGTTCGGCTTCCTGCCTCTCCGGTTTAAGTCAAACCGACCTGACCATCGTTACGGCATTTTCTCCAGTTGATTATACAGAATGGACAGGTGATTAAATTCTTCGGAGATAATCGTATCAATCTTTTCCTTTCCGGCCGAAGAAACAAACTTTTTTAAACCGGAATAAAAAACTATCGAGAGCTTCTCCGCGTCAACCGCTGCCTCAAAAACCTCTTTTATTGTCTCCCTGCCGGTGAATTTGGTTGTCCGGTCTTTTCTCCCCTCGAAACCGTGACTCTCAGCCATCGCCTGCAAATAAAAAGCGGCCTCGTTTTCAGGGTCCAAAATCGTCGGTTCCCTGTCGGCGGCACTGAGGTGGCTTCTCATTTCACGGAATATCTGAAAATGGCCGTCTTCCATTACCGCCAGGGCAATAAACATATTTTGCGTCTTTTTGTCTGAAACTTTTTTGGCCGCCTCACGGTAGAAATTAGCACCGTTTTTTTCTATCTGCTCGGCCATTTCGAAAATTTCGTCCATGTTGAAGCTTATCGCCATTATCAATCTCCTTACTTCGCGGTCCCTCGTTTGCCGGGCCCCTTGTCGAGCATAAACATTGAGCCGGTTACTTTGCTTCCCACAAGCCGTGAAGGTTGCAATGTTCGCGAGCCGTCACGTTTGTGGCCTTTATATTGAATACCGCTTCCGGTGCGGCACCCGGCTTGAGATACTGGCGATACTCTTTGCCGTCCGCAAAAAGCTCAATCCATTCAATATAATGCTTTTCCTCCATCGGGTGAGAAACACTGCCTACCTTGACTTTGAAGCCATCGGCGAGCTTCTCGATAACCGGCACGTGTTTTTCCTTCGCGGCATCTACTGTATTGGCAACCAGTTTTTTCATCGGCTGTCCACAACAGACCAGTTCGCCCTTGCCCCCTCGCAGCACCTCAAATATATTGCCGCATACCTTACACTCGTAAATTTCGTATCTTTCAGCCATTCTAAGCCCCTTTTATATCAAAATGAGTTGGCTTTTTCCAGTTTTTATCCCGCCATCAGCAACTATTTAAGGATTCCTATTTCTCTGTGTTTGGCGGCGATTTTATCCGCCAGCAGGTCCAGCGAAACGAAATCTTTATCCGTCGCCACACCTTTTGTTATCACCGGCTCTATCACTTCAACCTTCAGATTGCCCAGCATACCGGATAATTGCTCGACCATTTTGCCTGCCCAGCCATACGAGCCAATAATCGAAACAAACCGCGTCTTAGGCCTAAGCGCGTTGGCCAGGAATGCCGCATAAGCGGTTGTGGGGTGTGGGCCGACAAGCACCGTCGGCGAACCGATAACCACCGTTGCCGCATCCACAAGCGCCATCGCCAGCTCGCCTATATCCACGCCCGTCAGGTTAAACTGCCTGACATTAATATCGCGGTCAATCAGCGCACCGACAAAATGCTCAACCATATCTCGAGTGCTGTCATGCATCGAAACATAAGCCACTACTACCTCGTTTTTCACATCGTCACCGGCCCAGTCCTTGTAGGCATCGATAATAAACTGTGGTCTTTGATAAACCGGGCCGTGGCTTGGTGCGATTATCTGAATGTCAAACGCTTCGAGCTTCTTGAGATTATTTTTTATCGGCGTCCTGAAAGGCATCATAATCTCAGCGTAATACCGCTTCGCGCATTCATAAACCATCGGCTCATCTTTCACGAACACGTCGCTCGACGCCAGGTGCGAACCGAAGAAATCGCAGGGGAATAGAATCTTGTCTTCCACCAGGTAAGTCCCCAGCGTCTCAGGCCAGTGAACCCAGGGGATAAAAATAAATTTGAGCGTCTTATCGCCAAGCGATAACTCCTGCCCGTCCTCGACGACAATGAATTTGTCGTCCTCTATACGCAAAAGGGCCATCAGCATTGCCTTGCACTTGGCGTTGGTAACAACTTTCGCCTCAGGGTAAAGCAGCAGCACGTCTGGTATTGAGCCGGAATGGTCCTGCTCAGCGTGATGAGCGACAACGTAGTCGATTCGCTGGATTCCGGCCCTGACAAGATTATCCAGCAAAACATGTGTCTTTTTCGGGTCAACCGTATCGAGCAGCGCAGTTTTCTGGCTGCCCTTTACGATGTAAGCATTGTAACTTGTCCCATCCGGCAGAGGAATCAATTCGTCGAACAGCCGCCTGTCCCAGTCAATTGCCCCCACCGCATATACATTGGGCTTAATCTCGTTGGTCATAAGTCAAAATCCTTTTAGCTTTGTTCTTACAACTCTTTGGCTGCCTTCAACGCCGCATCGTAATCCGGCTCAGTGGCAATCTCAGGTACTATCTGAAGGTAACGCACAACGCCTTTTTTATCAACAACGAAAACCGCCCTTGCAAGCAATCGTAAATCCTTTATCAGCACCCCGTAGGCATTGCCAAAGGAAGCGTCGCGGTAATCCGACAGGGTCTGAACATTTTTTATCCCCGCCGCACCGCACCATCGCTTCTGCGCAAAAGGCAAATCCATACTGATTGTCAGCACCACAACGTCGCTGCCAAGCTGGGCTGCCTTTTCATTGAACTTGCGCGTCTCCAAATCGCAGACCGATGTGTCCAGCGAAGGCACCGACGCGATGATACACACCTTACCGGCAAAAGACGAAAACTTGACCGGCGACAAATCGTTTGCCGTAACCTCGAAATCGGGCGCCTTTTGTCCTACTTTTACCGCCTGACCGATAAGGGTAACCGGCTTACCTTTCATCGTAACTAAACCTTTCCGTTCTTCCATAGTGTTCTCCCTACATCCTGTAAACATTAACGCCATTGATGCAACCAGTCCATATACTGATACTGCCATCCAACTTCTAAACATAATTTACTACTTCAACATACCGCTGGGATACGACCTGGTTTAATCCCTATTTTGGGATGAAACCAAGCCTCGCTTCTTTGCCCCTCACCTACCAGAATATAGTAACGAGAAAACTGTTACTATAAGCAAATCCCCTATTTTGTGATGGGAGGTTGCCTATATGTTCTCAATAATTAACCGCTTCGAGTTCAAAGTGCGCCTTCGGATGCGCGCAGGCCGGGCAGGTATCAGGCGCCTCAGTTCCTTCGTGAACGTATCCGCAGTTTCTGCAAACCCACCTGGCTGGCTTTGGCCTCTTGAATACAACCCCGTCGGCTATGTTCTTGGCCAGCGCAACGTAACGCCGCTCATGTCTCTTCTCCGCAATGGCAATACTTTTGAAAACATTCGCTATCACGGGGAATCCTTCTTTTTCCGCGGTCTTGGCAAACTCCGGGTACATAATCGTGTTTTCATAGTGCTCGCCGCCAGCCGCTTCCTTGAGATTTTCCGGCGTACTGCCTATTTTGCCGGCAGGAAACGCCGCTGTAATTTCAACCTCGCCGCCTTCCAGGAATTTGAATTCCCTTTTTGCGTGCTCTTTTTCCTGGTTGGCCGTCTCCTCGAAAATGGCCGCTATCTGCTCATAGCCCTCTTTCCTGGCCTGGCTGGCAAAATAGGTATAACGATTTCTCGCCTGCGATTCGCCCGCGAATGCGGTCAAAAGGTTTTTCTCCGTTTGTGTTCCTTTAAGCTTCATTTATGCTCTCCTAAAATTAATCAAGTTTGCATTTTAAAAACAATCCTTCAGAATCAAGCAACCTGCTCCATCCTGGTCATTGCCTCATAAAAACCGTCCAATATAACGTCTGCAAATTTGTATCCGCTTTCATTTGTGGTTCCAATTTCTTGTAGTTAAAGGATTATACCTCGATTTACCCCCGCAGGGGTCACAAATGCCCTCCAGATATACCGTCTTTCTTAATATCTTAAATTTCGCTTCAATACTCGCGGGCACTTTTATATCATTAAACGGCTTATAGTTAAAGTCGAAAATTTTTACCGCCATGCCGCGATTTTCCGCGCTTGATAAACAATATGCAATAAGTTAAAGTTTAGAATCGCTGATGCAGCAATTAACAAATACTTAATGGCTATTTTGAGAATAGGAAAGGACATATCTTATGAGAAAACAAACCACGATAATCAGCGTTCTGGCTGCTCTTATCCTGATTTCCGGATGCGATATGGCCAACCAACAGAAAACATACTCGCCGAAGGAAAACAAGCTGTCCTATGAGGCGAAATATATCCTGACGCCCAAGGCACCCGACGAACCGAGAATAAACGGCGCAAAGGTTTTCAGCGTCAGGCCCGGAAGTCCTTTCCTTTTCATCGTCCCC
>CAIODZ010000028.1 GCA_903857265.1 uncultured Phycisphaerales bacterium
ACGGCCAGAGATGCAAAGCCGTATCGCATACATACGCCGCGGTATCGCTTTTTGCCTTTTTCCGTGAGAGAGTCAACGAACTTAAAAGTGTTGCTGCTGTGGAAAGACCCCCTGGGCGTCAGCAGAGGCGCATCATATCGTTCGGGTGATTGCGTAATGGCGCGGATACAGATACAGGCGTCTGTTTTCAGGCAGAGCTTGTTCTCTGTCTCCACGAATTCGTTGCTGAAGCCAATATGGGATTCGTATGGTATAAGGCCGTCTGAATTGGTGATACGGATACCCGCGCATTGACAGCCGCTCCAGTCGCGGATTGCGCTGACGACCGAATCGAGATATTCCTTTCTTGTGGTCTTCTGCGCAAAAAGCTCAAGCAGGACATTCGTAAACCGGTTGCGGTTTTCCATTCTATTATGTTCGGTAACGTCACGGGCGGCAGCAAAGACACCCTGAACCTGCCCTGCTTCGTTTTTATAAAGCGTGGCGTTGTAAATGACGTCTGTTGTATGCCCTGATACGTGCCGGATGATTAGCGGATAATCCTTAACCATACCTTCCGCAAGCGCCTTTTTGTAACTGTCCTTTGCTTTTTGGGGTTCCGTAAAGTAGTCCGAGAAATCGCTGCCTACAAGATTCTGCCTCTGGACGCCCGTTACCAGCTCGGTTGCCCTGTTGATATCGGTAATCTTTCCTTCCGGGCTGATTGTAACAATGGGGTCAAGAGATGCTTCGAGAAGACCGCGTGCATACAGCGACGCGGAGCGGGATGCCTCTTCTGCACGGACCCGCTGCACTATCTGTTTTTGCAGCTCCAGCACCATTTCGCCAAGCTCGGCGGTTCGCTCTTTGACCCGCGTATCAAGCTCGTCATGCGCCTTACGGAGCGCCTCCTCGGCCCGTGCGCGGTCCGTGATGTCGCGTATGTTACACTGGATTACTTTCTCGTGATCAACCATGTACACGTTGCTTACGAACTCCACCGCTATATGGCGTCCGTCTTTTGTTTCGAGTGGCATATTTTCGTAGCGGACGAATCCTTTGTTTTGTAACTCGAGGAAAGATTCTTTTGATGTCGCAATGTTTTTGAAAAGACCAACCTCCCATAGATGCTTATCTAAAAGCTCATCGTGAGAATAACCCAGTATATCTTTTATGAATGGGTTAACGTCAACTATCCGCCCGGAGTCCGCATCAAGGATTAGTATCCCGTCACGGGCCGCCTCAAAAAGCCGGCGATAACGGAGTTCGGAAACCATCATCGCGTCCTCGGCGTTTTTTCGCTCGATGGAGTAACGAATGACGCGGGTTATGGTTCGTCCGTCGGTCTGACCTTTTACGAGGTAATCCTGAACGCCTGTTCGCATGGCTTCGACGCCCATATTCTCGTCATCGACTCCGGTAAGCACCACAATCGGCAAATCAGGAGAGATGCGCCTGGCTTCTCGAACGGTATTAAGGCCGGAGCTGTCGGGCAGGGTCAAATCCAGCAGCACCGCGTCGGGATGATTGTTTTTAAGATGTTCTTTGGCTTCATTCAGCGATTTAACCACGCTGATGGAAATATCTGTGACGCCGCTTGACAAAACGCTTTCCTGCAGCAGCATGGCATCGGTGTCGCTGTCTTCCACAAGCAGAATTTTCAATGAGTTGTCTGACGTCATATTCTCCTGGGTAAAGTCACAACCGTTAGCCAGAATTGCTCGATGGATTTGACCACCTCAATAAAATGCGGGAAATCCACGGGCTTTGTAATGTAGCAGTTCGCGTTCAATTGATAGGATTGCAATATATCATTATCAGAACGAGACGTTGTAAGAACGATAATTGGAATGAGTTTGAGGTCGGGGTCATTTTTCAGCTCCGCGAGGACTTCTCGGCCGTCCTTTTTAGGCAGATTGAGGTCGAGCATAATAAGGTCGGGCCTCGTGGCTTTGGCGTATTTACCCTGCCGTCTTAAAAAGCTCATTGCCTCGACGCCGTCTTCGACGTGGTTTAGCCGGTTTGCAACCTTGCCCTCCTTGAGGGCTTCGATTGTCAACGCGGCGTCGCTGGGACTGTCTTCGACCAGCAATATCTCAATAGGTCTTGATTCAGATAGGTTCATCCAGTTAAACCTCCTTTTATTCTGTTCCTAATATATCTTTTTCCCATGCCTGACTTTAAATATCTTTCTCTACGGAAAGAATCGTCCCGATTAAGGCATGCTTCACAATATACCAATTTAACGGGTCCCCTGCTTCGTGTATAAAACACTTCTCCTTTTCTATGCTGTTCCAATCTTTTCTTTAAATCACTTGTAGCGCCCACATAAAATGTTCCAGTTTTTTCACATATAAGGACATATGTATAAAACCACTGAGTCCCGTTAGAAATCGAATATTTTCCAAGAGGAGGTTTAACTGGATTCATCCGCTTGGCTCTCCTTTATATGTTTTAAATTTGTAAAAGTTCAGCCATAGAGTATTATACCTCATTTTTAGGCGTTTCAAGCCCCTTCTATATCAGGAACAGTAAAATAAAACGTAGAACCACTTCCTGGCACGGATTCCACCCATATTTTCCCCCCGTGCCGTTCGACAATTTTCTTGCAAATTGACAGTCCGATACCGGTTCCGGCGTAAGTTTTACGGGTATGCAGCCGCTGAAAAATCATAAATATACGCTCGGCGTATTGCGGCTCAATACCGATACCGTTATCGCGGATGGCAAATCGCCAGGCGGCATCCTGATGAACAGCGCTGACGTGAATTTGGGGGGTCTGGTCGCTTCGGAATTTTATGGCATTGCCTATAAGGTTCTGGAACAATCGCGCAAGCTGCTGGTCGTCGAAATAAATGACCGGCAAATCATCGGCGGTAATTTTTGCGCCAGATTCCTCTATGCCTGCCTGAAGACGCGCTAATGCCTCGTCGAAGGCCTCTTTGGAATTCACCTTCTGAGGTTTTTTGCCCTGTGTGCCGACGCGTGAATATTCGAGCAGGCCGTTGATAAGCGACTGCATTCGTTTGGCGCCGTCTATGGAAAAATTCATATATTCGCTTGTTTTTTCGTCGAGGGATTTTTCGAGGTTTCGCTTGAGCAATTCGACAAAGCCGGAGACCGCCCTGAGCGGCTCCTGCAAATCGTGGCTGGCCACGTAGGCGAACTGCTCGAGGTCCTTGTTCGACCGGGACAATTCCTCGGTTCGATTTTTAACGAGGTCTTCCAGATGCAGACGATATTTCTCCAGCTCGGCCTCGATTGCCTTTTTCTCCGTAATATCACGCGCCGCCGCGAAAACACCCTGTATTTGGCCCGCCTCATTTTTGTAAACGGTGGCATTGTACAGGACATCGGTTGTATGGCCTGACGTGTGCCTGATGGTAAGCGGATAATCCCTGACCATACTTTCCGAGAGGACCTTTTTGTAGCCGTCTCTGGCTTTATCCGGCTCCGTGAAGTAATAGGAGAAATCATTGCCAATCAGTCGTTCGCGGGAAATGCCCGTTACCGCTTCGGTTGCCTTGTTGACATCGGTAATCTTTCCTTCGGGGCTGATTGTAACTAACGGGTCGAGAGATGCTTCGAGAAGACCACGTGCATACAGCGATGCGGAACGGAATGCCTCTTCCGCACGAATTCGCTGCTGGACCTGCTTTTGCAGGTCCGACACAGCTTCATTCAAATCTGCGGTTCGCTCTTTGACGCGAATTTCAAGCTCGTCATGCGATTTTTGCAGCGCCTCCTCGGCGTGCTTGCGTTCGGAGATATCATTGAAAAGGATAGCGACTTTTCGACTTTCCGGCCCGCCGACCCGAACGGCTGATACGTCGAACCAGCGATTCAACGCCCTGGCCTCGTTCTCAAAGCGCGCCGGTTCGCCGGTCATCGCAACTTTCCCGTAAATCTCAAACCAATGCTTCTCATGAGCCGGGGCAAGCTCTCGCATTAATTTCCCCCTGGCGTTATGCAGCCCGGTTTGCCTCTCGAATGCCGGATTGATATCGATGAAACGATAATCGACGGGCTTGTTCGCATCGTCAAACACCACTTCAATAATGCAAAATCCTTCGAGCATTGTCTCGAACAAGGTGCGATACCGTTCCTCGCTTTTCCGCAGCGCCTCCTCGGCTCGCTTACGGTCGACAATTTTCCATGCCGTGTCCATAAGCAGGGTAAGCTGGGTCACATCTGAGCCGTCGTAGTCCGTTTCCTTGTTGGCCACGCCGACAACTCCAACGATATGCCCATCGGTAAGGATCGGAACGGTCAGGAATCTGTAGAGCGGAGAATGGCCTTCGGGGTATCCCTTTTTCAGCGGGTGCGGCGCATGGAAGTCATTGACAATAATAGGTCTGGCCTGCCTCACCGCCTCTCCCCAGATGCCGGTCTTGTCGAGCTGGTAAACGGTCTGCTGCTCGGCAATGGTGCATTGCTTCATAACGTCCCTAGACCACGTGTCGAGCGTAAATTCTTTCTTTGTTTCGTTATAATGATAAATATAGCCGATCTTGCTGTCTGTGAGGGTAATAGCTTCGTCGAGCGCGAAGTCAAGAAGCTCCTGGATTGAGCCCGCGCGATGTTGAGATATTCTCAGGAGACCTTCCAGCCGTGCCTCGTTACGCTTAATGTTATCTTCCGCCCGCTTGCGCTCGATGATTTCTTTGTTCAATTCATCGCGGGAAGCGGTGGTCTGTTTTAAATCGAATGTCATTTTGTCAAACGACCTCGAAAGCTGCCCTATCTCATCCTTCAGATTGGTCCCGATTTTATAATCGAGGTTGCCGCTTCCGATTATCGCTGCGCCTTCGGAGAGCCGTTTTATCGGCTCGGAGATAGAATGGGCGATGGAAAACGCTGTTATGCCGCTCAGAACAATAACAATAACCAGGATTATAACTGCCAGATTTCTTAAATTTGTTACATCGGCAAATGCTTCCCTGGTATCAATCTTGGCGACCAATCCCCAGTCAAGCGAGGGGATATACCGCCAGGCGGCGATAACTTTCTTTCCCCTGTAATCAATTGTCTGGCCGGAGCCGGTTTTGCCCTGCACGGCCTCCTGCATAGGTCGGCCAATCTCATTGCCTATGTCTATTTTTCTTTTAAGAGCCGCATTGGGGTCATGCCTTAGTGGATTTAAATATACCACCTGATCGCCTGTCTTCTTGCCAATGAGAACCTCTCCGGTTTTACCCAGCCCGGTTGTATCCTGGATTAGTTTATAAACGGGCGTCATATCCACTTCAAAAGCGATGACCCCGATAAAATCGCCGTTAAAATCAGTGGCCGGAGCGGTAAGCAGCATTTCGAATCTGTTGTCTTCGGCTGCGTCAAAATACACATCCGAATAGTAAGTCCTGTCTTTGCCCTCAGTGAAGGCCTTCTGTTCAGCATCAACGCCATTAAACATATTTTTTAAAAAATGCCCCGGTCTATTTGCGTAAACGACCCTGCCCTGCGGATTAACCAGCATAATATCAGACAGGTCTGAAACGGACAGCATCTGTTGTAATTGCGCATCGAGCATTTTTTTAGCGGCGAGGAACTCCTGATTGCCCGGGTCGTCGGCAAGGCGGGTCAGGACAGGAAGGTTTTTCTTAATGTTGTAAAAGCCCTGTGATATCTCTATGTGCGCCTTTAATCCGGCAAAATATGCGTCTATGCTATCCGCCCTGAAAATAGTAAGGTCCTGCAACTGCGAAAAGCGATTGGCCTCGATGGAATTTTCATAATTAGTGAAGGTCAAAGCGCTTACAAACAGTAATGGCATCGTTGCAATCGCCAGAAACATGATGGTAAGTTTCAATCTTATAGACATAAAAGTCCTGTCCCTAATAATATGAACAATGCCGCCGTATTAAATGCGATGGCCGAGTTTACTCCCTCAATGTAGGAATATAGCAGGGGGACATCAATAATGTAGCCGAATATCGCTGTCGCCCCGACTGCCACTACAAATAATCCTATGATTTTCAGTTTTAACCGCGATTTACCAGGATTCAATATGGTTAAAACGCCCCCAACGCCTGTCAGCAGAAAATTAAACATCGTGAGTAACGATGTCACGCCCGGGGCTATGCTTTTTTCGCTAACTATTGTTTCTTTAATAAATAGCTCATCCGCCCCTGTCCGGATATGCAGAACTGCCGAGAAAAATAATAATCCCATAAGCAGAATAAGCGCCATTGAGGTTACGGAGATGACCACCTGGGCCTTGTCGAATTCGCCTTCCATTGCCCTGACAATAAAATAAAGGGTGATACCGCTCAAAACAAAAGCGATGGCGGTGTCAAACTTCATTGATACCCACGCCGGAGAGATACTTTTCAGGATGCCGATATCGAATATCCAGCCGATTATTACCATAACGCCGGCAATAATCACTACCAGTGACAATATCTTGGCTGTCTTTCTTTTCTTTTCCGGGGTCATATCGAGACCAATATCGCGTAAATATAACGTGAGAAGTTTTTCATAAATCCAAATCACCCTGTTTCGGTAAGTTCGATATGTAAAGCCCGGAGGCCCGTATAAGCTCATACCTGACCCTGCCCGGGACCTCTTTGCGAAGTGCATCAACCGCCTCGTTTTTTCGTTTTGTAGCCATAAAGGCAACCTAAATCGTTTGGCCGGGTGAAGTAAGGCAAAGGATTGCTATATTGTGCCAAAATGGCCTCAAATAATCAATAGCTTCGCCGCAATCTGCGGGTCAGTCATTTAGTCAATAATGTCTATCCATGGTCAACGACGCCTTATTCATTCGTTGAATTGGCGGCAATTTCTTTCATTTGAGGGTAAATATTTTTTAACATCTTACGAAAGTGAACTCCATATATCGAAAGGCGAACAGCTATCGGCAAACGACGGGGGTTTTTGAGCGACCATAGCATAAGCATCCAATAGTGCAACTTGCCTTTCTCTATTATGCCGATTCGCCACATTGACCCGAAAAATGCCTTGATGTCGCAATAGCTAAATCTAAGTTTCGCCTTGTCACTGAAACGGTAGTTCTTAAGAAACGTTTTGATGCGTTTGCAATAGTATTTCTGCGAGTAGATAGTATTCAGCACTTTAAGATACCCGCCCAGGAGCTCGTGAATATCCATCCTGGGAATAAAATTCATTGTGCAGTCCATATTGTCCCCGGTTGCCTGCGTTGTTAATCTGTTTTCGCTCATCAGCTTCTTATAGAGTTTCGTCCCGGGAGGGGCGTTGAGCAGCCCGACCATCGCGGTAACAACGCCGCTGTCCTGAATTAAACTTATCAATTTATCAAACACGCCCGGCTTATCATTGTCAAAACCGAGGATAAAGCCGGCCTGGACCTGTATGCCAAACCGCTGTATCTTCTTAACCGCTGCCACAATGTCACGTCCGGTGTTTTGCATTTTGTTGCATTCGGCCAAACTCAATTCATTCGGAGATTCGATGCCGATAAATGCGCTGTTGAAGCCGGCTCTGGCCATCAGCGTCATAAGCTCCTCGTCATCCACCAGGTCGATAGAGGTCTGTGTGTTGAAGGAGAACGGGTGTTTTCTTTTATCCATCCAGTTTATGATTGCCGGGAGCAACTCGTTTTTCAGCTGCTGGCGTTTTCCTATAAAGTTATCGTCAACAAAAAAAACGTCGCCTCGCCATTTATGAACATAAAGATTTTCGAGCTCATCGATTATCTGGCTGGTTGTTTTTGTTCGCACCTTATGGCCCAGCAGGGCTGTAATATCGCAAAAATCACAATTAAACGGACAGCCGCGGGAATATTGAATACACATCACGGCGTATTTTTTCATGTTAATTAAATCCCACTGCGGGATTGGCGTAATTTTAAGGTCTGGTTTTTCGTGAGTAGCATAAACTGGTTTGAGACATCCCTTTTCAAGGTCGCTCAAAAAGGCAGGCAGCGTGATTTCCGCTTCATGCAGTATGAGGTGGTCAATATTCGGATAGTCCTCGGAAAAACCGGTAAACAGCGGCCCCCCGGCAACGATTTTAACGTTCAGTTTTTTACAGCGTTCAATAATCTGGGCGACCGATTTTTTCTGAATCGCCATGCCCGTTATGAATACGTAATCCGCCCATTTGATATCCCGGTCCTGCAGAGCGGTTACGTTCATATCAATCAGTTTTTTATCGAAAGATTCCGGAAGCATTGCGGCAACCGTAAGCAGCCCGAGGGGCGGAAGAATCGCCTTTTTGGAAATGAACTTTAAGGCGCTTTTCAAGCTCCAGAACGTGTTTGGAACTTCCGGATTGACAAGCAGGATTTTCAATTTGTTAGGCATAGTCATACACAACAATAACAAAGATAACACTTTTAAAAATCAATGTAAACTCAGTTTTAATGTCAGACCAAAATAATCATAACCTGCTAATACTCACTTTTAGCAATATTTTTATTTTGCTTATTTTCTATTTCTACCGTCCTGCTTTCCTTGATATTTTCAGCTTTGGGAAAAGCGAACGTGGCATTTTTTTGATTACCCCCGATACCGAACAAACCACACTTTGTTATTAGAAAAACAGAGGCGGGCACTCCTTAGCTCTCGCATTGTTCGTGCCCGTCACTGTTTTTATCGTCATATCCGGCGCCGGCACAGCAGCAGAAATAGCAAAAATCACAGTTATATGTAAGATGCGACATTATATCCTCACCACTGTTATTTTTGATATATACTACAGTTGCGCCAATCGCCGAAACACTCTACCAACTAACGCCATGGCATCCATTCGCAAAAGCTGCCACCGCGAAAAGGACTAAAGCCAAAACATACTTGCAAATTAAGTTTAGTTTCATATCAAATATCCTTTTGATTAGCGTTATAATTGTAAATTAGTTTTAGTTTCACACATATGCCGATTGTTAAAACATATTATCCATTCTAACAAGCAAACGTTATCTTACGGAGATACAACTTTAACGTTAAATTCCACTGAGGTCGATTCGCCGGTTGTCGGGGTTCCCTTCACAGAAACCTTATACTCACCGAGGGCGGCGTTCTTGGACGCCGTAATCGTGAGTTGCACATCCGCTTTATCACCGGTCTTGACGACAACTTTGGCCGGGTCGAAGGTAAGGCCTTCACCCTTGGATAATTTAATTTCCAGCGTCACGTCCTGCTTGAAGGACTCGCCTCTCTCCAGAGAGATGGTAACACTTTTAACTTCACTCTGTTTTATCTTCGTGTCTAAAGATGGGACAGCAATCTTGAATCCTTCACCCTTGACTGCGCTGCCGCCTTGTGGGCTTTCTGATTTAATGATGTAGCCAGCATCCGGAGCGATAACTTTAACTTTGAATTCCACTGAAGTCGGTTCGCCGGTTGTCGGGGTTCCCGTCACAGAGATATTATACTCACCGAGAGCAGCGTCCTTGGACACAGTAATATTGATTTGCGTATCCGGTTTATCGCTGGCCTTTACGGTAACTTTGGCCGGGTCAACGCTGATGCCTTCACCCTTGGACAATTTAATTTCCAGCTTCACATCCTGCTTGAAGGATTCGCCCCTCTCTATTTTGATGGTAACGGTCTGGGTTTCACCCTGTTTGACCTTCGTGTCGAAGGATGGGACAGAAATATTGAACCCTTCGCCCTTGGCAACACTACCGCCTTTAGGGCTGTCCGTGGCGAGCGAGACGGCTGCCAGAACCAGCGTTAGTACAATAGTGATTGCGAGTAACTTTTTCATTTGCTATTCCTTTCTTAAATAATTAAATATGGAGTGATACACACACTCCTTGTTAAGCACATATTCCCTGTCGAAACATTCAGACGCTCTTAGGTTTACCAAGCAACACACCAGCCAGGCCGATAAATATCGCAACAATTCCGCCGAGCAGCATCCATATCGCCTTGTCGGTAGGTGAGCCGGTGAAAAAACGAGAAACGTCAGAACTGAATGATTTTGTCGCAGCAACGCCGAAGACCACAAGAACTACACCACCGGCAAGAATCGCCAGTGAGATTAGTTTATTCATTGAATTACCCTTCAAATTTTTATGTCTAACTCACAAAAGGTCATACGACTCTTCGCCCACTGATAACTCTAACCAGAATAAGCACAATGGCAATCACCAGGAGAGCGTGAATAAAACCGCCCATGGTGTAGGAACTCACTAACCCAAGAAGCCACAATACAAGCAGAACTACAGCTAAAGTGTAAAGCATAACAATCTAACCTTTCTTTTTCGGGGGTTAGTGTTCACCGCACACGGGCACAAGCCGCATGACAGACCAAACCCACATACTCAACAGCTTTTCACATTACCGGGACAGGTTAACTCTTCATTATTTCCCGGAACGTTTTTGCCTTAATTCCTCAAGATACCTTGCCGCGGCATCTTTACCGCCTAATCCAAAGGCAAGAGCCAGAGCAAGGACGATGCCGCCGAGGATAATATTGAAGGCAGTACCCACCAGAAGCGGTGCGATACCAAGCTCTTCCATCGCAATAGTCACCGCGAAGATTACAATCGCCCATCGACTTATGCCTGCAATCAGCTCAGGTCTGGGCAGTTTAGCATTGCCGCAGGCCGTGCGAACTATTTCCGATACAAAACTGGCCAGAAACATTGCGACCACAAGAACAAGCAGGGCCGCTATAACCTTGGGGACATAAGCGAATAAGCTCGTAAGAACATCCGATGCCTTTGGCAGCCCCAGTGCGTCAACTGTCATCACCAAAACCATAATAATAATCAGCCAGTAAACCAGGCCGCTTACGACCTCCCGTGCGTTAATCTTCAAATCGCCTTTCCTGAGAACTTCTGATATACCCGCTTTGTCCGCTATCATATCGAAGCGTATCGCCTTAAGCAGCAAGTCAACCGCCCTTCTGATTAACTTGGCCACAATCCAGCCCACTATCAGGATTATTAGCGCGCCAAGCAGGATTGGAAGATAGGCCAGTATCCTGGTCAGCATCTGGCGAATCGGGTCAGCTATAAGTTCATTCCAGTTCATTTTTGGGGTCTCCTAATTAAATTGTTAATGTTTAGTGTTTTGACTCCTTAACTTATGTTCTTAATTCTTCTCCTTTGCACCGCGTAATTATGCATTTACAAAGGGAATTACGCAATAAGGGTAAAGCTTAGTTGCTTCTTCGTAATTGCTTAGAAACCATTTTATAACCCTGTTTTTATGGTGGCAAATGATTAAATTGAAGATATTACAATAAAAATGGACTTCTGGATTCCCGCCTCCGCGGGAATGACAGTTACGAAATGGGTTGTAGTGACGTCAGCGCCAATGCGCCTGCTTTTGTTCGACGCGATTGCGGACAGTAATTGACTTCAGGCAAAACCAGGTATACTTACCCCAAACAAACATATCATTATGATGACGGATAATCACCTTTTACCATTACCCAGATACTTGAGATAAATTTCTCTTGCCCAGTTAAGTTGCGTGCCTGCGGCTTCAACAGCAGTGATAAGCAGCGCCTCGGTAATCTCTTCTTTTGTTACTCCCGCCTCAAGAGCTGCCTTTATATGCGATTCGGTGCAATGCGGGCAGCGAAACGCCGAAGCCAGAGACAACATCAATAATTCGCGGGTCTTTGTGTCGAGCACGCCGCCTTTGGTGCAGGCGTCGTAGAAATTCTGGAACGGCTGGCCTATTTCAGGGGAGTTTAGAACATACCATGGTGTTACTTTTTCAGGAATCATCATTATCTCCAAAGGTTTTTCACCTTTAAGATTTATATTTGGGCATACGTGCCCGTTTATTCGCAATATCTCTGCTATGCTCTTATGGCCACCGCGCAGGCACTCCTGCGATACGAGGGCAGATACTGGCTGCCCATGCCGTCTCTTTCCCGGCAAATGCGACCATATACTTCCTTACGGTAAACAGGTACGGATTTAGGAGCGTTTATTCCAAGTTGAATCTCATTGTGCCTGATATCAACAATCATAATCTCAACGTTGTCGCCGACCATAATCGACTCATCCTTGTGTCTGCTCAAAACCAGCATTTTTAAGCTCCTTAATATTTAACGCTGTGTCGCGGACCGTTAACGCCCTTTTCAGTCAAAATACACATAAAGCCCTGAATAGGTAATTAGGGAATTGCTTAATTGATGCTTCGCAATCGCTTAGTCCAGAACGGACGCGAAAGCAGCCGATATATTTAAGGATACAAAGAAAACAAGAATATGAAATGAAACGTAGAATAAGCGACGAACTTAGGGTATGATGGACGAGAGGTCAAAAGATGGAGCATTATGTATGTATTCACGGACACTTTTACCAGCCGCCGAGAGAGAACCCGTGGCTGGAAGAGGTGGAGTTGCAGGACTCGGCCTATCCCTACCACGACTGGAACGAGAGGATAACGGAGGAGTGTTACAGGCCCAACATGGCCTCGCGGATACTCGGTCCCGACCGCAAAATTATCGATATCGTCAACAACTACTCCAAAATCAGTTTCGACTTCGGCCCTACGCTGCTGTCGTGGCTTGAAAGGCACGCACCGGACGTTTATCAGGGTGTGATAGATGCCGACAAAAAAAGCATGGAGCGGTTTTCGGGACACGGTGCGGCCATCGCCCATGCGTATAACCATATCGTTATGCCTCTTACCAACAGCCGGGACAAACGCACGCAGGTCGCCTGGGGGATATATGATTTTGAGCAACGCTTCGGCAGAAAGCCCGAGGGGATGTGGCTGCCCGAAACCGCCGCGGATTTAGATACGCTCGACATACTCGCCGAGTACGGGATTAAATTCACAATACTTTCGCCTCATCAGGCGAAACGTGTCCGCAGTATAGGCGCAACCGACTGGATATATACCGAGAAAGACAAAATTGACACAACAAAACCGTATCTTTGCCGGCTTGCCTCAGGCCGGACTATAAGTTTGTTTTTCTACCACGGCCCAACCGCTAATGACGTGGCCGGCGGCCATATTTTGCAGAATGGCGAAGTTTTCGCCAAAAAAATGAACTGGATTTTCACGGCCAGCAACGCGGAACACCAGCTTGCTCACATCGCCACCGACGGCGAGACATTCGGCCATCATCACCGTTACACTGATATGGCGCTTGCCTTTTGTCTTCATTACGTTGAAGCCAACAAACTCGCGAAACTAACGGTGTATGGCGAATACCTCGAAAAATATCCCCCTGCCGAAGAAATTGAGATTTACGAGAACAGCTCGTGGAGTTGCTCCCACGGGGTGGAAAGATGGAAGGCGAACTGCGGCTGTAATTACGGACGATTCCCGTCAGGCAAACAGCAATGGCGTGCGCCGCTGCGGGAGGCAATGAACTGGCTTAGAGACCGGCTCGCGGAGATTTACGAAAACAGGATGAAACAGTTTGCCGCTGACCCGTGGGGACTAAGGGACAAATACATCGCGGTTATAAATGACAGGTCCGCCGAAAACATTGAGAAATTTATAACTGCCTCGGCGGGCGGCGACCTGGACTTCGGCGAAAAAGTCATTTTCCTCAAGCTGCTGGAAATACAAAGAAACGCCCTGCTTATGTTTACAAGCTGCGGATGGTTCTTTGATGACATCGCCGGGATTGAAACGCTCCAGATAATGCAATACGCCTCACGGGCAATTCAATTAGCTAAGGAAATAGAAAACAGGGATTTTGAACCTGAGTTTGAAGCGATACTAAAAAATGCGCCTACGAATGAAAAAGAATTCGCCAATGGAAAAGAAGTATATGAGCGATACGTTAAAACCAGCACTGTTGATCTGAACCGTGTGGCGGTGCATTTCGCGATAAGCTCGATATTCACGGAACACCCAAAGGAGCAGACGAGTATTTACTGCTATTCAGCCAGGACAGAAATATACGAACGGACGGAGGCGGGCATCCAGGTGCTTGTTACAGGCAGGGCCACGGTTCAGTCGGCTATTGTTCTGGAAAAATACACGGTGGATTTCGCCGCGTTACACCGGGGAGACCCGTATATAATCGCCGCCGGCAAAGGGCGTATGTCCGACAGCTTGTTTTCAGCTATCCAGCACGATTTGAAAAACGCTTTTCTCAAAGGGGACACCAATGAGGTTATGCGCCTGATGAACGTGGCGTTTGCAGGCCATAGTTATTCGCTGTGGCATCTCTTCAAAGATGAGCAAAGGCATATCCTCAACCTGTTGCTCGATACGACCTGGCTTGAGATTGAGGCGTCGTTCAGGCATATTTACGAGCACAACTACGCGATAATGCAGGCGATGCGCGGAATGAATATCCCGCTGCCAAAAGCCCTGGCTGGCCCCGCTGAGTTTATACTGAACGAGGCGCTGTGCAAAATAATCCGGGATGAGCGGGACGAGTACGTTAACCCGCTGGAACATCTTCAAATACTGGCCGACGAGGCAACCAGATTTTCCCTTCAGCTTGATAAGGCCACTATCCAGTTTGAGGCGAGCAGGAAGATAAACCGGCTTATGACCCAATTGGAGGAGATGCCTGAAAATACCGAGCTTCTTGAAGCAATAGAGGCAACGGTAAGGATTTTGCTGTCAATCGTAACGGAGCTTAACCTCCAGACGGCACAAAACGTTTTCTTCGACATCAGCAAAAAGACATACCCCGAAATGAACAAAAAAGCCCAGGCGAATGACCAGGCGGCGCAAAAATGGGTCGAACATTTCACGAAACTGTCGCGATATTTAGGGGTGAAGATTCAGTAGCACCCCGGCAGCCCGAAAAACGACTATGACGCAAAAAAGAGCAAGCGGCTTACTTCTGCACATTACTTCGCTTCCATCAAAATACGGGATAGGCGACCTCGGCCCACAGGCATACAAGTTCGCCGACTTTCTCGCCCGCGCAAAACAAAAGTTTTGGCAGATGCTGCCCCTGAACCCAATTACCCTGAGGCAGAATCCTTATTCGCCGTATAACTGCACCTCCGCCTTCGCAGGCAACACACTCCTCATCAGCCCCGATTTGTTATATCAACAGGGTCTTTTGCTCAAAGACCAACTTCAGGATTGCCCCCGCTTTGCAAAGTCAAAGGTCGAATACCCAAAAGTCGTCTCTTACAAGACAAAGTTGCTGAACGCCGCATACGAACGATTCAAAGTTTCAAAAAGACAGAGCGATTACGAGCGGTTTTGTATTGAGAACGCGGCCTGGCTCGATGATTTCGCTTTGTTTGTCGCGCTGCGCCGGCACTTCGGACGCGCCTTATGGTGCGACTGGCCCGCAAAACTGAGAGACAGAAAAAAAGATGCAATCAAGACAGCCGGAAATACTTTTGCGGAAGCAATCAACAGGGAAAAATTTTTGCAATATATGTTTTTTAAGCAATTGGTCTCTCTAAAGAGCTACTGCAAACGGCTCGGAATCAAACTGATTGGCGATATTCCGATTTATGTCGCGTACGATAGCGCCGATGTCTGGAGTAATCCCGAAATCTTCAAACTGACCAAAGCGAAAAAAAACCGGTTTATCGCAGGCGTGCCTCCCGATATGTTCAGCAGGACGGGACAGTTGTGGAGCAACCCCGTTTATGACTGGGCAGCGTTAAAAAATACGCGGTATCGCTGGTGGCTGGAACGGATAGGACATAATCTTAAACTGTTCGATATAGTCAGGATTGACCATTTCAGGGGCTTCTTCGCTTACTGGCAGGTTCCCGCGGATAGCTCAACCGCCGCCAGCGGCAAATGGGTAAAATGTCCCTACGATAATTTTTTCAATACGCTGTTTAAGCGATTCGCCCCTCAGGCAATCATAGCGGAAGATTTGGGACTTATTACGCCCGACGTCAAAACGTTCATTGAGAAACATCATCTGACAGGAATGCGGGTGCTTCAGTTCGGCTTCGACGGCAATCTTGCCAAAAATCCGCACTTCCCGGCCAACCACAGGAAAAATACGATAGTTTACACAGGCACGCATGACAACAATACCGCGGTCGGCTGGTTCGCAAAAGACGCAACCGCAGCGCAAAAGAAGATTCTCTTCGCCTGCCTCGGACGCAAAGTTTCGACCAATCAGATAAATTGGGAGCTTATAAAACTCGCTTTTGCTTCCGTTTCCAATCTTGCAATAATTCCCGTGCAGGACGTTTTAGGCCTTGGCGAATCCGCCCGTATGAACCGCCCCGCCACGATAAAAGGCAACTGGCAATGGCGATTGCCGTCTCTTAGGCAATCGAACACCTCGGCCGCCGTTGGGCGTCCCTTACGGGAGAAGTCAAAGACGAAGCCGGGCCTGCCTCGGCGTAGTTCCTCAGTGACGAAGACGGGTGGCATACTTACACAACAACTTGCAAAGAAACTGGTGAAACTGACTGAAATATCCGGCAGATAGACACGATTTTAAATTAACAAAACAAATACTTAGTGCCTTGGTGTCTTTGTGGCTAATCCGGTACGTTCAATCTCGCAAACTCCCCAAAATATTTCTTCGCTGCCTTGTCGTATGCCTTTGCTGCGTCTATTTCCCTATCGTATCTGCCTAACCATATCATTTTCCCTTTGTGTTTGAGGTGTGATGCCCACTTATTTCTTTCTTTGTCGCGATATACCCCGATATATTTTGAGCTGGTCTTCGACCTTGTCTTGCTCCTGTTCCTGACGTTTTCCGCCGGCGTCGCAAAACGCAGGTTTCCTCTTCTGTTGTCCAGCGAGTCACCGTTCCTGTGGTCAACTAATACGCCTTGTGGCGCGTTCATAATTTCCCTGTGCATCGCTGCTTTTTTCGTCCACCTGTTTCCGACTTTTGTGGTCCTGACGACGTAGAATTTCCCGTTCTTTCCCTCAAGGTGCCATCTGAAATCCCTTATCCGGTAGTAATCCGGCGATTCGACATTTGTCCATTCCCCCTCGCCCAAATATATTCGCCGATATGTGTAACCATATTTCCACCGCCGATACACCATCACCGGCCAAACTAAAATCCTGTCTAACCAATTCACAACTTTGACTGTGATACTTGCCATAACGCTCTCTCCTTCCTCTCAACAATCTGCAATCTACAATCCGAAATCCGAAATCTCTTTTCTGTCCTCAGTCATCCGTCTTCTGTCTTCTTACTTTTGCCTTTTTCTTGCCTCCTTTCATTCACGAGCCACGAGTCACGGGCGACGAGACCCGGCCTTACGCGTCCCTCTATCCTATGGCGCAATCTTGCGCGCTTTTGACGAAAACTAAGGGATTTCCTGATGGGGTCAAAAACGATAAGTCCTTATTGCGTAAGGAGTAAAAAAATTTTAAGATTTTTGAATCTAAGGGTTTTCGACTTGCGCGAAAATGGATAACAACTGTTTGATACAAACGTTTGATACAAGTGTTTTATACGACTGTTCGTATCCAGAATTTAACCGCTTATACAGAAAGCAGTTACAGCAAAAATGCGACTTAAAAAACACTCAAAAAACAGCCCTAAAAATGACCGAAAAACCGTGCAAAAACGCAGAAAATTTTTGAGGTGCTTATTTGTAAGTATTGACAAACACGGACGTTAACGCTGTTTTTAATGTACCCATCTCCCTGGTTTTTCATGCGGAAAATCCCGTCGAAGGGCAGATAAACCGGCGGACAAATCTTGTTTTTGCGGTCTTGAAAACCGGGCGTTACACGGCAGAGAAAAGATTTTCGGAAAATTCTCAATAACCATTTCTATTGAGGTACATGGCTTCGCAGTAGAGAATAGATATCAAACATGTCTGACTTTGCACATCCCTCCTGCTCGGTCCAGTGTTCGTAGTCCTGCTTTACGACATGGAAGACATCAACCGCGTACCCTAAAACCATCCAGAAGGACTCATTCACGGCCATTATCACCTTTTCTCGACCATGCTGTGTCACAAGTTTGGAGAGTCTGTTTCTATTGTTGCGATTGTTGTCGCTTGGCGAATGCACCATCCCCGTTCCATAAAGAAATGCATCGAACAATTGCTTCACAGTGCACCCCTGCAAATGGATTAAAGGCGGATCCATATTGAGACTCTTCTTAAAATTCTTCAGGCAGTAATCTACCCATTGCTTCTTGATCTCGTTACTAGCGTGCTCCATATATATGTCGCATGTCCTCTCCATAAGAGCGTCGCTGGCATACAACTGCCGAAAAAGGGTCAAGACCGCACACATGCTTTCTACTGCTGGGAAGTCGCATGTAATGTTTGTCTTCCCATCATTATCAGAATTAGTGGTAATGGAAATCTTTTTTCGAGCCCAACTGCTGCGCCAAATAAGCCCCACAACCTGTATGAAGTTGAAAAGTGTATTTGCCTTATCAACAACAATGGTCTTATCAACGGCCCATTTCTCTCTCGCACGTATCGCACACGGCCCAAGTTGGACGACGCTCTCAGCATCGATAAACATTTCGTTCTTGTTACCATTAGCAATCTGCATCATCTCTCGCATTGTTATCTCCCGGCCTGTTTCATCCTCAAAGTAGTCCCGATGGAGATTGACTGACTTGAATACTCTATGAGAATTAGGGCCACCGCCATTGAGAAACCGCTTAATTTCTTCGATGGGTTTTTCAACAAACATCTGGCGAAATCGAAGCATTCTTTCATCTGGCCTATTACCAACGCTCAAGGTTTCGCTTCTTGCTCCTAATCCCTTCGGCTTTTGCTCGTCGGGGCCATCGGAAGTCCCGAATATCTTCATTATCTCGGCTTGTTCACTTTCCGAAGCCTTTGTCCGGTCAAGCACGTAATGCTTAGGAAGAGGAGACAGCGTTTTCAACCGACGGTCAAATGTACGAATTGTCCAGGTTATCAGAATATCATCTACCATAAAATCTCCTACATGCCTTTTAAATGGTAAGCAATTAATTGACAATAGTCAATCCTGATTGCCTCTTGCAAATTCATAGGCAGGGATTAAACTAATGGTCTATGGCAACGGAAACGTGCGAAAACTGTAAGCGGATTATCGGAGAATTAGAACAGGCTTTTACTTGGCAGAGCCATATTCTATGCAAAGAATGTTATGCCAGGTTATCAAATCCCGATGTTCATGCGCCTGCCATACTGCCGCCTCTCCAAAGAAGCATTGTTAAATCAACGATAATTGTCATGGCAACTGTCATTGGAGTAAGTATCGTTATTTACATTATATTATCTATACCATCTATACTATCCCAACACTTGCGACAGACCACCATCGTCAAAGCAAACAAAGGGGACACAAATGCAAAGTTAGACCTCGGCATACAGACCACTATCGCCAAAGCAAATAAAGGGGACGCAAATGCCCAGTCTCAGCTCGGCGAAGCGTACTACTACGGTTTCGGCGTCCCAAATGATTACAAAGAGGCGATTAAGTGGTACACAAAGGCCGCCGAGCAAGGAGACGTCTTTGCCCAGTCGAAGCTCGGCGAAACGTACTACTACGGTTTCCGCGTCCCAAAGGATTACAAAGAGGCGATTAAGTGGTACACAAAGGCAGCCGAGCAGGGTGACGTAAACGCCCAGATTTCGCTCGGCGGAATGTACTACGACGGCAGTGAATTGTTTGAAGGCGTCCCAAAGGATTACAAAGAGGCAATTAAATGGTACACAAAGGCCGCAGAGCAGGGAAACGCAAATGCCCAGTCTCGGCTCGGCATGATGTATTATGGCAGCAAAGGTGTTACTGAGGATTACAAAGAGGCGATTAAGTGGTTCACAAAGGCAGCCGAGCAGGGTGACGCAGGGAGTCAGTTTATGCTCGGCTTAATGTGTCGTTATGGTAAAGGTGTTACTGAGGATTACAAGGAGGCGTTTTTTTGGTTCACAGTGGCAGCCGAGCAGGGGAACGCATCCGCCCAGATTTCGCTCGGCAGGATGTACTACGACGGCAAAGGCGTCCCCCAAGATTACACCAAGGCATACAAATGGGCCTTACTTGCACAAATGAATGGTAATGAGGACACCCTTAAAGAAGAGCTTGCCTACAAAATGACCCCTGCCCAGATTGCTTTTGCCCAAAAACTCGCAAAAGAATTCACTGAAAAACAAGAGAAGGAAAAGACCGAGAAAGACACCAACACTTCTGGCCTGAAATGAAAAACAACTTTATTCCTGATTTTTAGGTTTCTCGGGCTTACTTATTGCAGGCGTTCCTTGTAAGAGTGGCTAATCAATAATCAGTGTCCATCTGTGTAAATCCGTGTCTAAAAAAATCTGCGAAGCCCTGCGTAGCCCCCCGCGCTTAGTTATGCGAAGCAAAACTGCGGGGGTGAAATCAGTGGCAAAAAAACAGCGTAACCCGCGCAATCAGCGTCTAAAAAATTATGCGTCCTTTTGCGCTTTTTTGTGGCAATTAAAATCAGTGTTCCTCTGTGTAATCTGTGGTCAAAACCTTCGTGTCTTTGTGCCTTAGTGGCTAAACTTATTCGCTCCACTTGACCATTTCTGGATGCAAATCCTGCACAGTCGGGTCGGCAGGCCTTATGCGGGCGCTTATATTCTGCACGCCGTATCCCTCGATTTTGGCGGAACATTCGTAATAAGCGATGTTGCCCTGCCTGGATTTAAACGACATCGGAATAATCTTGAAGCTCTGCCTGTTGCCCGGCATATGAAAAAGCTCCACTATAAATAATTCGGTCGGCGCATGCCCCAAATCCACAACGCACTTCGCTTCGAGAGTGTCCCCTTCGCAGATGGACTCTTTTTTATCCATGTTGGTGGTAAGCTCTTTAACCACTATGTAATTCCAGCCCTTGAAAATCTCCTGTTCGCGGCCTATTGCCTCACGGAGACGCTGACGGTTATTCTCGCGGAGCAGTTCGTGCTCTTTTGTCGCAGGGGTATAAAACTTCCTCGAATAATCAACCAGCACTCTGTTCATATTGAAATTGCCGCAAATCGAGATGATGGATTCTTTCATCATACCCACCCATCGTTTGGGAATACCCGCTTCATTGCGCTCGTAAAACAGCTCTGCCACCTCTTCTTCGAGCAGGTCATAAATCTGGTTTGCCTCGGCTGTTTCCTGCAGCTCCGTATGAACGTAGAATCTGCCCGCGGTAATTGGCCAGCCGTTTTTGCCGTTATACCCTTCCGCCCACCAGCCGTCGGGAACACTGAGGTTCAGGACGCCGTTCATCGCCGCCTTCATCCCGGACGTGCCGCTGGCCTCATTTTCCATTATCGGGGTGTTCAGCCAGACGTCGGCTCCCCATGCAAGATGCCTTGCGACGTCTATGTCGTAATTTTCAAGGAAAATCACCCTGTCTTCGAGCTTGCGCCCGCGTGCGAAATCCAGGATTTCCTTAATCATATATTTGCCCGCGGCGTCGGCAGGATGCGCCTTGCCTGCGAATATAAGCTGGACGGGCCTTTTGGGATTCATAAGCACTTTCACTAATCGTTCCTTGTCCTTGAGGAGCAGTGTTGCGCGTTTGTAAGGAGCAAAACGTCTGGCGAAGACAATCGTCAGATACTCCGGGTTAAAGAGGCGCGTGATGTTGGTAATCTTTGGCTGTGAATAACCCCTTGCAACAAGGTCATTGGCAAGTTTTCTGCGAATGAATTCTATCAGGTTGTGCTTGTTTTTATGATGGGCTTCCCAAATCTCCTCATCCGGCGTATCGGCGAGTTTTTGCCAGATATGACCTTTATCGCGGCAATGTATGAAATTGGGGCCGATATGGTGATTGAAGAGATTCGTAAACGGCTCGCTTATCCACGACCAGTGAACGCCGTTGGTTACGTAATCTATCGGGATTTCTATCTCCTGCATCCCGGGGAACAGCCCTGCCCACATTTTGCGGGAAACGTCCCCGTGTATCTTCGAGACACCGTTAACGTACCTGGAAAATCTTATTGCCAGCGCCGGCAGCCAGAAGGTGTCCTTGTTATTTTCGATAAATGCGTACGCGCTGAATTCTTCGAATGATAGACCAATCTGTCTTATTTCCGGCTCGAGATATTTTTTTGCCATCTTGGTATCGAAGTGTTCGTTGCCGGCTATTACGGGCGTGTGCGTTGTAAAAACCGTGGAGGTTCTAATCAGCGCCCTGGCCTCGGAAAATGAGAGCTTCTCTTCGGCCATCAGCTTTTGCAGCCGGGCGATTATCAGAAAGGCGGAATGTCCCTCGTTTATATGATAGATATTGGGCTTGATGTTCAATAACGCAAGCGCTTTCACCCCGCCAAGTCCAAGCACCACTTCCTGCTGGATTCGTTTATCTTTGTCCGCGACATACAGCTCGTTTGTGATATTCCTGAGGTATTGCGGGTTATCCTCGACGTTGGTATCGAGCAGAATCAGCCTCGTCCGCCCGACATCAATCTGCCAGAGTTTAATTTTACAATTTTCGCCGAGTATCCTTGTTTCGACAAACGCCGGCCTGCCGTCGGCGAGACGTATCTCCTTTATCGGCAGGTAGTGATTTTCAAGCTCAGGGAACAACTCTTCCTGCCGCCCCTCAATGTTAATGCGCTGAGTGAAATAGCCGAACCTGTAAATAAGTCCCACACCTATAACCTGCATCCCTAAATCCGAGGCGGTCTTAAGATGGTCACCGGCCAGAACACCCAGCCCGCCGCTGTATATCGGCATAGATTCGTGAAGGCCGAATTCCATTGAGAAGTAAGCGATAACGTTGTTCTTGTTAATGCCGCAGTCATCGTCGCCGCCGTTTTGCGGTGTCCCGCTGTACTTCATATATTCGTCGAATTTCCGCCAGACCCTGTCAAGTTCGAGCAGAAAAGCCCTGTCGCCGGCAAGCTCATTCATCTTTTCTTCAGGAAGGTCCAGAAGAAATTTGACCGGGTTATGATTGACCGACCTGAACAGGTGGGTATCAATCCGATAAAAAAGATTTACCGCGTCATAGTCCCAGAGGCACCATAAATTGTGGGCAAGCTCATACAGCTTGCCTAAGCTCTCCGGGTAACGCGGATACACAAAAATATTCTTAAAAGCCATATATTCGACTCCTTAGTTTCGCTTCGCTGCCAAACACCCGTATATTTATAGCATTATGCGCTGCCGGGGCAAATATAGTTTTGACGACAAATTCAGCGACACGAACGTAACTCAATAAGCCGCAACCCGGACAAACAACGCCTGGGGCGGATTAGTGACCTTTATGACCCGACAAGGGTACTACTCTTTCCTGCGACGATACAGCAGGCCGCCCAGTCCCAGCAATGCAAGAGTCGTCGTATCAGGAAGCTGTTGAATAATATCCGCCCCCGCAGAGGCGGCAGCCGGCCCCGGCCTGTCCGCATCGGTTATTTCAAGATATACGATACAAACCGGGCCGTTGTCGGGCTGTATGCCAATCGCAATATCCGGGGACGTCATAACGGGAACATTATAGGCGGCAGAACTGTTGTTGAACGAAAGCACTGTCTCGTTCGCGGCGAGGACGGTCAATCCGAGAACCATTATAAATATCATTAACTTTTTCATTTTTTCTCTCCTTAATACTTTTACTTTTAAACTTTCCTGATGCTTGTATTTTCATCATTGCCGGATAAAAAGCATATAGGCAATATGCCTAATTTACTCCTCACAAATACCTATGGGGTAAGTATGAATAAAGGTAGTCGCAGGTTTGATTTGACGGACGGATGGTGCAAAAATTCTATCAGTGCAGAAAAACACCGGCGCAAAGCCGGCCCCCTCCATAACTTGACTTGAAAACTCATTTCGATGCCGCCTTGCTCTTCGACAGGCAGCGAACAAGTTCTTTCGAACCGTGATGCCGTTTTTGCCGTAATATCTCACATATATTCGGGTCCTTCGCCCTTTTTGAAAGCAGGTTGGCCCGATAGGTTATTTGACAAACAGCAGCTTTTTTCGTATAATACCTTAGTTGGCTTTTTTACCGCTGCAAAAGGCAATTGGCGCGGGGAAGGGTGTAATGCACTGGGCAATCGGAGAATTATGTTGGAATAGCCGGAGCGGGTTTCGTCTGTTGGCGGCCCTGTTACTATCTTCCCTTTTGTGGTGGTCTGGCATAACTTCGGCTGCCCCGATGACCGCCGGGCACGCCAAAAAATTGGCGCAGGCCTGGGTGGCCGCAAATCCGAAACCTATGGGCGCTCAATTAGGCAGGGAGATTGAAAGCGTTGAAACGTTTACGGATGCCAACAGCCAGCCCATTTACCACGTTGTTTATCTGCGACCGACTGGCTTTGTAATCGTCCCGGCGGATGATGAGATTGAGCCGGTCATTTGTTTTGCCTCCGCGGGCAGTTTCGACCCTTCTCCGGATAATCCCCTCGGCGCTCTTGTAAGCAGGGATTTGCCGGGCAGAGTCAATGCCGCAAGGGCCATACAGAAAATGGTGCGTTCGGGCAAGGCCATCCAAAGTTTTACACAGCAGGAGATGGAAATAAGGCATTCGGGCGAGAAGGCCTTCGGCAAATGGGCAAAACTGCTCAACACCGCGGATTCCTGCTCAATACCGATGACGTCTCATATCGGGAGTGTTTCGGATGTCAGGGTTTCGCCACTTTTACAAAGCAAATGGAACCAACAGACCGTTTGCTCAAGCGCCTGCTACAATTATTACGTCCCGCCTTATGGCGATGGCAGCGCGAGCAACTATCCCTGCGGCTGTGTTGCCACGGCAATGGCCCAGTATATGCGGTTCTGGCAATACCCTACGACGGGTGTTGGGACGGAACGTTTTACAATATATGTTGATGGCAGCTCACAATACGCGTATCTGCGGGGGGGCGACGGCTCCGGCGGCCCTTATAGCTGGACGGATATGACGCTTGTCCCGGATTGCAGCACGACAGATGCGCAAAGACAGGCCATCGGCGCACTGACATACGACGCAGGTGTGGCAGTGTCTATGCAATACGCGTCGGACGGCTCAGGTGCGTTTATGGACGATGCCGACACGGCAATGACGGCTACGTTTGGCTACAGCAACTCGATATATGGCTATAACAGCAACAATAACATCAGCACCGCCGCGTTAAGCGCTATGATTAATCCAAATCTTGACTGGGGTAACCCGGTGATACTTGGTATTTCCAATTCTTCCAACGGCAGCGGGCACGCTGTTGTGGCCGACGGGTATGGATACAGCAGTTCTACGCTGTATCACCATCTGAATCTTGGATGGGCAGGAACCAGTGACGCATGGTATAATTTGCCGAACATCGATGCCTATTATACATTCAACGTTGTGGATAGCACAATATATAATATCTATATGAGCGGCTCAGGCGAGATTATCAGCGGGCGGGTAACTACAACGGGTTCGGGGCCGCCAATTTCCGGGGCGACAGTAACCGCAACCAAATCGGGTGGCACAACGTATTCGGCTGCTACAAACAGCAACGGTATTTATGCCATCGCCAAAATCCCGGCAAACTCAAGCTATACGGTATCCGTCACAAAAACCGGCTATTCTTTCACAAGCAGGTCGGCCTCTACGGGCAGGTCGCAGGATGGTCATTCAACATCCGGTAACTACTGGGGGATAGATTTTAACGGAACTCAGCTTCCCGCCGCCCCGGTAGCGACGGATTCGACTGTGTCTCTCCCGGCAGGAACAAGCCAGGTTATTACTCTTCAGGCCGCCGACGACAACCTGCCTAACCCGCCGGGGAAGCTGACGTATATAATAACCTCGTTGCCTAAATCCGGGACGCTCTCAGACCCCTGCGCCGGTGCAATCAATACTGTGCCGTATTCGCTGGTCAATTACGGTAAGGATGTTAATTATATCTCGCGTATCTGCTATACCGGCGACGTCAATTTCCATTTCAAGGCAAATGACGGCGGCACTTCCCCGAACGGCGGCGATTCTAATATCGCAACGGTTAGCATTAACGTTCAGCAGCCCGCTCCGTCGATTATTTACGAAACGCATTTCGATACCGGGTTGCCGGCGGGCTGGACAATTATCGACGGCGGCGGCTCAACCGATACCTGGCGGTCGGATAATCCGGGAGGTCGAACAAGTTCTTACTGGACCGGCACATTTATGATTGTTGACAGCAACTACGCCGGTTCGGTCGATATGAATGAGCAGTTGATAACTCAAAATATCGATTGCACAAATTTGACTGGCGTTACGCTAAGATTCAAACATGACTTTGAGTATTACGCCGTCGAGATTGGCGATGTCGATATCCGGGTTAACGGCGGCGCATGGCAAAATATGGCCAGATACGAGGGGGCCAATTATGCCGGCCTGGTCGAGCTTAACCTGTCTGGTTTTGGGGCCGACGGCACAGCCGGCGCGCAGATTCGCTGGCATTATTACAACGCCAACTATGACTGGTACTGGGGTGTTGATGATGTCCAGATAATCGCAACTCGCGTTGTAAATGTGCCCATTGGCGACTTCAATTTCGATTGCGAAGTTGACTATTATGACCTTGCTATTTTTGCCGACGCATGGCTAAGCAGCACAGATCAGACGAACTGGAACTCCGCTTGTGATATTGCCGGGACGCGACTGGGTATTATCGACTTGCTCGATTTTGCGGTCTTTGCGCAAAACTGGCTGGTCGATGTCAATTAACACAAAATAATAGTTGCCTGCTTAAAAGAAGTGGTCTTGCCTTTGGGGTCTGCGAGAAATGTCTTGAATCCGGCGTCTGTTGTCTTCGGTCTTGTGTCTTATTCTACCAGAAGGTCCGCGGTAACTATATCGGCCTGGCTGTCGTGCATAAGGTCATCGGCGAAAGTGCCTACAGTTCGCAGATGTGACGTGCCCGCGAATTTCCGCGTTTCGATAAGCCGGGCGCCTTTGGCTGCTATCTTGCGAAGGGCGTGCTTCGCCTTTTGCTTGTCCTGCGCCCCCACGGCGTCAACCACAACTGTTACCCTTTTGCCTCTCTGCAAAAGCCCAAGCGCGGTCGCCTCAACCGCTCCTTCCGCGCAGGCGCCTATCAGCACAAATTCGTTTGCCCGGATTTCGCTCAGCAGCCGGTCTATCCTTGGCTCATCAAACGGGTCCAAGCACCGCTTGTGAAGAACAATCTGTCGATACTCCCGCAGCAAATCCACCGGCAAATCGGTGTTATTGTCCGCCGCGAAACTCGCCCTGTTGTTCAAAAGCGTATAGTTGATTTTATGCATCCCTTCCGTTCCGTCCACGCAGAATCCGCCGTTGTTTTCAGGATGAACTTCGCAAATCGATACTACAGGTATTTTCTTTGCGCGGGCGTACGCCATTACCCTTCTGATGTGGCTTAATACCCTCCTGCGATTCCCCACCCTTGCAGTACCGTTATCGAGGAAAAAATCTTTCTGAGTGTTGATATCTATCAGGACCTGCTTACGACGAGTTTTTATCAATTGCCTTATCATTTTCGCGACCCCCTTTGTGTCGCTTCTATCCGGCTTATCCCTATGCCTTTGGCCCTTGTAAATCTATACGTCCCAAACCCGTCCGTGGCACAAAAAAATCTCCAAAAATTTCTTCCTCTCTCACAACCCAGCCATCCTGAATATCGTTTACCTTTGACACCGACTTTAAACCCTTATTTCGTCGTTTTTAACCTCGCCAGACACTAAAGTTTGGCAAAACCGCATCCGTCTATTATAATGGTCCGCCAACTGCCCAAAATGTTACGAAAGTCGGCTTTATACTGATTGGTTTTCAAAATGTCAAGAAAATTAAATAACTATCCGCAATTCGTCCTGGAGCACCCAAATCCGCCCGCCAAGCTTGATTTTGGTGATATTTTCGGACGTTCCGCTTCCATCCATATCGAGATTGGCTCAGGCAGGGGGACATTTTTGGTAAACCAGGCAAAATCTCAGCCCGACGCCAACTTTATCGGGATTGAATGGGCGAGCAAATACTACCGTTTTGCCGTTGACCGGATTGGCCGATGGAATCTGGCCAACGTCCGGATAATTCGCACCGATGCCGTCCCTTATATCGCCGAATGCGTCCCCGATTCCTCAATCGATTGCTTTCACATTTATTACCCCGACCCCTGGCCCAAAAAACGCCACAACAAAAGACGCTTCATCAACTCCGCCAATACCGACCAGCTCATCCGATGCCTCAAACCAGGGGGCACTATCCGCGTCGCCACCGACTTCGCGGGATACTTCGAGCAGATAAAATCTGTGTTTGCCTCCAAATCCGACCAGCTTGAGCAAGTCGATTTTCTCCCCAACGCTGGCGCTCAAATCGGCGAATGGGTCGGCTCAAACTTCGAACGCAAATACCTCATGGAAAACAGGCCAATCTACACAATAGCAGTCATAAAAAAATAACCTGGCGGGCTTATTAAACTTTGTGTGACTTAGCGGGTTTGGCGACGCTGTTTTATATAGTATCTGATTGCTTTTTTGCCCGAGTCGAACGCTAACCTGCTCACGGGAATCCGTCCCGGCTCAAAAAACTCAATGCCGGCGATTTCCTTTTTGTTCAGCTTTATCTTTTTCGGATTATCAATCCTGCACGTAAAAAACAAATCTGTGGTCGTATAAGTTACACCTTTATATATGTAAATATTCGGCGCCGATATTAGATATCGCGGGTTTTTGATTTTTATGCCTAACTCTTCGTGAATCTCCCTTACAATCGTTTTTTCAATCGGTTCCCCGTAGTCCGCGAATCCGCCCGGAAAATCGAACATCCCCGCCTTTGGCTCATTTGCGCGAATTATTACAAGCACCTTTGAACCGTACTCGATGATTGCCCCCGCCGCTGATGCCACGTTGTGATAATACTCAAACCCGCACTTGCCACACTTTATGTGCTTGTTCTTCGAATGTGCCTTCGGCCCGCTGATTCCGCAGCCCGGACAATATCCGAATATCTTCGACAAATCTATCTTCATCAATCCGCAATCTAAAATCCGCAATCCCTACAGTCCTGACTCCTGAATTTGCTTCAAAAGATTCGCGTAAAGTCCGACAGACCCCACGCACAGCACAAGTGTAAACACGATAATGATAATCGTCCAGAACACCTTGCTCACCATGCTGTAATTAGGATTGAACCATATCAATGGCAAAGCAAACGGCCCGATGCACAGCACCGAAATAATCACCGCCGGCGTCCTGTGATACCACTTTGTGTCTCCGTATTTTTTCGATCCCTTCAATTCCGCATCAATCAGGAACTCGCCGCAGTGTTTGCACTTCACCGCTTCATCCTGAATCTCTTCCGCGCAAAACGGACATTTTTTCATATAAATATCTCACTGTCAGGCGTTAAATAATCGTCGTTATATGTTCTATAATCTCATTTATCGGCGGTTTTTCGGGCTTTCGGTTAATTAAACCGAACGTCCCAAAGAACACCGCCGTTTGGTCCGAATATACCTTTTTGTGATTAAGTCGCACCCCAAAAACGCCGAAAACAACCGTGTGCCTTTGCGATACACCCTGAATCCCCCGTGGAGAAGAGAGATTAAAAGCAAAATTGTTGCCCGGCAAGCGAGATATTTATGGCCGTTAGTTCCAGGAGAAATTTCGTTATCATCGCCTTCGCGGCAGGTATGTCTCTGGGCCTGCTCTTCGCTTCCCTGTCATTTATCAGCTTACAGCACAAAGACAGCAAAAACACCCTTATGCATTTCACCTCCATACAGGCAAAGCTGATTTCCTCAAACGTCAAAGGTGCACTGTCCTTTGAGGACGCCAAAGACGCAAACGCCGTTCTCGATACTCTCAAAACCCAGAATTGTATCGCCTTCGCGGGCATCTACGATTGCAACGGCAAACTCTTCTCCTACTACTGTCGCGATGACGTCAGGAACAGGGAGTTCAAACTGGTGCCCCCTACAAAAGCAAAATTCACCTCTCGCGACGGCTACATAGTGGTCTCCGAACCAGTTATTCACGAGCACCAGTTCCTCGGCACCGTCTGCCTCTGGACCCAGCTATAAACACATCCTTATCCATCCGCAAATTAATTCAACATTTAATATTGGATATTTATCCGCCTGTGGTGGATCAGACATTTAATATTCGTCGGCTGGTTTATTTCGTTGGTGTCTGGTTAGCGTCGCGGCCGGTAACAGAGGCCGAAAACAATCTGTTCGTCAGCCCATGGCCATCCTGTATTATCTCAAAGCCCGCTTCCATACTGTCTAAATACCACGAGTTCTCTAAGTAACCCCGCGACACCGCATCATTGATAAAATCCTTGAGGTCAAAAGTCGCCACAACGCTGGGCTTTGCCCTTTCGTAAGCGATGTATCTCCATCTGCGTTGTTGGGAATCAAAATAGACATTCCACTGGGTGCCGGCAACAGTTATCGTCGCTTTCTTTTCGCCGCCCGCGGGCATTATTATGCTTCCCTTTTTGTTAAGCCAGACCATCAGCTCCGCGCCGCCTTCAGGAATAGTGCCTCCTTTTGGACTGAACCATGCCTCGAAGGCGGTATTCCAGACGCCCTTTGCGTGGTTTACGTCCGTGCTCCAGTCAACGGGGACAGCCGCTATATCGCTTATCTTTATGGGCATGCCGCTGTTTTTGGTGTTCTCGCCCCCGAAGTGACGCCCGCAAATAATGGACGGATACGCGACCACTATATTCGAATCGTGCGTCGTGCGTATAACGCTGAAGAACGTGGAATTCGGAACCACGCTCAAACACTGGCTTGATGTCCCTCTCCAGACATTATTGGTGATTCGGTATTCGCCTCCCATCACATTGATTATTGTTTTATTGGCATCGTTTACATCTCCGCAAAGCTCCTCCGCCCTCGCGTCGCAAAGTAATATACACGCGCAAAAAAGCATACACACAAAAACCTTACGCCAGGCACTCATCATCCTAATCTCCAAAAACAACACCGCCTTGTTAATCAATACCGCAAAACCAACCATAAACGATAGCTTTACAATTGTCAAATGACGGGGTTATGTTATTTCAATCGGTTAGCCCCCAGGCCCGCCTGGGGGTCTTTTTTTTGTTTTATTTTCCACATAAAAAACACCAGCATGGGTACATTTAAAAACGATATAACCTCATCATTATTAAGCAGTTATCAATAAATGCCCTTCATTTGTTAAGCCGTTTTTCGTGCATTTTTTGTGCATTTTTTAGGCCCAAAAACCGCTCTTTTTTTGTGGCTATTTTTGCCATAACCCCTTTCCTTATCTCGGCTTAAATTCTGGATACCAACACTCCTATAAAACAACTGTATCAAACAGTTGTATGATACAACTGTTATCCACTTTAGCGCAAGTCGAAAACCCTTAGATGCGAAAAAAATAAAAAATTTTTACTCCTTGTTCCATAAGGACTTATCGTTTTTGACCCCATCAGGAAATCCCTTAGTTTTAGTCAAAAGCGCGCAAGTTCGCGCCATAGGATAGAGGAACCGTTTTCCTCATCGGTTAGCCCCCAGGCCTGCCTGGGGGTTTACCCTCCATAGCGCGAAGTGCGATGGAGGGTCGTAAGAATTGTATCGAGTATCAAGAATCAAGTATCGAGTATCGTTTGGAGGAAAAGCGTATGTCTGCTAAATTTACAGTAACGGTTCCAAATTGCTTCTCTCGGCTGCCCCTCTGGTTTGTTCTCACTTTTTACCGTCTTCGTTATGGCTATTCCGCCTGCTTTATCCACATCCAGAAATTCCACTTCGCCATCGTTGACCCCGCCGATTACGACCTCCTTCGCAAATATAAATGGCGGCTGAACCGCTCCAATCGCACATACTATGCCTTCCGCACCGTCTCTCGCGGCCCGTTCCTCAAGCCCCGCGTAATCTGGATGCACCGTTGGCTTATGAATCCGCCCGACGACCTTCTCGTTGACCACCATAACCACAATGGCCTCGACAACCGCCGCTCAAATCTCCGCCTCGCCACCGACTCCACCAACCAGCAAAACGCCCGCAAAACTATCAAAAAAACCACCTCCCGTTTCAAAGGCGTTGACTTCGTCAAACCAACCGGCCTTTGGCGTGCGCGAATCTCCGTCGCCGGCCATCGCCTCTTCCTCGGCTCATTCACAGATGAACTCGATGCTGCTATGGCTTATGACCGTGCGGCTCTCAAATTTTTCGGTGATTTTGCTTGTCTAAACTTTACTCCGTGAGAGGTTTCCTTTTTTGGAACGCTTCCAGTAGGTAACTTGTCTAATCTAAAAATAACCCAAAATAAGCAATCGGAGTATTGCGGAAAGAAATTTGAAGAGTAGGATAATGTTCTGGTCAAGTTTGTTGATATACTTGAAAGACAGGTATTTTACCCTAAAAGGGCGATTTATGCAAGCGAATTATGATTAAAAACGTAAAAACCAATAATGGGCAGGTAAGTTTTTATAAAAAGCAAAAAAACTAAAAATAATTTATCAGCCATAAGTAATTTGCCGATAAGTAGTTATGGTTCTTATATGGTATTTTGGGGAAATTTTTCTGTTTAACATGCTATCAAGATTTTGTTTAATACATTGACAAAATAAAGCTTAGGTAACGGGAAAGCCAATTCTTCTTGACAAAGAGGTGCAAAGTGGTTATGCTTTATATGAGAAGTAGTCCAAAAATTAAAGCCTCTTTGGAGGAGGTTGTTGATGATTAGTGACCAAACACTTGTTACCGGAGTCTGTTGTGAAGGCAAGTATGTTGCGTTAGCTTCATTCTTGGACAGAACTGTTATAGCTACCGGCGATGACCCTAAAGAGGTTGTCAAACAGGCACGCGAAGCTGGATACGAAAATCCTGTGATTTTCTTTATCCCACAACAAGATGTGAATTTAGTGTATTGAACCATGCCAATAAGGGACTTTCCTTTTCTAAGCCCGCGCGAAGGCGACCCCAAAAAGCGTCCTTGGCTATTTATCAATATTATGAATTCTAAGACGGGGTCTGTCTGTCCAACATTTGGCCTTATTGATACTGGCTCTGATGAATGCGCTCTTCCTGCCTCTTATGCCGATTTATTAGGACATAACTTGACGGCTGGAGAGCCCAAAAAGATAGGCACAGGAAATGGTATAACAACAGCTTACCGCCATACTTGTACTATTCAGATTTTCGATACTAATAAATTACTACAAGGAGATATGCAGGTTGCATTCGCAATTAACGATATTCTAATTGATTTCATGCCAAATCTTCAATGTGCCTTGCTCGGCGTCGGTAGTTTCCTTAGCAAATTCATTGTTACTATCAATTATCCCAAGCAGTTATTATCCATCGTAAGTCCAGAATAGTATTCTAATTTGAGAAATTCACTATTTCTTCAATGCTCCAAATATGGTCTGTAATCCCTGCCGTTAGTTCGGCGGACACCTCCAAATCTCAAACCCGCCAAAGGCGAGGCCGAGTAGCACGGTTTCCCCCTGACCGAAAAATAAAACTAAACCCTTGTTGTATATGCGTTGATGATTGATGGAAATACTTGTTTGGGTATTAAATTTTAGATGTAGTACTTAAACGGCAGCGGGGAACTTTCTTTTGAAGGCCCAGCAGTAAGTATTTCTCCGATAGCATCCGCAAATCGCAGGGTTACAGGTAGTCCGTCGGCAAACTGACAGGAGTTATAGTTGAGTTTTGTTAATCCCATGATGTCAGATAAAACAGTTTCAATTTTTGCATTGCCACGACATACATTTACTAGAAGAGGATTTGGAACTTCTCTCCCAGGATATGTGTTGAGTCTAGGGACAAACCCTTTCGTCCACAAGAATGCCGTATTTTCGTCTAGTACATAAGATATTCCTCTCAATACAGGATTGTTGCCCCGCCTATATAACTTGATTTTGTTTGATGGTCTTATACATACACCAATTAGATTTGTTGCCGAACTCACAGCGTCTTGAAATCCACTCCATTCTTCGTTGTCGAATTGTACTTTACCGTGTATGAACAACTCTTTTGGTGGCTTTCTTTTTTTCTCTTCGTATGTCTTTAGTGCCTTCCCGATTAACTCTTTGGCTGCTCCTCGTTTTAAATGAAAGGTGCCTTCTCCTTCTCGATACCATGGTCCAATATCCCCTTTAAATACAAGACCGTCACCAGAATCAAGGAACATCTGTGCACCACAACAAGCTGCTCGTGGGTTCTGCTTTCTTTCATCTTTTTTGAAAACCAAACCAATATAGCATACACCGTCTCTGATTTTTCCTATTTTCCAAGGACGCCCACCCGCTTTGTAGAAAACTGCTGCCCCAATATTCCAAGCAATAGCCGACTCCATAACATCTAAAGGTCGAGATGGTTGTCCAAATTTATTTAAGAACTCTCGATAAGCTATTGTGCTTTCACGGATTATTTGTGTTGGCACATGCATATCAAGTAATCTTGCCTTCAGTTGGTTGTGAAAGTTCACCTCGTATTCATATGGTATGGCACCTTCTCTGTCTTTGGGAAATAAACTTCCCTGTTCAATCAGGTTCTGTGCGGCTTTTTTTGAGAAATAGTATTCCGCTTTTAGTCGCAATTCTGGTTCTACAGTAGACTGAGGATGACAATATCGGTAGATGTAATCTGGAATGATAACAAACCATATATCTGGATGAACATCTTCCTTCAGCGTTGCGTCTATTATTCGTTGTGCATATACACTGACTGTTTGGAATACTCTCTGGTGTTTCTCGTCAATGTAAACGCTCTCTTCTATTTCTTTGTTTGGGATGACCAGTTCAATTTCTGGTTTTGTCCTCCACGGTATTTTAAATGCTGCCTCAAAACCCGGGAATGGCGGTCTCGCCTCAGCAGGCGGGGTATTTGAAATAGGCCCCTGTATTTTATCTAGCCACCCTTTGAATCTTCGCATACCTTCTTGAGTTCCGACGATACCCCATCGTATTCCGTGCGGACTCCCTTCATCAAGTGGACCAAAAAGGGTCAATCCGTCCCTCGGATCTTCGAGCATCTGTTGATGTCCAAACAGAAGTTCGGGTTCTCTTATCTTCAATAATTCACTTTTCATCATCGGTTCTTTCAAGAATATCATCGTCTGGTATATCTTCCTGCGTTGGTTCTGGTTCTATATCTTTTATTTGTCCGGGATCCAGATATGACACAGGACTTTTCAAGTTAATTGGTGATCTTGCTATCTTGAGGGAAATTTTCTTTCCCAATTCTATATTAATGAAACCGTCCTTTTCAGATAAATATGCCATTGTCACTAACAATCTGTCACGCCAATCATCATTCCACCAGTCTCTACACTGGCTTCGCCTTGCGCTATGCATTTTCTCCTTGCTTTCCCAGAATTGATTCCCGTCGTCAGAAAAAAGAACATGAGATCTAATAATGTATCCTCGAATCGGATAGAGCAAAGGTTTTGCGCCAATCGCAAAGTGCCAAAACCGTTTTCCGACCACCTTTCCTTCCATACGCCGGCTTTTATAACCTATAACAGCTCTGTCTATATGTGTTCCTCCGAGATCAAGCTGGATTCTATCATCTCCTTTTGTTAAATCCTTAGTGAATCCAAAAGCACTTGCTTTGTCGGATAAAATATATTCTCGGAATCCTCGTTTCCTCATCATGTTCTCCCATCCTATTCTTAGGAGTTCACTCACAAGGTTGGTAGCTTCTCTGTGATATATTCCTTCAACTATCTGATCTTTTTCTAGAAACTGTTCTGTTTCAATGCAAAACGTATTCTTTCCAAACAGAAAACTGGGTATCGACTGCTTTAATTCCTCTTTTGCTCCGAAGGAAAAGATGAGTTTCTTACGCAAGACAACCGGATATTCACTATGAATGGCGTCCTTGCTTTCATTGGTGAGATTGTGGCCGTAAATCAATTTAGGAAGTTCTACTACCGGGAACCAATTTGAAATGAGCTCTTCGGGTTCATCTATAATTATTCCCTTTCCGCTTTTTTGTGTATTCCACCAATATGCTACAGCGTCATATCCGAAATTGTCTTTCTTGCTGACTTTCTCTTCACATAGGTTCTTTAGTAATGTTTTTATACCGGTTGCCCAGCTCTTGTTGAAAGATATTGCATTGATGTTTGCTAGCATGATATTGAATTCGTTCGGTGGCAAATCGTCAACCGTTACCGGGATGATGAATCGTTGTAGATCAAACTTTTTGCGTATGTTTTCTGCTATCTGCAATTCACGGCGTGGTCCTGCTTTCTGGTTAGAGGACCGTGACAACACGTAAATGAATTTGCATGTTCTTTCCCGGATGGCAGCTTCTGCTTCTTTCCAGAAGTCTTCGCCGCCTAGTAATTTCGTCAAATCGCACCATACGGGGTACCCTTCCTTTGCCAGTTGAAGGGCCAGCCACATCGTGAAATCATTGTCCTCCGGATTAGCGTGGCTTATAAAGATCATGTCTCGCATTACAATTTCCTCTTAAAATCGTGGATACACGGTACCCCCCAATGTATTATATGTCAAGGATTAGCTATAACCCCATCAGATCCATTTTCGCTTATTTTAACGGTGATTAATGCGTTACTTTTTTGTTCACAAGTTTTATTGCTGAGACAAACTTTGAAATATCGTTCATTTAGTCCAGATATCGGTTGGGTTTCTTCAAGAAGAACTGTGCAATTTTCGCCGACGAATTGTTCTCTGAATTTAAAGCCCAACTCATCGCTAATCTTGCGCAGAATCTGTGCCCGGTTTTTAATCACATCCGCCAGCAATCTGCCTTTCAGTTTCGCCGCGGCTGTCCCCGCCCTTACCGAAAACGGAAACACGTGTATCTTCGAAAACCCCGCCCACTTCGCCAGTTCAACCGTCTCTTGAAAATCCTCATCCGTCTCACCCGGAAACCCTACGATAATATCCGCTGTAATCGCGGGCCTGTCCAATCGCCGCTTTATCAATTCAATTTTCGCCCGCAATTCCTCCGCATCGTATTGCCTGCACATTCTTTTCAGCGTCGCGCTCGCCCCCGACTGCACCGACAAATGAATATGAGGCATAATATTCGAATGCGCACAGAACACGTCCAGCAATTCCTCGCTGATGTCCCCCGGCTCCAAACTACTCACCCGAATCCTCGATAACCCCGGCACTCGCGCCAGCGCCGTTAGTAAATCTGTTAGCTTTTCTTTCTTCTTCTCCTGTTCTACTGTTCCACTGTTCAACTGCTCTTCGGGTCTCCTGTTCGCCTGATCTCCTGATCTCCTTACTGTTTGTCGCCCATAGGCCGACAAACAGACGCCTGTCACTACAATTTCCTTATGCCCCGCCGCCACAAGCGCCTTTGCCTCCTCAATCGCTTCTCCCATCGGCTTACTTTGAATATCGGGCCTGACTTTCGGCACAATACAATAGCTGCAAAGGCCATCGCACCCATCCTGGACCTTGAGAAACGCCCTTGTATGCCCCTTGAAACTGGACAATGGTGGTAATTTGGGATATTTAGCGAATTTAGCCATTCCATCCTTGATTTTTAAGCCGTTTTTTGCTTTAATAAGGGGATTATGGCCGATGATAATCTGGGCGATACTTTGCGCCAAATCGTCTCGGCTGCTGATGATATGAACATTATCGCCGTCGCAAGGGGGATTTTCCCGGCTTTTCATCGCCGGAAGACACCCGCAAACCACCCTTACGCCGGCTGGACTGATTTTTGACGCTCTTTGTATATATTGCCTGCTCTTGGCTGACGCGGTTCCTGTTACGCAACAGGTATTTATCACCGCTAAATCGGGCTTCTCACCCGACACCGCCGCCGACAGACCCAGCTCCTCGAGAAACTGGGCTATCTGGGCACTTTCATATTGATTGACCTTACAGCCAAGCGTATATATGGAAAAAGTTCTCATAGCTCCTATAATAATATAATTCTTTGTGTTATACTATTTGCGTTGGCTCTGAAAAACAAGTCCCGCCCGGTTTTGGCTGGGACAGGAGGCACTGTTTATGGCGGAAAAAATAGGGTCGGTCTGGGCAATTGATATCGGCAACACCTCGCTTAAGGCCCTTCGACTTAGCAACGAATCCGGCGCTCTCGAAGTTACCGGCTTCGACCATATCCTGCATCAGAAAGTCCTTGCCGGCTCAGGCATCAAAGACCAGGAAAAGCAGGAGCTTATCGCCATTTCCCTTCGCCAGTTTGTTCAGGCCAACGACCTCGGCAGAGATGAAATCATCATTGCTGTCCCCAGCGCAAACAGTTTCGCTCGTTTCGTCAACCTCCCTCCCGTCGAGAAAAAACGCATCCCCGAAATCGTCAAGTTCGAAGCCAGCCAGCAGATTCCTTTCGATATCAACGAGGTTGCATGGGATTGGCAGATAATGACGGAGGAGGGGGCGGCGGAAGCGAAGGTGGGAATATTCGCGATAAAAAACGATGTTGTGACGGCAGAGCTTGAGCACTTCAGCAGAGAGGATTTGGAGGTAACATACGTTCAGATAGTGCCGATGGCGTTATATAACTATGTTTTTTATGACAGGCCCGACCTGATGAAATCCGATACTCAGGCGACGGTGGTGCTGAATATCGGCGCTGAAACAACGGATCTTGTGGTCTGTACGAAATCGGACGTGTGGCAGCGAGCGATTGCGATGGGGGGCAACGCATTTACCAAGGCGATAGCGGATACGTTCAAGCTGAATTTTGAGAAGGCGGAGAAGCTAAAACGGACGGCGCCGATGAGCAAATACGCCAGGCAGATATTGCAGGCGATGAAGCCGGTGTTTACGGATTTGGCGTCGGAAATTCAGCGTTCACTTGGATTTTATACCAGCTCTCATTCGAATGTGAAGCTAACGAGAGTTATCGCGATGGGCGGGGGCACAAAGATGCGAGGATTGCTGCAATACCTTCAGCAAAGTTTGCAGATGCCCATAGAGCGTCCAGACGCGTTCAAGCGGGTCGCAATTAACCCGTCGATTTCGGCTGCGAAGTTCCACGAAAGCGTATGTGATTTTGGCGTAGTTTACGGGCTTGGGGTGCAGGCGCTTGGCCTTGGGCAGATAGAAAGTAACCTACTGCCGAAAAGCATAGCCAAATCAATGATTTGGGCGAGCAAGACGAAATATTTTGTGCTGGCGGCATGCCTGGTATTAGTGGCGTCTGTTCTGGCGTTTGCGAGGACTCTTGTGGACCGCGCCAGCTACGCCAGCAAGGTATCGCAGAGGGAGAAAGTCAAGGCAGTGCTGAATACGGCGCAGAAGGCGGAGAGCAATCTAAAGGCCGAAGAGGCCAAGTCCAGCATGTCGGAGACGATAATAAAGAAGGAATTAGAGCAGTTCACGTATAGAGATCTGGTTCCTTTGCTTTATCAGAAACTGATAGCGACACTGCCTAACGCCAAGAGTAATCCAGAGCAGGCGGAGCTATACCGAGCTTTTGCCAGCGGTGACGCCGAGACGATAAAGGAAAAATATCCTGACCGCAGGGAGCGCAAGCAGATTTTCGTAACCGGGATGACTATTTATTACACGCTGGATGTCGCGAGCGGTCAGTTCGGGGTTACGGGTTTCGAAAAAGGCGTTGATGCGCGAGAGTCAGGCGAGGGAGGCATGATGGGAGGCAGGAACGCAATGCCCGACAGGAGCGGGATGACGGGAGGCGGGGGGCGAGGCGGCGGTGGCAGAGTGGCGCCAACGGTGCGAGGCAGAGGGCCAGGGGTAATGTCGCCGACAACCGGAGGCGAGTCAACACCGCGAGGTTTTGTCGTAACGATAACCGGTTATAGTCCTTATAAGAACATAAGCGAGTTGCTGGACCCTGTCGGCGTCAAGAATGACCAGAACCAGTGGGGATTAGTTACCCGGCTGATGCATTTGGACAGCATGTTTGACGGCAACAGTCCTTTTGAACTCTACAAGAAGACGGACAAGCAACATTTTGACCTTCAGACGGGGGAAGTGGATTTGTTGGGGGAGATGCCTCCCGGTATAGGGGTCAGGAAGAAAATAGAGGGCAAGGACGATGTGTTAATTGACCCGATGACCAATGAGATAATAAGCAAAATTACGAATGCTGATGAAAACAGCAAGAAAGCTGCGCAGGTAAACGACTCCTGGTTTGTGCTGAACTTTAAACTTAAGTGGAAAGATACAACCGAACCACCGAGTGAAGCGGTCGCGCCCCCAGGCGCGAGCCCAAGTGCAAGCAAGCCGGCGCCATCTCCGGTTCCAGGCGGCGGTCGCAAGTCACAATCTCCTAAAGGCAGCGGCGGTGGTCGCGTCGGCGGCGGGGAAGCGGAATAACTCGCGGTGAATAAATTATGTTTTTAGCATAATGTTTTACTGATGGTGATGGTGAATGGCCAAGATTAACATTGACATATCAAAATTGAAAAATTTGCTGAAGGTGTTTGGCGGATTTCGGGCATATTCTATATTGATTTGGCCCGCGATAATACTTTTGGTGTGCGGGACGGTTCTTACGGCGACTGTACTGCTTGGCAGGGGTTTAAAGCAAAAGGTCAACAATGAAAGTGTGCCAATAGGCAATAATGTGCTTAGTCAATTAAAAAGTTCGCCGGCGGCGAAGCAGGCCGAGGTGGAAAAGCGGTATCAGGAGGCATACCAGCAGGACGCCAATTTTATACAACAATTATCAATGCAGAGTTCTGAACGTGAGCTTCTGAGTTACGACATATTTCCTCAGCCCAAGGACACATCGACCTTGTTATACACCCGGTTCGGTGAGAATTATCGTCAGGGAATCGAGGCAATGATAAGGAAGGTCAACGGTCACGATTGTCCCAGCGCAGATGAGATAAAGGTTGCACAGGAGACGGGTAGAAACAGGTCGAGCGGGGGCAGTGACGCAACGGCGAGGATTATCGATGAGATTTGTCGGGCCAGGGCAAAGTCGTCGTCGGTATACGCGAGTCCCGACATCGTGAGCGGATATGATTTTTGGAAGACTTACAAGTATTCGAATGTAGATGACAGCATCAAGGACTGCTGGTTCTGGCAGATTGGTTACTGGATAATAGAGGATGTGTTTACAACGGTGGAGAAAATGAACGCCGGTTCGAGCAGCGTATTTAGTTCTCCTGTGAAGCGAGTGGAGGGGGTTGGTTTTTTGACGCCAGACGTTCTTTTTAGCGGAGGCACCCTGGGTTTGAAAGCGGCACAGGAGAGGCCTAAGTACGTAACCAAGCCGACTGAGCAGTTGATAGAGTCGTTTACTGGTCGCATAAGCGACGAAAGTATGGATGTGGTACATTTTAGTATGGTTGTAGTGTTGAGCAGCAAGGCGATAGTTCCTTTTATGCGGGAGTTGTGCAGCGTCAAGGAGCACAGTTTCCGCGGATTCACGGGTCAGGAGCCGGCGAAAGTTTTCAAGCATAACCAAATAACGATTTTGGAGTGCCGTGTTAAGCCGGTGGTTTCGCGATCCGTGGACCATCAGTATTACAGATATGGTGCTGAATCAGTAGCCGAAGTTGAAATGGTTTGCGAATATATATTCAACAAGCAAGGTTATAACGCGATAAAGCCGGAGTTGATAAAGGGCCCCGTGGCCAAAACGGGCGAATAGAAGCGGCGCCAGGTTGAATTTGCCGGAGCATAGTTGCGACGAATCGGGACTTCGGAGAGCATAAGGATTTTGGAATTATGATAAAAAAACAAGGCAACTTCATAGAATCGCATATAGAAAAGGCAGTGTTGTTAATAGGCGTTCTTGGCGCGCTGTACATTGTGTATGCGTTTGTTCTGAGTAGCGGGGAAAGGATTCCATTCAACGGCCAGAGTTTTAGTCCCGGCCAGCTTGATATATACATAGCGGAGCAATCAGACAAGCTTCGATCCCAACTGGAGAGGGAGCCAGTTTTAAAGCCGGCATATATACCTCAAAGCGAAGTTTTTCTGGCGAAGATGCGTTCGGTGCTGGACAACGATTTGAATGTGTTCTGGCCTGTGCCAAGTTCCGTAGAGATTACGGTGGACAAGAAGTATCGTATTCCGGTGGTCGGTGAAGTAAACGATGATGTATCAGTGGAACGCATAACGGCTGCCGCGTACATTCCGAAGGTTCCGATTACCCCGGAGAATGTCTCGTCCGAAGATTCGTATGAGCCGAACGACCTTGATTTAGTTACGGTTCAGGGAAGTTTCGACCTTGGTCCGCTGATAGACAGTTTTCAGGAATGTTTTGCGGGTAAAGGAGTTCCTGAGGGCTGGCGTGATAAAGGTCTGGCTAGGCCGGTGTTTGCGGGCGTCCAGCTTCAAAGGCAGCGTCTTGATGAAAATGGGGAGTGGAGCCAGTGGGAAGATATTCCACGTTTGCGGATAGACCCCAAGCGAGACATATACAAGATAATAGATGATGTGAACGACCTTCCGATGGGCGGGGTTATGGTTCAGATTGCGCAGTTGGGCGACCAGCAGACGCAGGCGAGCATGCTTCAGCCGGATGCGTACAAGATAGCTTCGGCTGAGGAGCAATGGCTGCCACCTGTATTGCACGAGAAGTTTTTAACGGTTCGTCGGGAGAAAGAGGCACAGGAGCGTCGTGAGGCGGCGACGGAGCGTGAGACCAAAACGGCAGAAGAAAAGACGACAGCGCGTTCGACCCGTGAGGAACGTGGAGCCGGAGTATCCCGCAACACAACACCAGTGCAACCAACGGGCGGCAGAGGCGCGGGCGGCAGCAGAGGTGCGGGCGGCGGCGCAGTCACCAGAGGTGCGGGCGGCAGCGCAGTCACCAGAGGTGCGGGCGGCGGTGCAGCCAGCGCCAGGGGTACGGGCGGCGGCCGTTCGACGGGAGCAGAACCTGACCGCAGCGGTAACTCTCGCAATACTTTGAGGAGTACGAGCCGAACAGAACGAGACACGCGTACCGAAACGACAATGACCGAACAGAAGAAGATTGCAAAGACGACAGTAACTGAGGCGACGATAAGCGAAGAACTGAGAAAAATGCTGCTGAGAGGCAAGGATATAAGCAGTTTGCATGATACGATAACGTTCTGGGCACATGATGATACAGTGGAACCAGGTGCGAGTTATCATTATCGTATCCGTATTGGGGTATTCAATCCTGTGGCGGGGACCGGCCAGGTACAGGCGGAAGACGCAGCGAGCAACAGCAAAGTAATATTATGGAGCGCTTTTTCGGAAGTGACGGACATAGTGGATATTCCCAAACGGCTGTATTTCTTCCCGACAAACGTTCAGGAAGCTGCAAAGGCCGTAGAAGTTCAGGTTTGCAAATACGTGATGGGTTATTGGTACAGCTCGCAGTTTATAGTCAAACACGGAGACGTCATAGGCAAGACAGCGAAGTTTGAGGCAAGCGAGAAAAACAAGACCGCGGACGTAAAGGAAGTGAAGCTGCCTGAGACAATAGATTATACAACAGGAGTGATTGTGGTGGACGTGGTGCCAATGAATGACTGGTTTGGGGACAAAGTTCTGCAGTCGCGGCAGTATTTTGACGTATTGTTCAGTTTTGACGGGACGAGGGTGGACAGGTTGCCTGCGAAACTGATGAACTGGCCCGATGATGTACGTTTGAAGTATAGCGAATTAAAATCGCTGGAAAAAAAGACGAAAGCGCCATTGCGTGACTGGGGATCCTCCGGCATTGAAACGATGCAGCGTAATGCACCCGGCAGCGGGGATCGCAGAGGGCCAATGGACAGGGGCAATACGCAGGACTTAATGCCGAACAGGGGGCCGACGCGGTAAAAGGGTATTAGTCCTTTGGGCAATTAGCTGTAAGAACAACACAGCCGTTTTTTGTGACGAGACAATCATCTTCGATTCTGACGCCGAGTCGTCCGGGGATATAGACGCCCGGCTCAATTGTAATCACGTCGCCTGCCTGTAATTTTCCTTTTGCTTTGCCTGATACGGCGGGCAGTTCGTGTACCTCCAGGCCAAGTCCGTGCCCGGTTCCGTGGCCGTAAACAGGGAGGTCAGCTTTTTTTATTATTTCTCTCGCGGCGGTATCGACCTGGCTGATTTCGACTCCGGCTTTGACCATTCTTATGGCAGCGGCCTGTGCCTGTTTTACGACGGCGTAAACTTTGCCATAAAGCCCGCGTGGTGTGCCGACCGAAAAGCACCTGGTCAAATCACAGCAGTAGCCGTCGAGGCGCACGCCGAAGTCGATGAGAACGGTATCATTTTTTCTTAATTTGCGGGAAGTGGGCTGATGATGAGGTCTTGAGGCATTGGGACCAAAGGCAACAATTGTTTCAAAGCTGTTTGCGCCCCCGGCTTTTCTGATTTCAAAATCGACAATACCCGCCAGAATGTTTTCCGTAAGCCCAGGTTTGACCTGTCGCAGGACGCGTTCGAATGCCCGTGCGGCGATTTTGGCAGCGGCGCGAACGGAGGCAACCTCGACGGGGTCTTTTTTTCGGCGTGCTGATTCGACAATATCTTCGGCAACCTTCAGTCGGCAGGACAGGTTTTTCTTCAGCGACTGGAAATTGGCGAGCGATATTGTTTTTTTGACAGCAGCGGTTTTGATTCCGCGTTGCTTTCGCAGCAGTTCGGCGACAGTGCTACCCATTGCTGCGGTGCGTTCGACTATTTTGCAGAACGGGCACTGGCTAACGGCCTGCTCGGTGTATCTGCTGTCGGTTACAAGCACGACTGCGCGGGGCAGAACAATTGCCCAACTGTCTTTGCCGGTAAAGCCGGTGAGATAGGTAACATTGACGGGTTTTGCGGCGATGAGACAATCTGCGCCGGCGCGGGCAATCGCGGCCCGGATGCCCTTAATGCGGGTTTTATATGCGTGCTTATCCATTCGTAAAAATTCTCCAGTCAAAAACCTGATGCCATTATTAACAGCAAGGGCAGGAAAAATAAAGATTTTTTCCGCATTGATTTGGAGGCGGGGAATTCTTTTACTATACTTTGCTTAATTGGATTGATTCGGCCGGATGGGGAAAGCCGGTCAAAAATAGAGCATATCGCCTCACAATAATAACCTTAACGAGTAAAGCAGGAGGAAGTACAATGAAACGTATAGCATTAGTTGCTGTTATGCTGCTCATAGCCGCATTCGCATGGAGCATATCAACGTATGATACAGGCAGAAGCCAGATTGTGTTAGTGAGCTATTGCTGGAGATTTTAGGACAGCTTACGACGATGGATAAGCTGATTGATGTCCCGTTTTAGTTATGACGGGCTGTGAAACCTAACATTTTCACATGAAACAGGACGGCGAAAGTCGTCCTGTTTTTTTATGTCTTGCCCGCCCGGCGGAAAGCCCTTACAATGCTGCCCTTTGAATTGTCCCGCTTTTTCAAAGGTAAACGGAATCCATTATGCTGCTGCCTATACGAACAAATGTCGGGTGTCGCAGAACACCTTACGCCAATTACGCTATCATAGCCGTAAATGTGATTGTGTTTCTGTTGAGCTACTGGCCCAATGAGCAGTCAAGAGAACTTCTGCGTCCGTGGGCGGAACGATTTGTTTTCGCGCCCGCTCACCCGTTTTTGTGGCAGTTCATCACTTACGCTTTTCTGCACAGCGGTTTTCTTCATATTTTCGGCAACATGTTTTTTCTGTACATATTCGGCAATAACGTAAACGATAAGCTCGGGCATTTCGGCTACATGTGCTTTTACTTAGCGGGCGCGATATTCAGCGCGGTGGGCCATACGCTGATAAACAGCAACCCGGTTATGGGGGCGAGCGGCGCGGTGGCGGCGGTTACGGGCGCGTATCTTGTGCTGTTTCCGCAGACCCTTATAACTATCGTTTACTGGTTCATCATCATAGGCACGGTTGAGGTGCCGGCCATTTACTTTATCGCGTTCAAGATGATTATCCTTGATAATGTTATTATCCGATATACGGCGAATACGAATGTTGCTTACGACGCGCATCTTGCGGGTTATTCGTTCGGCATCGTTTCGTCGCTGTTTCTGCTGGCGACGGGATTATTGAGCAGCTCGCAATTCGACCTTTGGGCGATGTTCAAGCAGTGGAACCGCAGGCGCGCATATCGCGACGCGATTGCCACCGGCTATGACCCGTATACGGGGATGGGCGGCACAAAACGGATTACGGCCAGAGATATAACAAAGGCGGGGCCTGATGAGCCGCAGATCAGGCAGTTGCGCGAGGATATTTCCAACAGCATTTATCAGCACGACCTACAGACAGCCGCTCAACAATATCTTAACCTTATGTCTCTCGATAGTGAGCAGATTCTGCCTCGCCAACATTTGCTCGATATCGCCAACCAGCTTGCCAGCGAGGGTGAATATAAGCCGGCCGCGTCGGTTTATGAAAAGTTTCTCACTCACTACGCCAATTATGAGCATATTGAGCAGGTTGAGCTGATGCTGGGGATAATATATTCGCGGTATCTTGAGAAACCCGACCTTGCGCTGAATCACCTGCACGCCGCTGAGAAAAGAATTGCCGACCCGGCCCAGTTATTGATGTGCCGGTCGGAAATTGAAAAACTGCAAAAGCAATAACAGTATCCGCCTGCGATTCTACTTTGCCACCAGCATGTGCATCCAGTAGCCGAGATAGCCCGTCAAGGCCCAGATAGCGGAGGCGGCGAACAATACAAGCGAGCCGATAATACGCAGGCCCTTTTTGTCGTTCTGCCAAACCACGAGCGGCGAGAAAATGCCGCATATTCCGCACAAGATGAATCCGACACCCGACAGGACTGGCTTTGCTGTAAGGCCAAGGTCGATTATGCGAACGCCAAGAAGCATCGCGGCTGCACCTGCGAAAACGGCGTATATCGCCAAAGGCAAAAGTTCCCATCTTTTGGCTAACGCCAAAGCCAGGCCAAGTAAAAGCACGCCAAATAACACCGACATTTCGCCGAAAGCCGAACTATATGGTTTGGGCAGAGGCCAGGTGAAGGTAATTGCAAATCCGCCTATCGCGGCGACAAGGCCGCAGATTGCGAAGGCGGGGACCCATCGGCCGGTATCTCCCGGCGTATCTAAATCTCGCCAGACGAAGCAGCCGAGCAGGAACAACCCTGCAGCCATATTTATCAGCATCAGCGTCAGATAATCTATCATCATAATTTAATCTCCTAATCTCTTTACCTGTGCTCTTGATAAAAGTGCGTTCAGGTTATTAAAAGCTGTAATGTTTACAGATTATATTCTACAAATCAAACTTATAACGATCTAAACTCGTTACTTTCATGCACGATACAGGGAGGTTTGCCACTTTTTAAGTATGACTTTAACTGGTCCAAAGACATAGTACCGTTCTCTCCGAAGAAATATTTCAATAAGATGATATTTGCTTTTCCGCCCTTTCGTTTCAATATAACAAACGGCTGGTTATATCCTAGCCCGCCATGTTCATAAAACACAAACGCATAATCTTTGGAGAAACCGCCGGTAATAAACCTTCGACTTGGATAGTCCTTCGCGATACAATCCGTGCTGTTAAATGGCTCATTCGGCTCCGCCATTCGATCAGCAGGCGGCTCAGGAAGAATTGCTATTCGGACATCTTTGGGCAGGTCATAAAAGCTTTTCGCAACCTGATAATCGCCTTTTAGTACCCAGGCCAGGGCAAGGTTGTTGCCGTCGTTCGGGTATGTCTGCGCAGCGGGAGAATCATTCCTGTCTGCACAGCCGATTAGAAAAACAAACAACAGCAAAATACTCGATATTAAAACCACCCTGCTATTACACATTGCAACCTCTCTTACAATCTCGCCCTCAGTCATAAATTATTATGCTGCCAGCGTGGCAACAAACATTTCCCATAAAAACCAAATGGTCATCCCCATAATTACCAGGGAATTAGCCCAGGGCTTGTTTATCAAAAGACCGGTTACTATAAATACTATTGGAAGCACGGCGAGAATTCCTGCGATAATCGTCTTGGCAGGCTCACCCCAAAACATTCCCAAAGACAAAAAAGGTAAGATATGTGACACGCCCAGAATATACGGTACATTCACTAATGTTTGTTTGGTCATTTGGCATATTCCGAGAGCAAACAAAAGACTCAGGAACAGCCATACCAAATATGTCCAAAGCAGGGTCTTTATATGATAGAGTTTAAACTTAGACATTTTTTTCTTCGCGAAAAGAAGAGTTATCCGAAGTTATAATGTTTCTTGACCGCCTTCTTGACCTGCCATTTGCATTCGAGGTCAACGGGGAAGATGACGAAATCGCCGGGGCCGAAACTGACGGACTCTTTGCCGTCGGTTACGGTGACGTCGCCCTCAAGTATCAGGCAGGTTTCCTTTTCGGTGTAGGCCCAGTCGAATTCACTCGGCTTGCAGGTCCAGATGGGCCAGGTTTTGCAGGTTTTTTCTTCCTCTTTGGTGGGCTTTCGCACCACAATGTCTTTTGCCGTCGGCATATTTCGCTCCTTTATAGTTTATCTCGGTTTCGCCGGGGATATTATATCTCTTCTGTTTTCTTTTGCAAACCCGGCGGCGAATTTTGTTTAATCATTATGGCAAAATGGGCTGGTTTGCTTTACATTATTCGCTTTCTAAATCTACGCACTGAGCAATGAACTATGAACAATGAACAACTGACAAGATTTAAGACGTGGTTTGATAAATTCGTCGCAGGATTCTATTCCCGTGAGGGACGCCAAACGGCGGGTAATGACGAGTATATCAATGCTAATATAAAGCTAAAGGAAGAACACAGCGGACGGGTGTGCACGGAGATGCTTTACCTTGCGGACCAACTGCACCTTGAGGGCAATCAACGATTGCTGGCGGAGACAATTGCGCTATTTCACGACGTGGGACGATTCCCGCAATTTTTCAAATACAAGACATACAGCGATACGAAGAGCGTTAACCACTGCCTTCTCGGCTTAGAGGTCCTACAAAAGGAAAATATCCTGGCGGAGTTGCCAGATGATGAAAGGCAAATAATCGAGACGGCGATTCGCTATCATGGGGAAAAGGAGCTGCCAAATAATCTTACGGGCGATACGCTATTATTATCCAAGATGATACGCGACGCGGACAAGTTAGATATTTTTAACGTGGTCATAAAGGCGTATATCCAGCAAAGGGACGACCCGGATAATTTCAAGCTGGAGATTGAATTGCCCGATGAGCCGAGGTTTACGCCTGAGGTGCTTGACGCGATTCTTACGGGCGGGCGGATTGATTATAAGATGCTGCGAACCTGGAACGATATGAAGTTGTGCATACTTGGCTGGGTTTATGATGTAAATTTTGTTCCCACGCTTAGCCGATTAAAAGAGAGGCGATACCTCGAAACTATTTTTGAATTCCTGCCCGATACCCCCGATATTCGCAAAGTCCGCGACAAAATCTTCGCTTACGTTGATTCGCAGCTTAAGTAACCACGGATTTAGTTGACCGCAGAGAATTCTATTTGCCCAAGCACAGAATGCCGGCCGGACACGTATAAAAATATAAGACGAGTGGTGCTCGTCCGAGCTGTCGGCGCGTCTTTCTTCAGCGTAGGCTGGCAGCTCTGTTTATTTCAGGTTTTACCGCCTGGCTGTCACCTGCAAAAGCAAATCTTTTTTGGTTTTTCCAAGCACGTAATTCCGTCAGGCCTCGTATATGCCAATGAGGACGAGCAATGACTTGTCCGGGCTGATTGGCCTTGCGTTTGAGCCGACAGCCCTTTTTTTTATTCCCCCGGAAGTTTACCCGCCGTTAGTTTGGCGGATTTTGCCGTCCCTCCCGCAAGGGATGGCCAAGCCATTGGGGGATGGCTTACGCCATTGTAAAAAAAACAGGGGATGGGTAGAATTGAGGAAAAGTTAGGGCGACCTGTTTATGGTTAAACTCCAAATGAAAACAAAGTTGGGCGGACCGCCGGAAACATTTAGAGCAAGTCTCAGGGCTGCCACACGATATTGGGAGCCTCGCCGCATTATCTACAATCTTGTTCTTGCCGCTGTCGCAGTTACCTGGCTCGTATTGACATGGCCCCACTTCCGCTCGGCATTGACTCTGCAATCGTTGCTGCTGCTTCTGGTTCTCGCAGCCATAGCTAATGTTTGTTATTCCGCTGCATACCTCGCAGACATCCTGTTGCAATTTTCACCTCTTCGCGACCTGTGGCAGCGTCAAAAGTGGTGTCTATGGCTTGCAGGCACAATTTTAGCGGTCGTGCTTGAGTGCTACTGGATTGCAGACGAAATTTATCCATATATCAGATGAGCGAGCGGACATAATCAGGGGCAGTCACCTATTTCTCCGCCGGGGGGTCTTCGCCTGCTCAAATGCTCGACTGTCTAATTTCTCGCGAAGCGAGGATTCGCGGACTTACCTGCCCTCGCAGTTCTTTGGCGGGGGCCCGCCGCAGGCGGATTTGCGATTGCCGATTGATGTTTGACAGCAATAACGTGAGGGTTTATAGTTGTTTTAGCTGAAACTTATGACTGGGGGATTTTTATGATCAGATTTTTGATTATTGGATTCGGGATAGCTATACTTGGTGCGGGTTGTCGGTCAACCGGTAATGCGAATATATCACGCGGCGAATCCGAGACTTCGTCAGTGCCGCACGCGTTCGTTTGGAAAGGGGATTGTTCGAGCGAAGCCGCCTTTGTGAATTCCAGCCATCCGACGATTCCGGGTCACTATGAATACCTGCCCGACGCCAATGAGCCGAAACGGGGACTCGTATTCGCCGGCCGTCTTACTCCCGATTTCACGACTACCGACCCCGAGAAGTTCCATATGCATCCGGATATTTATTTCGACAGCTTTCTTCCCGGCAGCATCACTGTCAGTTTCGACGTAAAGGTCGACGACCTCGCGCCGTCGGAACTTGGTCCCTATAGTGAACACCCGTGGCTGAACGTGGTGACATTGTTTGATGAAACCACCCGCGCGGGCGGGAAGACCTTTCATCCCTCGGTGATGGTTAATCTCGTAGGAACGCCGGGACACTACCGGTTGCAAGGCTACTCGATTGGTCCCGCAGGCAGGGGCACTGTGTTCTTTGACGAACTCAAGGACAGCCCCGTATTTCCCATCGGAAAGTGGGTGACGGTGCGCGTTGAGGCGGACGTCAAAACCAAACAAGTTCGCGTTTACCAGGACAACGCACTTGCCTCCGCCGGCCCCTACCTGGACAAGCCAGGTCTGGCCGGGGCGCACATGGGTCTTTACGCCAACCGCAAGATGACACGGGCAACGGTCTTCAACGACAACATCACAATCACCGTCGGCGACTGATTACGGGCGATTGTTTCCAGAAAGCGGAAATAGAAATTTTCCCGCCGGGGCGGACTTGCGATTTATCGGCTTAAAACTCGCAGAATTTTGCCGTTGAGAAAAAGACGATAAAATATAACCCTTGACCAGCCAGCCAGAGCGATATACAATTCCAACAAAGTTCAATAAAGTCAATTTTAGGGTAAATAAATTTGATAGGAGACAGAAATGAAGAACGAAAGAATTACAATCATTTTCCTGGCTTTACTTTGTTGTCCGCTGGTTTTGACGGGCTGCAAGGATACTAAGAAAGAAAAAGCTACTGCGGAGGCGGTAGAAGTAAAAGCCGATGCTAAAGCAGAATCTGCCAAAGTAAAAGCTGCCAAAACAGAAACCTCCGCGGAAGTAAAAGCCGATGCTACAGCAGAAGCTGCCAAAGTAGAGGCCGCCAAAGTAAAAGCCAATGCTGATGCAGAAGCAGCCGCTGCCAAAGTAAAAGCCAATGCTGAGGCAAAAGCCGCCGCTGACGCAAAAGCTGCTGCTGACGCAAAGGCCGCCGCTGACGCAAAGGCCGCTGCTGACGCAAAAGCTGCTGCTGAGGCACCGAAACAATAAAGAAGATAGTAAGAAGAAAACGCTGACAACAACCCTTGACTAGCCAGCCAGAGCGATATACTGCTCGGCCTCGGTGCCCGGCTTTGCCTAAGGGCTTCGCCTCCCGTTCCCGTAAGGGATGCCTAAGGCAAAGGGACACCCAACGGCGGAGGCGAGCGGCGATTGTTAGAAAAAGGCGGAGGTAGAAGTTTCTCCGCCGGGGGTTTCAACTTATCCCGGCCCGTCCCTAATGGCTTAGCCATGCCTTACGGCAGGGACGGGTCAACTTGGTCATCTCGCCAAAAGTAACCACTAGTATCAGCTACTATACCCAAGTACGTTTATTAGCTTAATAATGGTACTTGATGATACTTGGGCATAGGTGGGCATCCGGTCTTGACGAAAAGGAGTTTGTGGATTAGCATACGGCGGCGTTCGTAAATTATAGAAAGGGAAAACGATGGAAGCGGTATTGCAGACAAAAATCGGGAGCGTTGAGCCGAAAAGAGGGAAAGTGCGGGATGTTTATGATTTGGGCGATAAGCTGTTAATCGTCGCAACCGACCGCATAAGCGCGTTTGACGTTGTGATGGCCAACCCCATTCCGAAAAAGGGCATTGTGCTGACGCAGATATCGCTTTTCTGGTTCGAGTTTTTGTCATCATCCATCAGTCATCACCTTATCGCAACCGACGTGAGCAAGTTCCCGGCCCCGTTTAACAAGTTCGAGAAGCAATTAGCGGGCAGAAGTATGTTAGTCAAGAAGACGAAGGTATTCCCAATTGAGTGCGTTGTTCGGGGCTATTTAGCGGGGTCGGGGTGGAAGGAATACCAGAAATCGCAAACGGTTTGCGGAGTAAAGCTCGCCGCGGGGATGAAGCAATGCGATAAACTTCCTGAGCCGATATTTACGCCCGCGACGAAGGAGGAATTCGGCAAACACGATGAGAACGTCGATTTCAACAGGTGCGTTGAGATTATCGGGGATAAAAACGCCAGATACCTGCGCGATAAGAGCATCGAGATTTTCAAAAAGGCGTCGAAATACGCGGAGTCGAAGGGGATAATATTGGCGGATACGAAATTCGAGTGGGGCGAAGTCGATAACAAAATCATTCTTATTGATGAGGTATTGACGCCCGATTCGTCGCGATTCTGGCCGGCGGACAAATACGAGGCGGGGCGAGACCAGGAGAGCTTCGACAAGCAGTTTGTGCGCAATTATCTCGAAGAGATTAAGTTCGATAAATCAGGCCCGGGCGTGAAACTGCCCGATGACGTCGTCAAAAAGACGGGCGAAAAATACATAGAGGCCTACGAACGGCTGACGGGCAAAAAATTCGGGTTCTAAAATTGATGAACGTATCGATTCCCAAACACATCGACTGGCGGAGGTGGATTAAACGCTGGGACCGGATGCAGGATTTTTATATCCCTGCCAGAAAAGAACGATTTGAAATAATAGTGCAGCTAATCGCGGATTCCCAGAAGAAGGTTTCAAGGGTTCTGGATGTCGGGTGCGGCACAGGAAGTTTGATGATGCCTGTTCTGCAGGAATTTCCGGCGGCCGAGGTCTGGGGCGTCGATTTTGACGCGACCCTTCTTGCGCTGGCTCAAAATCGCCTTTCTAAATTCGGCGGGCGAGTAAAATTAGTGCGTGCTGACCTGCGTAAAAAAGGTTGGACTGATATTGTCAGCGGGCCGTTTGACGCGATTGTTTCCGCGACGGCTTTGCACTGGTTTAGCCCCGCACAGCTGGGCCGGCTGTATAAACAGTTCGCCGGGATATTAAAGCCGGGCGGGATATTTCTGAATGCCGACCACGCAGGCAGTTGCTGCAAAGGGATTCAACAGGATTGGCAAAACCAAAGGCGTCTTTACACGCTAAATCGCAAAAGGAACGGCGTTGACGACTGGGATGGTTTCTGGCGGGCTTATGGCCAGGCGCTGAAGATTGATATTGCGAAGTTTCGCAAAGAATTGATGGGTTCATGGGTCGGCTCAGAACAGGGCCAGCCGCTTCAATGGCATTTTGAGAAGTTGAAGGCGGGCGGATTTGAGGCAATCGATTGTTTTTGGCGGCTGGAATTTGACGCGATATACGGCGGTATTCGAAAATGAAAATGGATAATTTCTCATTGTTTTCAGTTATCGCAATAGCTTTATGATTGAACAACTGCATATTCACCAGCGTTTGTTGATTTGCATATTGCTGGCGGCTGTAACTTTTGCCGTATATCTTCCCGTCCGCAATCACAGTTTTCTTTATTACGACGACGATGTTTATGTTACCAAAAACGAGAATGTCCAGCAGGGCCTAAGCTGGCAGGGCGTCAAGTGGGCGTTTACGACGGGGGCTTGTTCCAACTGGCACCCTCTGACGTGGTTGTCTCTTATGCTGGATTGCCAGTTGTTCCGCGCAGCGTCCCTTCCGGGAGGCGTCAAATCCGGTCCTATGCATATCGTAAACGTGCTGTTTCACGTTGCGAACAGCATCCTTTTGTTTGTTGTCCTGGCCCGAATGACAAAGGGCGTCTGGCAAAGCGCATTTATAGCGGGGTTGTTCGCGCTGCATCCGCTACACGTTGAATCGGTGGCGTGGGTGGCTGAGCGAAAAGACGTTCTCAGCACGTTGTTCTGGCTTTTGACGATGCTGGCTTACTCGCGGTATGTCGAGCGTCCGTCGGTGCGGCGATACATTGCTGTGCTGGTTTTGTTCGCTATGGGGCTTTTGGCCAAGCCGATGTTAGTAACGCTGCCGTTTGTTTTGCTGCTGCTGGATTACTGGCCCCTGGAACGAACCGGAGGACCCGACTTCGCCCATGGGGCTACTCCCATAAGGGACACCTTAAGGCAGCCGGGCAGGCAGAGGACAGAAAACAGAAGACAGAAGGTATCTCTGAAATGGTTAATAATTGAAAAAATTCCCCTGATTGTTTTGGTTGTTGTATCCAGTGTTGTTACTTTTGTTGTCCAACGAAAAACCGGCGCAATGGCCGACATTTTGGCTTTGCCACTGAACGAACGGATTGCCAACGCGGTTGTTTCGTATCTTATTTATATCGGCAAGATGATTTGGCCCACCGGCCTGGCGGTCCTGTATCCGCACCCTGGTAACACCATACCGGTTTCCAGGGCCGTGATATACGGTATCGTGCTTGTCCTGATAACGATATTCTTTGTTTATCACGCTCGGCGATACAAATACCTGTTTGTGGGCTGGCTTTGGTATCTTGGGACGCTTGTCCCCGTCATCGGCATTGTGCAGGTCGGCACCCAGGCCAGGGCCGACAGATACACATACGTTCCCTTAATCGGTATTTTTATAATAATTGCCTTCGGCGTAACGGAGTTACTTCGGAAAATACCTGTGAGAAAAATTATTCTCGTCGCCCTGGCGGGCATTACTCTGTCGGCCTGCACGCTGGCGACGTCGCACCAGCTGAAATACTGGAAAGACAGTTTGTCGCTGTTCGAGCATGCGCTGAAAGTTATCGAGGGCAGCTACGTTATGCAAAATAACTACGCCAACATCCTCAGCGACCTCGGGAGGCCAAAAGAGGCGGCCGCACAACTTTCCGAGGCGCTCAAGTTTCTCCCGAATTCTCCCGAAATTCACGTTAACTACGGTAATGCTCTTAGAGAAATGGGCAAATTAGACGAGGCGATAGCGCAATATAAAATTGCCATCGAACTCGCCCCTGATTTTAAGCTGGCCCGTTACGATCTCGGGCTTGCCCTGGCGACAAAGGGCGATTATGAGGGCGCAATTCAACAATACCGGATTTACGAAGGCACAGCCGTGAGTGCGGTTGATATTCGTCAGGATATGGCATTGCAATTAGCCAAAGAGGGCAGGGCAGGCGACGCCTTGAGCCAGTTCCAAAAAGCCCTTATTGTCAAACCCGATTCCGCAGAGGTTCTCAGCAACTTCGGCTATGCCCTTGCGCAGAGCGGAAAGCCGCAGGATGCGATAGAGTATTACAATAAGGCGCTGGCGAAAGATTCCAACGACGTTATTACCCATGGTCGGCTTGCGCTTGCGCTGGCGGCGGTAGGCAGAATCGATGAGGCAATCGAGCAGTGTCGGGTTGTTATCGCCGACCGGCCCGACGATTTCGAAATGCAAACCAATCTTGGTATCCTGCTGCAAAACCAGGGCAAAATCGACGAGGCGATTGAGTGCTATAAAAAGGCCCTGCAAATCGACCCCAAGTTCCAAAAGGCCCGCGAAAACCTCGATTCCGCCCTTGCTCAAAAACAGGCGGTCAAATAGGGGACACCCCTCTGCGATTCGTTTTTGTAAGCGGTTGCGTATACCGTCTATCGGTTGCGCTGCTCGTAAAGTTTAAGATGTGGATTTCAGCCGGCGGCTGTCAAAAGCTGTCGGTTTTTTTGTGTTAATTTTTTTCGTTTTAATATTACACAAACCCCGCCCTCAAAGGTTATTATTATGTAGAAGTAAAATATTGCGGTACTCAGCTAAAAAGGGCCTTTTTAATGAGATACTCAAAGCGATTGGAGCTCTTTGAAAAATTAAAGAATGAGTACATCGGCTATCTTACGACCACCCTTTGGAAACTCACCTGCAACACTGACATCTTTGATGAGGCGATTCAATACGCGCTTCTGGCTATCTGGATGAATCTCGAAAAGCTGACAGGCCCGCAGGCAGGGGCATATATCTATCGAATAGCGTTGTCCGCTAACTCAAAGGCGTGGCGAAATCGCACCGGCAAAAACGGGCAAATACCTGATGCGACCCCGACCGGCCGAGCTGCATACGAAGAAGCCATCGACGCGGAAACGCTGAATATGGTTAGAAAGGAAATCGCCAAACTGCCCGAACAGCAGGCACAGGCGATTGTGATGCGATATATCGAACAGACCGATTATAAAGCAATCGCCGATAAATTGAACTGTGCCGAGGATACCGCCCGTTCGCATGTCTCAAAAGCAATTAGTACACTCAGAAATAATCTCGCTGAAATGAATATATCGGAGTCCTGAAATGAATGAAGAAAAACTAAAACAAATCCTGAATAAAATAGGCCAGGCAGATGTCCCCCCGAATGTTGCCCACATCGCCGAGCAGGCCTCGCAAAGGTTCGCCGCCACCCTCAACATCCTGCAGGCACAGCAACCACCGCTCGCAACATTTTTCATCGGCTTCAAACGAATCGCCGTTGCAGCAGCTATCTTGTTCACCTTTGCCGTCGGCCTTTCTGTCGGCCGATGGTCAAATCCGCCCCAGACACAGCTATCATCGCTTGGCCTGACGCCTGCGCTGACGCACCCAGCGGTTCAGGAAAACGAAAACAGCTTCTGGCAGCAGAAGGCGCTGGCCGCGATGCAGCCCAGACCTTATACACAAAACCAGCTCTCCCAAACCGAATTACTTAACGTCTATAAACAACACCTCAAGGAGAAACACTATGACTAAGAAAAACCTCATCAAATTATCACTCGTCGCCTCTTACGTTTTCATTCTGGTTATCTTCGGCTGCATACCTGAGGACTCGCTACAGTGGAACTCAGATGGCTCCAAAGGCATTTACAGCAAAAAAGGAGCTTTGTATCTCGTCGATGGCAACACCGGCTCACTGGCTCAAATCGCTCCCAAAGAGTCCACTGCTATATGGCCCGCTATTTCGTCCGATGGCTCTCAATTCGCCTATAGCCAAATCATTAAAGTTGACGACTTTGACAGCGCCTTTAAGCTTCTCCAGCCGACCCAGGCCAAAGAAATTAAAGAGCACGCAGAAATCCTTAAGCAAAAAATCCTCACTGAGGGAATCAAAGACACAAATCTGCCCTCCCTCGAAGATTACTCCAACGAGCAGCACACTGCCTGGGTTGACCGGTATCTAATCGAAAAAGCTGATGCGCAGCTTGCCAGGAAAATCAGCCCGGAAATAATCAAAAAATACAAAGAAAAAGAGCTTACTTACTATCAGCTTGTTATTGCCCCGACCGCCGACCCGAACGGCAAAAAAATACTTGCGACAAGCCCTCAGCAGCTGTGGCGGATTAGATTTTCGCCGGATTCCAAATTTATCGCGTATGTTCTGGACCACGTCACAGGCAAAACTTTTGAAGCAGGTTTTGACCTCTATGTTGTATCGCTGACCGAGAAGACACCTGTGGCATTTGTTGCGTCGGCTGTGTCAATTGGCTATGACTTTAGACCTGATTCACGCGCTATTGCGTATCTTGAGCCAGAAGATAAAAACTTCAAAGGCCAGAAACTTGTCCCCGGCTCACTCGTTGAGAGAACTATTATCGACCCCAACGGGAAATTCCTCGCAACACCGGAAAAGGGCTTGCCTCAAACTTACATCTGCTCAGGGCCGACAAAAGCATACGCAGGCGTTGTGTATTATTCCTGGATGAAGGTCGCTTATGCACGAGACAGCCGAATCTTGTTCTCCTCCACGAAAATATCACTGCCATCCAGCAAAGTCGACAATGAGCAAGGTTCCGTTTTTTGCTGCGATACTCTTACAGGCGCTGTCAGTGATATACTTCCGCAAATCGCGACTGATTTCACGCAGGATAATTATCATCTCTTCGCTTTATCATACGACTCTCGCAAAATTATTTTCCCTGGGAAGAAAAATACTCTCGGGATTTATGCCCTCGGCCCGGATATAGAATCTTCAAAGATTATCGTCGATGCCAATGAAGGATTCGGAGAAGATTCGCCGCCCAAGCTTGCCGCGGAATGGAAAGGTTCTAATCAGCTTTCCTGCCTTGTCTCTGAAAAGTCCCATTATCTGACTGCTGACCCGAATACTCCTCATCGGCGAAAGGAAATCGTCATCCTCGATACAGAGGGCAAACTCGTGAAAATCCTGAGTAAGGACTGGCCAGACGAGCTTCTCGATTATTGATTTTTAATGACCACAAAAAGGCCGGACGCCTCAACCGCCCGGCCTTTTATATTCCTACAGCTTCCACGCCTTTGCAAAGGCCCTGAAACTTCTGTCGTATGTTTTTTCGACTTCCGGCGGGAAGCAGCAGCCAGGCAATTGCCGAGCAGACAAATGATAAGCGATACATTCGCAGCACATACCTGTTTTATCGCAGCCCGCATACGTGCAGGTACAATTCTTCAAATTTTCTTTTTTCCGGCATTCCATCGTTCACCTTTTAGCTTATTCTATTGTAAATTCGTAAATACTGATGCTCAGCGCGGGCGCTTTAAGTTTATTCGACAATCCTTCAGCGGTTTTTCCCTCGATTGTCACCATCGGCTCTTTGCCCGGCTCATTATGCGCAAGGGGGTCGGTGCCTGTGATAACCCAAAGTTTTCCCTTGTCCGCAACCTTAATGCCTTTAAATACCAATGGCAAATCGCGCTGCTTATCCGTCGGGTTGACAACCGCTATGGTTATTGCCTTGCGGTCGTTCTTTAACGCCGCGACAAGGTCAAGAGACGCTATATTACTGCCTTTAACCTCGACGGGTATCTGGCCGAAGTGTTGCCTGTAAAGTTTCAGCACAACCCCCGTGGTATCGAGGGTTGACGCGGTGCGGGATGTCTTGATTGCGCCGATAACATTGACCGTCTGGGCGTAGTTTGCCATATAGTAAATGTCGCTGTTTCTGAAATACTCGTGCAGGCCTGTCGCGACGCCGAGTGCGTCTTTGAGATAATACTGAACCCCCAGCTCACCGTAGATGTAATTGCCATACCAGTAGTTCCATTCATCCATCGCTATGCGGATATCTTTGCCCGCAAGCTCATTAACATCTCTGCGATATTTCCTGTGCGCATCCGCCACACGTTTTATCTCATTGGCAAGCTGTTTGGTATGTTTAATGACATCCTTATTTTCTTTGCAGTAAATATGCTCGCTGAGCAGGTTCATATAACCAGAGCAAACCTTCAGCATCGTTTCGCTCCACTTGCCGACATTACCTACGCCGACGAGTTTGGCATTCGGGTCCACTTTCCAAATTGCCTCGGCTGCGCGGTTGTGTTTTTGCACATAGTCAGACAAAGGTATATGTCCCGCCTGCCAGTCGCCATACATTTCGTTGCCCACTGCCCACCATTCGACTTTATACGGTTCCGGATGGCCATTTTCTGCCCGCAGTTTACCCATCGGCGTGTCTGCTGAGCCGTTGAAATACTCAACTTCTGCCGCTGCCTCCTCAATAGTTCCACGACCTGTATTAATCGCGACATAGGGTTCCGCCCCGATGAGTCCCATCAAATCCATAAATTCGTGTATGCCTACGTCATCGTGCTCGATGCCTTTCCACGCGGGGTTTTTGCGAGGCGGCCTTTTATCCCGGTCGCCAATGCCGTCGCGCCAGTTGTAGCCGCTGACGAAATTGCCGCCCGGCCAGCGATATATCGGCGAATCAAGCTCCTTGAGCAGCGCCACAACGTCGTTTCGCCATCCCTTGATGTTATCCGCGGGCATAAGCGACAGCGTTCCTATTCTGAATGTCCCTTTGCCTTTGCCGACGATTTCCAGCCGAACGTTGTCGCTCGATTCAGGCGCGGTGAACGCGAAAAGGTGTGGTTTGAATTCCTGGCCTATTTTGCCGACGTCGATACTAATAACGTCGCCCTTGTCGGGCACGATTCGCACAATAACAGGCCCGGCTAATTTGTCTCCGGCGAGGATAATCCTGCCCATGTACCCTTTATCCTTAACAATCGCCAAACCATCCTGCGAGATTCCTGCCTCGTTGCCGTCGCCTGTCAGGCGGATAACGGGCGTATGGGTGCCTACGTACGGATTATTCGTGTCCATCGTTACTGTGCCCGCAGGCCCGATTACTTTCCATGGCGAGGCCTTGAGATATTTATACGATCCCGCGCTCCACCGCGGGTCCTTGTCCGTCCCCCACGGGTTGTATTCATCTTTAACGGGAAAGAAAAATTTACGGTCCTCCAGCATCTCCGCCCATATTCCGCCGTAAATGCACCGGCCAAGGTGCTCGATGAACTGCCCGTATATGTATTTTGATATCGGCTCTTTGGTTTTGCTCGCATCGATTTCAACTCTTGTCAGCATCTCTTCAGAGGGCTTTGTCAGCCACACTGCCATAGGTCCCTGTCCGCGATTCGCCCAAGCGTAATATGGAATCATCATTAAATCGTTCCGTGAGCCGTCGGGCGAAATTGTCCTTGCGTGTACTATCATGATGCCGCCCAACAAGTCCTTAATCAAATCACACCACAAGGGCACTTCGTTAACAAGAGACAAGTTGAGGACATTTGCGTCGCTGCCGGGCCACTCTGCACAATAAACTATCGGCCCCTTCTCAACCGCCATCCTGCCCGCGTCCGCGGCAACATTAGGATTCGCGACGACGTATCTGGCGGGCATTGGCATCTCCATCTCGATAACATCACGCTTTTGCCACTTCCGGTTGATGAAAGCGAACCCGTTTTTGATATCCGGCTGTATAATATTGTCGTTGAGCTTGAATACAATCGGCGAGATATTGCCATCGACATAACTATACAAATCGCTCGGCACGGGTTTACCTTGTGCCCAGCCCGGCAATCGAACCGCAACCGCAAATTTACCTGTCCACGCCGGCTCAACGGTTATCTTTACCGCACCGTCCCACGGATACGCAGTTTGCTGTTTGATTCGCACAATGTCACTTTGCAGCTTGATTGTCGTCTCGGAGGCGGCGAACAAATTCACATATATCGTATCATCTGCTTTTGCGAAAATATACCCCGGCAGCGATGCGATGAACCTCGCTATATTCGGCGGGCAGCAGGCACAGCCGAACCATGGTTCACGTCTGTGCCGCCCGTTGGATTCGAGAGGATTCACATAAAAGAATTTGTCTCCGCTAAGCGATACTCCTGAAATAAGGCCGTTGTAAAGAGTTCTTTCGAACACGTCGAGATACTTCGCCTCGCCCGTGAGCCGGAACATCCTGTAATTCCACATAGCACTACCGATTGCCGCGCATGTTTCACAATAGGCAGTCGCATTGGGCAGGTTATAATCTTTTCCGAACGCTTCGCTGTTGCTGTCCGCACCAAGGCCTCCCGTGACGTACATCTTTTTGCCGACGACATTATCCCATAGCCGCTTGACCGCGTCGGCGTATCTTTCGTCGCCCGTCAGCGCGGCGATATCCGTCATCCCACCATACATATACATCGCCCGCACTGCGTGGCCGACCGCTTCGTTCTGGTCAACAGGCTTTTTGTGCGCCTGGTTGTATTCGCCGCTGCGAGGTCCGCGCACATCCAAAAAGAACTTCGCGAGGTTCAAATATTTCTCGTTACCTGTTACACGATATAACTTGACCAGCCCCATTTCGACTTCCTGATGGCCGGGCCATTTGCGCAGCTTTTTGGGCCCGAAGGTTTTGTCTAACAAATCTGCGTTTTTAATCGCGATATCGAGCAAGTTGCGTTTACCCGTTGCGAGATAATGCGCCGCCGCCGCCTCATACAGATGCCCCGCGTTGTAAAGCTCGTGACTTCCGTCTTCTTTCGACCAGCGTTCTTTGCCGAACCAGCTTTCCAACCTTTTGGTGTTTGTAGTTCTTGCTGTGTATAAATAGCCGTCCTTTTCCTGTGCGGCGGCGATTTTGGCGATAATTTCATCGAGGTATTTTTCTAGGTTCGGGTCCGGATACGCGCTCAGTGAATACGATGCCGCCTCGATACTTTTATAGACATCTGTGTCATCAAACGGATACTGGCCGCAGAATTGGCCCTCTTTGAGCCCGCCTGCTACCGCAAAATTATCGATACGCTTTGACTTTTCGCACATATTTAAGATATGCGGTATCGTTACAGTGCGATTGATTTCAATTTTCGGCTTCCAGAACTTGTCCGTCAAACTAACGTCCGTCATCGGCACCGTACAAATCGGGTAATCCTTCTTCAACTTGACTAATTTGCCGCGAGATGCTCCTGTTTGGCATCCGCCTGCTGTCAGCCCAAGGGTAATTGCGAGAATTGTCAAAATAGCGGTTATGCGTATCCCGTTCATAATGCCTCCTTTGCATTTAGTTTTTCGAAACAAATTATGTAACATTGAAGGCAGATTATAAGGTGGGCTTACCCAAAGTGCAATTCGACAATATCCTTGTCATTGAGGACGTGGTTACGCTGGACGCTCTGGCCTTCGTAAACGTTTGTTCCCCATATTCTGGCGTGCTTTAGCTTTTCCGCGAGGTCACGGTGAATCACCTTAGCCAAATCAAACACCGTTGAGCCGACCGGGATAGTAAACGGCTCATCCATATCGGGTTTTTTGCCGGGCGGTTTGGCATATACCCTGATGATACTCAACTGCTTAAACAGCATCACCGGCAGCTCTCCCATTCCTTCTCCGCTTTCAATTGAAGTCGCAATCATATCAAAGCGGTTTGCACACAATTTTTTAACCTTATCAATCGCACCATCGGCCTCTATATCACTCTTAGTGCAAATGCACACGGTTTCTTTGCCCGGCAGCAGGTTTCTCGTCTCAAGAAAATCGAGGCAGGCATTCCATTGCTCTTCAACGTCAGCCGACAAATCAATCACAATCGCGATTAAATTGCAGTTGCGGTATGTCCCCACCTGTCCGGGCATACTGAAATCCGCGGTAATAGGCGGCATATCCACAATTTCTATCGGGACGTCTTCGAAATGCATCATTCCCGGAACCGGCGCATTTGTCGCGAATGGGAAATCCGCGATGTGAACCTTCGCGTCGGTGAGCAGGCCGACAATCGAGCTTTTGCCTGAGTTGGGCATTCCAAGTAAAACAACCTGGCCCGCGCCTCCACGGGGAATGTGGAAGATGTCCACGCCGCCGCTTTTGCGTCGTTTTTCCTCCCCCTCCCTGATAGCGCTGAGTTTTTGACGGAGATCCGCCTTGAGCTTGTCGGTTCCCTTATGCTTGGGCATTACCGCAAGCATCTGCTCAAGCGCGAGGATTTTCTCTTCGGGCGTCGTTGCCGACCGATACCACTGCTCCGCCTTAAAATAAGCCGGCGTCAAATTAGCAGGCATCTTCTAAAAATCCGAAATCCGAAACTGATTTTTAGTTCGCTACTTTATATTTTCCACAACAAGGTCACCGACCTGGTTGGTCGAATAGCCCATTTTGCCCGCGGCTAAGGATTTCAGCTTATTGGCCGTAACAAATTTTACCGAGTCCTCGATGGCTGTCGCTGCCTTTTGTTCGCCAAGGGTCTCAAGCATCATCCCACCCGCGCAAATCGCTGCCAACGGATTGATTACGGCTTTGCCCGTGTATTTCGGTGCGCTGCCGCCTATCGGCTCGAACATGCTGACGCCTTCCGGGTTGATATTGCCGCCCGCAGCGATTCCCATACCGCCCTGAATCATCGCGCCGAGGTCGGTGATGATGTCGCCGAAAAGGTTGCCCGTAACAATGACGTCGAACCATTCCGGGTTTTTCACAAACCACATACAGGTCGCGTCAACGTGATAGTATTCGCGTTTGATATTCGGGTATTCCTTTTGACCCATCTCGTGGAATGCTCTTTCCCACAAATCATAAATAAAGGTCAGGACGTTGGTTTTGCCGCAAAGCGCAAGCGTGTTGTTTTCGCCTTTGCCTCTTGCCTTTTTGCCGTTTTTCTTCGTGTATTCGAAGGCGTATTTCAAACACCTATCGACCTGGAAGCGAGAATAAACCGATGACTGCACCGCGACCTCGTGGGGCGTTCCTTTCATCATAATCCCGCCCACGCCGGTGTATGCGTCGCCTGAATTTTCCCGCACGACGACAAAATCAATCTGCTCTGGGCCTTTGCCCTTTATAGGCGTCTCGACGCCGGGATATAATCTTACCGGTCGCAGGTTGATATACTGGTCAAGCTCGAACCTCGCTTTCAGTAATATTCCTTTTTCTAATATGCCTGGTTTAACATCCGGATGACCAATCGCACCCAGCAATATCGAATCGAATTTGCGCAGTTCCGCTATCGCGCTATCGGGCAGCGTCTCGCCTGTCCTTTTGTATCTTTCGCCGCCGAAATCGAAAGGCGTCATATCCAGCTTAAAGCCAAATTTCGCCGCAGCCACGTTAATAACTTTTACCGCTTCTGCAGTAACTTCCGGCCCGGTGCCATCGCCGCCTATCACGGCTATCTTGTAACTCTTAACACTTTTCGCCACGTCTTTTTCTCCTTATTATTTTTGTTGTCATTCCCGCGAAAGCGGGAATCCATTATTAAATCTCGAATCTAGAAAATTTCACCCTATTTTTTCCCCGTTCATCAATAAGCCAATTGCCTTTATATGCAGCCAGATGAAGGATGGCTTTGTTGTCATAGCGTGTCTCAAGTCCTCCAAGATTAGCAATCAGAAAACTATTGGGGACTTCTACAATCACAAATCCCTTTTCGCCTTTTTTGCGGGCACCCATCAAGTAGTAATGCTTCTTCTTATTTTCCTTTATCTTTTTGATTGGCAAAGTGAACCACCATGTTTCTTTTTGCGTCCAGGATTCTTCCGACTTAAAGAATTTAGACGCCGACACCAAGTTTCTGGGAACATCTCCAACAACTTTCTGAAGATATGCCAACGCTTTTTTTCTTGTGTCTGACATTACTTTGGCCTTTTGCCTTTTAACTTTTTACTTTCTTTATATGGTTAAGCAGTCCGCCATCTTTGATGATTTCCAGTGCGAAGTCAGGCAGAGGCCGAAACTCGATTCGCTGGCCGGTGGTCTTGTCTTCGATTATACCTTTATCGTAATCGATTTGCACCTCGTCGCCGTCGCTGATTCGCTCGACCGCATCTTTGTTCTCAATTAAGTAATATCCGCAGTCAATCGCGTTGCGGTAGAATATCCGCGCGAAAGTCCGGGCGATTACTGTTTGTACGCCCGCTCCGCGAATCGCCCATACGGCGTGCTCTCTCGATGAGCCGCAGCCAAAGTCATCGCCAGCGACAATCACGTCGCCTTTGCTTAACTTCTTTACGAACCCGGCGTCCAAATCTTCCATACAGTGTCTTGCCAGTTCCTGCTCGTTGTCGGTATTCAAATACCTCGCCGGAATTATCTCATCCGTGTTTATGTGATCCCGTTTATATACATGCGCTTTAGCCATGTTCAGTTCCTTACTTTTATTTTTGTGGTTAAATATATTTTCTCGGGTCAGTCAACTTGCCTTCAATAGCGCTTGCTGCCGCTGTTGCCGGGCTTGCGAGATATACTTCGCTCTTGGGACTTCCCATTCTGCCGACAAAGTTGCGATTGGTCGTGCTGACGCACTTTTCGCCAGCGGCGAGGATTCCCATAAATCCGCCCAGACACGCGCCGCAGGTCGGCGCGGAGATTACGCAGCCAGCCTTATAGAAGACGCCGAATAGCCCCTCGTCGTCCGCCTGTTTCCAGATTGTCGGCGTCGCGGGCACAATTATCGTGCGAATCTTCACCTCTTTGCCCTTCATAATCTTCGCAACAATCCTGAGGTCTTCGATTCGCCCGTTTGTGCAGCTTCCGATATACGCCTGGTCCATAGCCAGACCTTTGCACTGGCTAATCGGCTTGGCGTTGCTCGGCAGATGAGGCATAGCGACCATCGGCTCCAGCTTCGAGCAGTCAAACTCCTCGACCGATGAGTATTCTGCGTCCGCATCCGATTCAAAGACCTTGTAGGTCTTCTTGTCTTTTAGATGCCTCGCAAGATACTTCTTCGTCACGCTGTCGAAGCCGATAATACCATTTTTCGCGCCCGCCTCGATTGCCATATTGGTGATGGTCATCCTTGCCTCCATTGACATATCCTTCAATGCAGGGCCGACGAATTCCATCGCCTTATAAAGCGCACCATCCACGCCAATCCTCGTTATCACCGCGAGGATTACGTCCTTGCTGTAAACGCCGTGAGGCAGTTTGCCGTTCAAAACAAATTTTATCGACTCCGGCACCCTGAACCAAAGTTCGCCCGTGGCGATTGACGCGGCTAAATCCGTCGAGCCGATACCTGTGCTGAACGCCGCGAACGCGCCGTATGTGCAGGTATGCGAATCCCCGCCAACGATTACCTCGCCGGGCCTGATATGCCCCTGCTCAGGAAGTAGCGCGTGGCAGACGCCCGCCTTGCCTAATTTGTAATAATATTTGATTTTGTGGCGTCTCGCCCATTCATCAAGGCGTTTATGC
>CAIODZ010000029.1 GCA_903857265.1 uncultured Phycisphaerales bacterium
CCGACGTCGTGGCATTAAAGGGCGGGCAAAAGCTCGTGGGGGATATTGTAGCGGAGAGGCACGAGCATATTTACGTGGATGTTGGCGTTACGGTGATAGCGGTGCCGAAGGAGGATGTTCTCGAATATCATTATGACAAAGCCGGAGATATGAATGCTTTGTCGATAGAACAGGCGGCGGAGGCAAATGAGATAAAAGCGGAGCCGGTGACAGGTCGGCTGTATCACACGGGCAAATTCCAGAAGAGAACAATTGAGCAGTGTGTGGCGGAGGTGGGCGAGGCGGTGGTCAAGGTGAGCAGCCCGGCGGGGATGGGGTCGGGTTTTTTCATAAATGAGCAGGGGTATCTTATAACGAATTATCACGTCGTCGAGAAGGAAACAAAGATTGAGGTAACGGTATTTAAGAAGGCGAAAGACGGCTTCGACAAGAAGGTTTTCAAGGGCGTGCGGATTGAGGCGATAAATCCTTTCGTTGACCTCGCACTTTTGAAGGTCGAGGATTTGGGCGATATGCAGGTGAAGTTTGTTTATCTTGGCGATATTGGCGAGATACGGGCGGGCGAGCAGGTGTTCGCAATCGGTAATCCGCTGGGTCTTGAGCGGACTGTGACCAACGGGGTTATCAGCACGACAAACAGGGCGTTCGAGGGGCTGATTTATTTGCAGACCGACGCTGCGATTAACCCGGGCAATTCAGGCGGGCCTTTGTTTAACCTGTCGGGCGAGGTTATCGGAGTTACGAATATGGGTTACGTATTCCTCGGAGGGCTGGGGTTTGCGATACCTGTGGATTACGTGAAGCATTTTATAGATAACCGTGACGCGTTCGCGTATGACAAAAACAATCCGAATACGGGGTACAGGTATATTCAGCCGGACGGCAGACGCAATAAGGGCAAGCCGAAGATTGATTGATGAAAGGCGCAGATGAAAATTAGAGCAGCTTTTTCGATTTGTGTTATTTGTGCAGCAGTGACGGCTGGCAACGCGAAGGAGGCAGGGCTGCCGAAGACGGCGGAGCTTGTCGGGACGGATACAGTGCTGCTTGTGGATATAAGCGATTTTAATCAGTTCAGGACCAAGCTCGAAAAGACCAGTATTTATAAGTTATATAATGACCCGTCGATGTCGGCGTTTGTGAAAAACTTTACCGGCAAGGTTCATGAAAAAATAGAGGGTGACAAGGACTCATTTGTAAAAGGCATACTCGACGCGAACCTTATGCCCGAAGGCCGACTGGCGTTTGTGATGACGGCGGGGCAGCAGGAAATGTCGATGATGCTGATAAGTCAGTGGGGTCGCAACGTCGGCAAGGTGAGAGATATTATCGAGAAGATAACGGCCAAGTCCGTTGAAAAAGGAGCGCACAGGGGGATTGAGAGCTACCGTGATGTAAATATCATAACGCTGACAACGGTGGCGGCGGAGAAACCGGCGGTTAAAGGCAGCGATGATAATATGGCGGAAAAAACAGGGCCGACATCGCAAAAAGACATTTATTGTTTTGTCGGTGATTGCCTGGTAATTGCAAGCGACGCAGAGGCGGTAAAGTTCGTTGTTTCACAGATTAAGGGCGCGGGGGCTTCATCGCTGGCGGGCGATACGGATTACACAGCGACGATGGGAGCAGTCGGGCCATATCATGACGCTGATGTATATGTTAGTTTCAAACGATTGATAAAACAGATGACCGATGGTGACACGACGGGCGAATCACAGAAGGAGATTGCCAATCTTGGTCTTGACGGAGCGGGGGGGCTTGGGTTTTCTGCCAGCATTGCGCCGGACGCGGACAATATGGCTCGCGGGAAGATTTTTTTGAGGACGACCGGGATGAGGAAGGGCATTTTTAAAATGCTGGAGATGCGTTCCGACCCGGTGCGTGTTCCACGATTTGTGCCTGCGTCGGCGTGCTCGGTGAGTTTTTTGAACCTGGATATCAAGCGGGCGTATGACGAGCTATGCAGCATAATTTACGGATTTGACCCGACGACGGCGCTGCTGCTTCAGCAGCCGATTCCGGGGACGGGGTCGGATAGTGAGCCGGGGATATCCATCAGGCCCGACATAATAGAATATCTTGGCACGGAGGTTGTGATTGCACAGAGCGTAAACAAGCCGTTTTCTAAGGATAAAGAGCCGACGGATATTTATATAGCCGTGAGTGTGAATAATCGGGCGGCGCTGGAAAAGTCATTGTCGCTTATTCACAAGCGGCTGATTGCGCCGAACAATCCTGAGCCGACGCGTGAATTACTTGGATACACGCTTTATCTTATTGGGCCGGCGGGAGTGCCTGTTTTGGGCGGGTCTGTGCCGATGGTGGAGGCGGGTCCACAGCGTGCGACGCCGAAGGGGGAGCGGCTGGCTTTTACGATTACTGATACGCATTTGATTTTCGGGCCGGAGCCGGCGGTTGAGCGAGCGATAAGGACTTTGGGTGGTGCGGAAAACGAGCCGGTGAGTACGGCGAAGTGGTTTAACATCGCCAAAGCGGCGGTGCCTTCGGTTGTGGGGTCGGCTGGATTTGAGGATAACGCGGCGTCTGGGGAATTATTGTGGTGGATGCTGAAGGAGAACGGCAAATCACGGCGGGCTTCTTCTATGGGAATGGGGCCGGCGGCGGCTGTTATGGCGGGGCCTGGCGCATGGGATTTCGCGGACTTTAGTTTGCTGCCTGAGTTTGACGCGGTGAAAAAGTATTTCGGCCTGTCGGCGGGCTATGGAATCAGCAGGCCCGACGGGTTTTTCTTCGAGTTCAAATACCTTAATCCTCAAGGCAAGAACTGATAACCGGTAATTGATTATCGATGATTTGCCGCGATTGCACTTGACCGGGAAGCGGTCTTTACCCTAAAATAGGCCATTTATTGATTATTGAAGAAAATAGCTTCTATAGGAGAATGTTGTGAAGGCAAGTGAAATGCGACCCGGTATGGCCGTTAAGATGAATGGCCAGTTGTATATTTGTGTCAAGTTTGCTCATGTGACGCCCGGCAACCTGCGGGCGTTTGTGCAGGCCAAACTCAAGAGGATTTCCGACGGCACCATTGTCGAGAATCGTTTACGCGCCACGGAGGAACTTGAGCAGGCGTATCTTGATAAGCGAGAGATGGAATACCTTTACTCGGACAGCCACGGGCACGTTCTGATGGATACAAAGACGTTTGACCAGATAACGGTTCCGAACGAGATAATCGGCGACCTGATAAAATTCTTCAAACCCAATACGATGCTGACGGCAATGCTGAATAACGGCAACGTGGTAAGTATCGAAATTCCCAAGACGGTGGAACTGACTGTTACGGAAACGACGCCCCAGCCAAAAGGCGCGACTGTTACAAACCAGATGAAAGACGCCGATTTGGAGACGGGCCTGAGAATAAGGGTGCCGCCTTTTATCGAAGTCGGCGAGGTGGTTCGCATCAACACCGAAGATGGCTCATACCTCGGCAGGGCAACCAAGTAGAAACCCGGCATTTTGCCATTTACTGCAATTTAATGAATCACCTTGTTGAGGGGGTAGGTGATTATTCCTGAAGCGCCGGCGCGTTTGAGAGCGGGGACGAGGGAACGTTCGATTTTGGCGTCGATAATCACTTCAATGGCGATGTAATTAGGGTCCGCCAAGGACGAAATAGTGGGGCTTTTTTCCGAGGGCAGGACTTTCAATATTTTGTCGAGATTGGTCTTTTCGATATTCATTTTGAGGCCGACCATGTTGCGGGCGTCGATGGCGGCATTTAGTAGGATGGCGATGTTTTCGATTTTTTCCTTTTTGAATTTGTTTTGCCATGCCTGTTTGTTGGCGATAAATCGCGTTGTTGAGGTTATGACGGTATCGACAATCCGCAGGTTATTGGCGACGAGGGAGTTTCCGGTTTCAGTAAGCTCGACAATCGCATCGACGAGGCGGGCTTTGACTTCGGTTGCACCCCAGCTAAATTCGATTTTGACGTCGATATTTTTGTCGGCGAAGAATTTTTTAGTTACGTTGACCAGTTCGGTGGCGATGATTCCGCCTTTGAGGTCCTGTGCCTTCTGGATTTTCGATTCTTCGGGAACGGCCAGCACCCATCTTGTGGGTTTGCTTGTGGCTTTGCTGTAACCGAGCTGGCAGACCTCGATTACGTCGGAGTTGTTTTCCATTATCCAGTCGTGTCCTGTGATTCCAGCATCGAGGACGCCGTCGGCGACGTACCGGCTCATTTCCTGGGCGCGAAGCATTGTAGGCCTTATCTGGTCGTCGTCGATGGCGGGCAGATAGCTTCTGTCGGATTCGGTGATGTTGAAGCCGGCCTTGGCGAAAAGTTCGATGGTTGCTTTTTGTAAGCTTCCTGCGGGGATACCTAATTTTAAAACTTCCTGTGACATTTTATATTCTTTCGAAAAGTCGCATTATTTACGGATTTTTTTGTGTTTTCTTTTTTGTTTTTGGCGGCTGTTTTTTTGGTGATTCGCTTTCGCGCCTGAGGAGCGAGTAAAATTCACGGGCGTTTTTGATTGAAATCAGCCGGCAGAGAAACCCTTCGATTTCCTCGTAAGTGGCTTCGGCGTGAATAAACTGGCCGGTTTTGAGAAATTCAATCATTTTCGGAGTGAGTGGTATGGCGTGGCCCTGCATTGAGGTGAGCATGCAGTAATCGACGGCGAAGGGGGTTGCGCCGTTGAGCTTTTCGAGCAGTATTTTTGTGGGCCTTTTGCCTAATTTACGGAGCGACTGCAGGCCGAGCATATTGTGTTTGTTGAATACGGCGTTAAGCACGCTGACGAGTGTGGCGGCGATGCTGCGTGCCGGCTCGAAATCCGGACCGAGGACTTCGATTATTTCCTCGATGGTTGCCACCCGCAAATCATTCCAGTCAACAAAGTAGTCCTTGAGCTTTTTAATCGCTGCCTGCGCGTGCGATTCCGTGAGGTTTTCGCTTACGATGGCGAAGACGAGTGCGTCAACGGGCTCATCGTATTCAACATGGTGATGCTTGCCCGGTTTTCGCTTCAGTGAGCGATATAGTTTTTGAATTTTTTTTGAGTATTCTTTACTGTCTTTCATAAGTATCCCGTGGCACCCCTTCCTTAGGGGTGAAAACGCGGCCAGGACGGCCATGCCGGCAAATATAACAATCAACCGTGCTCCTGGTCAATGGAATCTTTGTCTTTGAACTCACCGGCCAGGTCGTCAATGAGTCTCATAGTTTCGATGGTTTTCTTGAAATTTTCGTCCTTGTGGAGAGTTATAACGGGGCAGAACCTGCTTTTAATCTGTTCTGCAAGAAGCATCTGGATTCGTCTTCTGGCATGGAGAATCGCGATGAAGGTTTTTTTCTGGGCGGTTTCGGTGCCGCCGAACATGCTGAGATAGACGTGGGCGATGTGCATATCCGCGGAGACATCGACCTTTGTGACGCTGACAAGTGATTCTATTCGCGGGTCGCTGAGGTGATTTGCGATGGCGTCACTAACGGCCTCCCTTACGACGCGTGCGATTTTCTCCTGTCTTCTCGTGGGCATAATAGTATAAAGAGCGATACCTACTGGAGGGTTCTCGCTATCTTCTGTATTTCATAAAGTTCAAATACGTCATTTTCTTTCAGGTCGTCGAAGCGGGCGAGTTTGATGCCGCATTCGAGGCCGGCCTTTACTTCGCTGGCGTCGTTTTTGAAGTGCTTGAGCGATTCGATGGTCATATTGTCGCGTATGACGATATTGTCGCGTATGAGACGAATTTTCGCATTCTTTTTGACGACGCCGTCGTTGACCATGCAGCCGGCGATTGTTCCGACCTTTGAGACCTTGAAGGTTGTTCTGACGACGGCTCTGCCGATGGTTTTTTCGCGTTCTTCCGGTTCGAGCAGGCCGACCATCGATTTCTGGAGGTCTTCGGTAATGCGGTAGATGATGTTGTAGAACCTGATATCGACGCCTTTTTTCTCGGCCATTTTGGCGACGAGTTCGTCTGCGACGACGTTGAAGCCGATGATGATAGCGTTGGATGCCTCGGCGAGGACGACGTCGCCCTCGGTGATGCCGCCGGTGCCGGCGTGCAGAATCTTGAGTTTGACTTCGGCGGTGCTCAATTCTGAGAGATATTTCATCAGTACGTCCACCGAGCCCTGAACGTCGGCGCGGATGATGAGATTAAGCTCTTTAACGGTTCCGGCTTTAATATGGGTGAAGAGGTTATCGAGGGTAATCTGAGTTCTTTTGGCGAGAGCGCCTTCTCTCTGAAGCATTTGATTTTCGTCGGCGGCGGCCTTGGCCTTGTTAATGTCATTAAGGATGTAGAATCTGTCGCCGGCGTTGGGGACAAACTGAAGACCACTAACCTCGACTGGGGTTGAGCTTGTTGCTGATTTGACGCTTTTGCGGAAGCCGTCTTTGAGGGTTTTGACCCTGCCGTAGGCGCAGCCGGCGAGGATTATGTCGCCCTTGGTCATAACGCCTTCTTTGATAAGCACAGTGGCGACGGGGCCTCTGGTTTGCGAGAGATGTGCCTCGACGACCCAGCCGGTGGCGGGTATGGTGTCGTCGGCTTTAAGATCGAGCAGTTCGGCGACGTAATCGAGGTGTTCGAGCAGGTCGGCGATACCTACGCCGGTTGTTGCACTTGTTTTGACGATTTCTGTTGTTCCGCTCCATTCTACGGGAATCAGCTCGTGTTCCGCCAGTTGTGAGTAAACGCGGTTAATATCGCTTCCGGGCAGGTCGATTTTGTTTAGCGCGACGATAACGGGGACATTGGCCGCTTTTGCGTGGTGAATTGCTTCGATTGTCTGGGGCATTACGCCATCACCCGCAGCGACGACGAGCACGACGACATCGGTCATAGTCGCGCCTCTTGCCCGCATAGCCGTAAACGCCTCGTGGCCCGGCGTGTCGAGGAATGTTACTTTGCCTTTTCCGACGTTTACCTGATAAGCGCCGATATGCTGTGTGATCCCGCCTGCTTCGCCTGCGGTAACATTTGTGGAGCGAATTTTATCCAGCAAACTTGTTTTGCCGTGGTCAACGTGGCCGAGCATAGTGGCGATAACGGGGCGTCGTTTGAGGTTGGGTCTGGGTCTGTTTTCAAATTCTGTTTTTATCTGGTCTTCAAGGGAGGCCTTGTGTTCGACGTGCAATTCGATGCCCAACTCCATTGATACAAGCTCTGCGACTTCTGTGCTGATAACCTGGTTAGCGGTGGCAATGACGTTTTGCCGCAACAGTTTGGCGATTATGTCCGAGACCTTGACGGCCAGCGCCGCGGCCAAACTTTTAACGGTAATGGGTTCGGTAATCGAGGCAGATGTAGGTTTAACTACGGGCTGTGCGGCTTCAGGGTGGGTTTTTGATGTGATTTTACGCAGCGGCCTGAGTCGTAAACCTTCGCTTCCTGCGGCATCGAGCCGGGCTCGTCTTTCTTCTAAATCTTTCTCTCGCCTCTGGGTAATCAGCTTGGTTTTTTTAACGGTTTCGGTTTCGTATTCGGTTCGCCGGCGACCATGCGTTCGTTCTTTTGGTTTTTTGGTAGCGACCTGTCCACCCCTGACCGGTGCGCTGGTATCTTCATCCTCGGAGGCCATCAAAGGCGAGGTTACGGGCATATCGTACCTCGGCTTTGGTCTCGGTCGTCGCATTGTGGGCGCAGGTTCCGGCGCCTCGATGCGCACGACCTGCGGGCCTGTAAGTTTGGCCGGCTCGGGTTTTTCGAGCATAGGGCCGGCGGGTATGATTGGTTCCGGCTTTGGCGGTTCGATTCTGGCGGCGGCGCGTCTCGGCTGAGGCGGGGCGGGTTTGTCGGCGGCAGGTGTCGGCTCAGCCGGTGTTTCCAAAGCCGGCGGCGCTTCCTGAATCTCGGCAACAACGGGCGTTTCCTGCGGTATTTCGGCAGTGGTCGGCTCCGCTTCGGCGGTTTTTTTACCTCTTGATTTTCTGACACGGGCTTTTTCGAGGTCAACCTTCTGGGCGGTTTCGATGGCGGTGGTATGGTCTCCCTCGCTGAACCATTCTTTTATAGTGGCCGCAAGCCCGGCGGAGATAGTGGCCATGTGGTTTTTGATGTCAAGCCCCTCATCCTGGCACTTTTTCATAATAGCGGTGCTTGAGACACCAAGTTCGCGAGCCAACAAATATACTCTTGTTATGGCCACTGCTGAGACACTCCCAAAAATCAGGTTTGGTTAGGGCTGTCGGTCGAGGATGGCTGCTGCGCTTGTTCCTGCAGCAGTTCTTCGGCTTGTTTTTGTTTATTATCAGCCGCAAGTTTTTTGGCTTCTTCGACAGCTACGGCAATGAGCTGCCTGGCAAGTTCCGGTTTTATATTGAGTTCCGTTACCAAGGGCTCAGCGCCGACATCATCCAGGTCGAGAATCGATATGATACCCAGCGCAATAAGTTTATCAACGAGGGTATCATCTGCACCCTCGATGCTTTTAACGCATTTAGTTAGTCGTTCGATGCCCTGGTTGTATTCATCTGGGGTGAGGATATCGATATCCCAGCCGGTGAGACGGGCTGCGAGCCGGACGTTCTGACCGTGCTTACCTATAGCCAAACTAAGCTGATCCTCATCGACGACGACGGTAGCCCTGCCGAGTTCGAAGCACAGTGCGATTTCGCTGACCTTTGCGGGCATAAGACCGTTGGTAATGAAGACCTGTGACGAATCGCTCCATCGGACGATGTCGATTTTTTCGCCGCCAAGCTCATCGACGATATTTTTTATTCTGCTGCCGCGGACGCCCACGCAGGCACCGACGGGGTCAACCTTTTCGTCAAGTGAAGCGACGGCGACCTTTGTGCGGTAGCCGGCTTCGCGGGCAAGCGCCCTTATTTCGATAATTTCCTCGGCTATTTCGGGGACTTCCTGCTCAAAGAGCCGGCGGATGAAGTCCGGGTGGGTCCTCGACAGGATGATTTTAACCTGGTTTGAGACCTCTTTGACTTCGAGAATGAGGCACCTGATTCTTTCGCCCGGCCTGTGGGTTTGGCCAACGATTTGCTCGCCCTTTGGCATAAACGCTTCGGTGCGGTGGTCCAAGCCGATGACGAGAGAGCCGCCTTCGTATCGGACTACGGTACCGCTGATGATTTCACCTTTTCGCTGTGCGAACTCGGTGTAAATGCTGTCTCTTTCGTCGGCCTTGATTTTCTGCACCATAACCTGCCTGGCGGTCTGGGCGGATATTCGGCCAAGCTGATTGATATTGATTGGCTGCTTATCTTTGATGGCGGTAACCTGGCCGTTGGTTCGGTCAATCGAGACGGTAATTTCGCTTTCGGGTGTTCCGAAATGCTTCCTTATAGCGGAAACCATTGCCTCCTCAAGGTCGGCAAAGATGGATTCCTTGTCGATATTCTTGTCTCTGGCTACGTTTTCGACTATTCTAAGTAATTCCTGGTTCATTTGTTTATGCTTCCTTCAAGCAATAAAAAAAAAGGAAACCATACCGGTTTCCACATCCACGCTTCAAGCCCAATAAATCGAGGTTGTCGTTGGTTTGACGCTACATCTTATGCCTCCGTAGCTGGTCCCAACGTTGTACCACAACCCGATTCATAGGCCGTCGCTGGAGCAAAAACCCTTGCATACCGGCCACAATCGGCGCGAAACCTTCGCCGAACCGAGCAATTGTTCGGCTAATACGCACTGTAAGCAGACCCTGCAAAAATCATCGAATACACCTAACTACATTCCCCCGAGAACTCGGGGCAGCCGTAATTTTTCGCACACGAAAGCATATATTAATCGTCAAAGCGGGTAATAACAATCATTTTTTTTGCGATTTGGCGGATTTTTTGGCCTGGCTTATGGAGGTATTTAATGGTTATAGGGTGTTTTTTAATAGAAGGTTAAGGGATTAGGGCGTTTTTTTGGCTTTAGCGGATGTTTTTTACATCGGTTATGTTTTGGCGGGCTGGGGCGTTTGCTGGGCGATGGCGGTCATTTGCTTTGGGAGCGTGAAGAAGAAGGTTGAGCCGACGCCGACTTTGGAGGTGAGCCAGATTTTGCCGTCGTAAAGTTCGACGATTTTTTTGGTCAGAGTCAGGCCAATGCCTTCGCTTTCGACGTCGTCGCGGTTGTTGAGCATCTGGAAGAGCCGGAATATTCTCTCGAAATGCTGTGGCTCAATGCCGGGGCCGTTGTCGGCGACGCTGAACTTCCAGAAGTGTTTTTCGTCTTCGACGTCTATTATGATGTTCGTCTGCGGTTTATCGGAAAATTTTACGGCGTTTGAAATCAGATTGCGGAATATCTGCCAGAGGTGTTCCTCTTCGCATACCAGGACGGGAAGGGTTTTGTTTATAGTTATTTTGATGTTTTCGGGCGGGTTAATTTTATCAATGACTGCCTTGAGCAATATATCCAAATCGACCTTGCGTTCTTTGAGTTTGTCTCTGGCGGTTGAGGAGTATTGCAGAATGGCGTTGATAATGTTGTCCATTCGCCTGACTCTTTTGACGAGCAGGTCGATTTGCCTGTGTCCATTTTCGTCGAACTTATAATAATAATCGGTGTACAGCCATTGCGCCAGCGTGCCTATACCACGGAGGGGGGTTTTCAAGTCGTGCGCGGCCAGGTGGGCGAATTCATTTAGCTGTTTATTGGTTCGGCTTAACTGGGTGATGGTAGATTCAAGGTCGGCGTTGAGTTTTTCGATAGATTCCTCTGCCTTTTTGCGTTTGGTTATGTCACGTGAGACGGCCAACAAACGATTAATGCTGCCATCAGCATCTTTGATGGGCGTAACGATAACCTCCCACGATTTTGGCGTGCCTTTAGCTGTTGCGAAATTCCCATAAAAGATTCCCGTGTCGCCTCGTTTGGCTTTTGAAAGAGCTTCGAGGCAACCCTCTCTTTCCTTACCCTTCCAAAAATCAATAAAAGAGCTATTCAAATAGCACGCCATATCGTCTATATCCAGCAGCTTCTGCCCACCTTCATTCATTGACAGTAAATGCCCTTGTAAATCTAAGATTTTGATACAGTCGCTACTGCTTTCGATTACACGTCTGGTAAATTCCTCGTTTTTCCGCAGATTTTCTTCGATCTGCGATGTGCGGATAACCATTGAGGTCGAATTCGCTATTCCTTCCAAGAGAGCATCCTTTTCCGGCGAGACAGGATGCTTGCTGAAGAGGGCCATCACACCCAGCGGCGTACCATCGGTATGCGTAAGTCGATAGCCGGCAAAGGACACCAAACCAAGCTCTTTGACCCATGCGTGATTGTGAACTTGCGGGTCGGTCGCCGCCTCGTTGGTGAGGAATTTGTCCCGTTCTCCTGCGGCAATCAGGCCAATCTTGTAACAGCCGAACGGCACCCTGCAATGGTCTTTTCCATCGAGGTGGGTGTATCGTCCGGAGCTTGCCATCAGGTGTAGGCACTTGTCTCTGCACCGGCAGACGTGAGGCCCTTCTTTGACCTCGGCGTGGGTACATCCGGCCTCGCAGCGGTCTCCGGGCTTAATGATCCAGATTCTGGCAAAGTCGGCATCAAGTATGCGCACCAGAGAATCGGTGACAAACTTGAGCTTTTGTTCGATTGGAACCGGCGGCAGTAAAAGTTTTTGAAGTTCGCTGACAGCCAGAAGCCGGTCCTCCGCCCGCTTGCGGCCTGTGATGTCTCTGTCTGCTCCACGATATCCACAAAGATTCCTTTCGTCGTCTAGGATTGGTGTGGCGGTCGTCTCCAAAATGACGGTGTTGCCGTTCTTATGTATATTAGGATTAACGAAGCCGTTAAATCTTTCTTTCTTGTTAAAAGCTTCAAACGCGGCTTTTTTGAACTCTTCCTTCACTTCCGGGGCGAAGAAATCATAAAAATACTTTTTCCCGACGATTTCTTCCGGCTTATATCCAAGCACCTTTTCTGCAACATGGCTTGAATAAGTATATAATCCTTCGGCGTTAACTTCCCAAATCCAGTCACCGGCGCTTTCGGTCACCTGTTTGAAGCGTTCCTCGCTTTTTCGCAGCGCATTTTCCGCTTTTTGGCGTTCAACAATTTCTTCCTGAAGGTATTTATTGGTGTGTTCAAGTTCTCCTGTTCGTTCTTTGACTGTGTCTTCAAGATTATCTTTGTGTTTGCGAAGCAGTATCTCGACTTCTTTTCGTTTTTCAATTTCTATAATAAGGGCGGTATGCGCCTCAAAGAGGTGTTTTTCTATTCCGGCGATGTGAGTGTAGAAAAATGAGACCAGCGCGGACGCTATCAGGAAACTCACAGTTGCGACGACCGCCAGGAGTATCTGGAGCGATGCCTGTTCTTTTGTGATATTTTTAATAACGAGGATGTCGCCGACTTCGTGTCCCGCGGTGTCCGAAAGTTTGACGAAGCCGGCGGAAAAAGTTGAGCCGTTCAGTTTGGCGGTTAGTATGCGGTTTCGATGTTTTTCGTGTGGGAGGGAAGCGAATTGTATGAATTCAGGCGGGACATCAGACGTAGTGGAATCGGCAATGACACAGTTCGGCATCAGGTCCCAGTTGCTTGAGTGTCCCATTATTTTAAGCCCTTCCTGCCAGTCATCGCGGTTAAGGAGCGGTTTATCTATCAGAAAGGCCAGGTCAACGTTGATGACGCTTTTAAGCTGAGGCGCGATATGGTCAATTTCTTCGCCGAATTCCACGAATCCTGTGAGGGTGTTGTTTACAAACCAAGGTTGAACCACCCTGAGAGTAAAAGTTCCGTATTGTCCCAGTTCAATACCCCAGTATGGTTTTACGGTGTCGGCTGCGGATTTGAGCGTGAAGCGGGTTATGCGGTCGCCGAATCGAGGCGGATTATGGACTCGTAGAAAGCAGGTCTGGTTGACGTCGATGAAGTACAGGTGTGTTATCCTGTAATCCTTGCGGAGCTTTTCAAATATAGGGGTGGTCAGGGTCAGCAGGGCGTTGCGATTTTTTGCGAGCCAGGCGTTTTGAATGTCCGGGTTATCCTTTACGAAATGTGTTGTTTCGCCGATGAGTTGGGCATCCGAGGCGAGAAACTGGTTAAAATAGCGAGAGACATTGTCGAGCCGGGCCTGGACGTCCTCGTTGATGTGTTTTTGCTGGAGACGATAGATAGCCAGGGTAAAAATTATGAGCAGCAGCAAAATTGAGGCAAACAGCGGTATTAGGATGGGCAATTTGATTGCTTCCCCATCCTTTTTCAGCGAACCGGTTATTATTGGATTTGTGCTTTGCATATTATATTTCGGTTGCCGACGTTGTTATTGCCTCGGCATTAACTTCGTTATCGTCGGATTCTTTCAGCAGTTCTTTATGATGTTTTTCAGATGCCCTGTTCGCATCCTTTATTTCACGAATATACTCTATGACGCCTTTTAGCTTGCCTGTTGTTTTGTCAATTACAGGGAAACTGTAGAGGTCGAAACAGCCCGTTACTTTTCCGCGAGGGCCTATTTTGGGGATTAATTCGTAATCGGCTTTACCAGTTTCGATGGTTCGGCAGACCGGACAGCTTCGGCAGCGTGTTTTGCGTCCCTGATAAGCTTCGTAACATTTCTTACCTACAACGGGCATAGCATGCTCATACCACTTTTCCATAGTCGCATTTGTCCTGACAATGTTGAGGTCGGCATCGAGCACGCTGATACCGTCCTGGATGCTGGCAAATACTTCGGAAAGGAAGCATTCGCTTTCTTTTATGGATTCCTGCATTTGTACTTTTTCGGTGATGTCTGAAATAAATCCTTCGATAGCCAGCAGTTCGCCTTTGGGGGTGAATATGCCCTGTCCCTGTTCCAATACCCATTTTTGTTCACCGTCAGCGGTTTTGATTCTGTAGGTTAACTGGAACGATTTGTGTTCTTTCAGTGCGGCCTGAATAGTATCCCATACCTTTTCGCACTCATCCGGATGAATCAACTGGTTGTATGTTATTTTACTGTTGTTGATGAGTTCGGCGGGCTGATAGCCGGTGAGATTGACGCTTCCTTCACTGACAAATTCCATAGTCCAGTCACGGTCATTCCGGCAGCGATATGCCATTCCTGGGAGGTTGCTCATCAGCATTTGAAGCGTTCGCCGGCTCTCAAGCAGGCGGTCTTCGGCGAGTTTTCTTTCGGTTATATCGCGGACAATCACGATAAGCTGTTCATCGCCCAGCCAGACCACTCGCGCTTCACGGAATTGTTCTGCCTGGTTCTGGACCGAATACTCCGCGATTTCGGCGGTTTTGTTTTTTACCGCTCTTCTGACAGCCCATTCGAGTCGGCGTGCGGCCAAGGGGCCAAAACACGCATAAATACTTTTTCCAACGAGTTCATTGGCTTTGATATGGCTGAAAGTTTTATTTGCTGGTATTTTGCATTCAAAGATTTTTCCTTCGGCGTCTATCCTCAGGAACATGTCCGGTAAGGCCTGAAAGATAGACCGCATCTGGGAGTTGGCCTCTAGTAATTCCTGTGAGCTGATTTCGATGGAGCGTTCGAGCAGTAGCCGGTCGGCATCGAAATTGAAATATGCTTCGTTAATGGCACCGAGTATTTCCTGAAAATCTTTAGGAATGTTATCGGCGGAGCCGAAGGTTTTTTTAATCTGACGTCTAAGTAAGCTGTGTATTTTATCCATTGTTAGGCCTCGGAAAACGCGGTTATTGTTATTGTCTGGTTATGAAGGGCGCATTTTTTGCTGCCCACGACCGGCGCTATTTCTCCGTATGAGTAGAAGCCGGTGAGGATGGTGTCATTGCCGAAGATTTCGCGGACCGCTTCAATTTCCTCTTCAACCCGTTGTTTAAGAATCCACTTTCTTCCACAGCAACTAATGATAATTGCCAGCTCGACTTTAGGGCAGTCAATTGTTTCCTGGCAGTTTTTCGCGGCCTTGGCGGCAGCATCTATCATTCGTTCAAAATTTACCTTCATCAGTCGTGCGTGGCAGCCCTCGGGGACGTCGCCTGCAAATGTCAAACTTTGTTCTTTGTCATTGGTGGCGCAAATAGTGCGGACCAAACTGGTAGTTGCCTCATTATCCCGAATGCCCAGAGGGAAAAGCAAACCGGTGGCGGGCAGGCCTTTCGCGTGTTCGCCGAGGTACTGCTTGTAGATTTCCAGGGCGTTTTTTCCGTCAAGCTCATAGAGGACGTTGCCTTTTGAGCGAGTGATAATTCTTTCCGGGCCGAAAGGATCCCATCCGCCGGCGGAGCCATAGCCAATTTTCAGTTTTTTGCCATGGAATGCTATTGCTGATATGACGTTATTTTTAGGTATGCCATCGGAGAAAGTTAATGTTTCCTGAAACTTCGTGCCGTTTCCTGCCAGCCCGCCGGTTACAATCACGTTCTCAGGGAGATTTTTTTCAAGTCCTTTGACAAGTTCGCTTCCGTTAACGTTAACGCCTTTTGAAAGGACAAAGAGGTGGCTCAGGTTGGCCGGATTCACAATCGCTGCGAGGCGCTCGCCAGCAAGGAAACTGTCCTCAATGGAATCGACTTCCACTTCATGAGTTTTGATGGTGGTTTTTTCAAAATGTACCGCCACGGTCGTCAGGGAATCGTCATATACTGTTGTTCCGCAAATTTCTCCTGCCGTGGAGCAGCCGACAAAATGTGCGTTTGGATAAACACCGGCAAGCTCTTTAAAAAAGGGCGTCTGTTTAAGCAGGTCGGTCGAACCAAAGACCAGAACCAGTTGCGCGGATTTTCCCAGTGTTCCTGGGGCTGACGGCTGCCAGCCGGTTTTTTGCGTCCATATATTTTGTTCGAGTTTCATATAGTTGTTCCCTTTTTAATCAGTTTTTTTCTGGCTGTCTGTTTTTGGCAGCGTGAAAAAGAACGTTGACCCCTGACCGACGGCGGAGGTGAGCCATATTTTACCGCCGTATAATTCGACTATTTTTTTTGCGAGCGTCAGACCGACGCCTGTGCTTTCGAACTGGTCTTTGGCCTGAAGGGTCTGGAAGAGCCGGAAGATTTTTTCGAAGTGCTGTTCGGGGATGCCCGGCCCGTTGTCGGCGACGCTGAATTTCCAGAAGCCGTTTTCCTCGGCGCAGGCAACTTTGATGAAACCTTCTGGTTTATCCATAAATCTTACGGCGTTGCTGAGCAGATGCTGAAAGACCTGCTGTATGCGGGTTGGTTCGGAGGTGATAATGGGTAACTGACCTTCGACGGTGATATGTATGTTGGCCGGTGTGCCGAGCAGCTTGATGATTTCCTGCAAAAGCTGATTGAGGTCGATTAAAGCCGGGTCTTCTGTGATACGGCCTATTCTTGAGTATTGCAGAACGCCGTCGAGGAGGTTTTGCATCCTGTTTACGCGGGTGGTAAGCATCCTGAGCTGTTCTTTGCCGTCGTCGTCAAATTTATCAGCGTAATCCGTGGCAATCCAGTCGGACAGCGCATTTATGGCACGCAACGGCGCCTTCAGGTCGTGTGAAATGATGTACACGAAGTCCTGGAATTCCTTGTTTATGCTTTCAATCTGTTTGAGCAGTTTTTCACGTTCGTCAGCACTCATGACGCCCGGTTTTTCTGTCAATAAAGTGCTCATACATTATCCCCAGTTAATAGAAAACACCCCAACCATTGAAACCTGAATTATGCTCTTTATATCGTTGTTAAACTGCGACAGATTGAGCATTTAGACGGCTTTTTCGGGCATAGCGAGGCGTTCTTGCCCCAGAATGGGTGAATTGCGGACTTTATTACGAGCGGTTTTGCTATGGTCCGATAATGCGACCGGATATTCAGTCGGGTTTTATTTTAGAAGCAGGGCGAGGGGCGTCTGGAAGAGGAAGCAAAAGGGCGGTTATTTTCTTTTTTTCGAGCTTTATTTTGCAGATGCGCAGGGATTTGTCACCGACTTTAAAGACCGGGTCGAACGGCTCATCGTTGAGCAGTGACCTGCATACTTGTGCGACGATATTATTCGGCTCTGTGCCTGTGAACGCAAGCCAGTCAGTAAAGGCCTTGTTGCCCATTGATTTTGCGAGCGTTGTAATGCCTGCTGTGCCGAGAGATACGCTGTCAACGTGGGCATTTAACTGGCTGAATGAATTTATAGCGGGAGTTATACGGACGGTCAGAATGGGATTGGCAAAACGCGTTTTGGCTGTTGCCATAAGTATTATTTGGCTTTGTGTCAAAATTGCCTGCGGGTCAGTGAAGGTGATGCTATTGAATTTTACCGGCTGGCGCCAGCGTGCGATTATATCATTAAGGCCTTCCTCTGTGATTACGACCTCGAAGGGGTCATCAAGCTGAGAATTGTTGTAAACTGTCGGCATCAAATAGTTGCTCAGATAGACGCTGATTTGGCTCTGGTCGGCTATTCGAAGCGGGGCATAATTTTTTGGTCTGTGCGTTACCAGGACAAACGCCAATAACACCAGCACAAGAGGGAGTGCAAGCCATAAATATGCTTTGAATTTTCTGTTCTTCATTTTCTCTGAATCTTTTTTTGTCTTAATTGCCACTGAAAGCTTGTTAGAAAACAATCGAGCGGTTATAGTAAGGCAAAATACGAGCAGCTTAAAGCGAAAAACGAAAATCGAATAAGAAAGGATTTATAATAGTATGGCTAATCATTTTGGCGACCGGCTGGTTGAAGCGATAAAGAGCAAGCGAACATCATTGATTGTGGGTTTGGACCCGGTTTACAGCCGGCTTCCCGCGGCGATAACGAACAGAAGCGATATGAATGACGAGTTCGACGTGGACTCGGCGGTCGATGCGATATTCGATTATTGCACACAGGTGCTGAGGATTGTCGCGCCGATGGTGCCGGCGGTAAAGATCAACATAGCGTTTTTTGAAAAATATCTCTGGCAGGGAGTCGAAAGCTATTATTCACTTATTTCCGAGGCAAACGAGCTTGGCGTTGAGGTAATCGGAGATGTCAAGCGAGGCGATATAGGCCACACGGCAGAGGCATACGCGACGGCGCATCTGGAAAATCCAGAAATGGCGGGTCTTGAGGACACGCTTGCCCCCGATGCGATAACGGTCAACGGTTTCGCGGGCGCAGAGGCAATCGAACCATTCGCGGATGTCGCCACCAAGCAGGGTAAGGGCGTGTTTGTATGGGTTCGCGCGAGTAACCCCGGCGCGGCTGTGATACAGGATTTCGCTTCCGGCGACGGGCAGAAGATGTATGAGAAACTTGCGGCTGTCGTGGGCGAAATAGCAAATAAACCCGGCAGAATAGGCAAGGCCGGCTACAGCAATATCGGTATGGTTATTGGTGGGACAAGCCCGGAAGAGACGACGGCTCTGCGGAAAAAATATGACAATATGTGGTTCCTCGTTCCCGGCTACGGCTCACAAGGGGCATCGGCTAAAGATTGTGTCCGGTTTTGCAAGCACGATGGCAACGGCGCACTGATTAACGCGTCTCGCTCGATTATCTACGCTTACGAGAATCCTAAATACAAGGAGCAGTTCGGTGACAACTGGAAGAAGTGTATCGAGCAGGCCGTAATCGACGCCAAGCTGGACCTCGCAAAGGCCGTTCAGGACGCGCTGTAGCTGAGCGTTATACTCGCAAAAAATCGTATTGGCTCATAGAGATATGGGTGAAGGTCTTTTCAGAGATAAAAAGATTTTGGTGATGGGCCTCGGGAGGTTCGGGGGCGGGGTGGATGTTGTGAAATTTGCCTGCGAGGCGGGGGCTAAGGTGGTTGTTACCGATTTGGCAAAACAGGATGCGCTCGCGGAATCAATCTCTCAATTAAAAGGTCTCGACGTTGAATATCATCTTGGCTCACACGAGCCGGCTGATTTTGAACAGGCGGATATGGTGGTGGCTAATCCCGCTGTGCCTCTGGATAACAAGTTTTTGCAGATTGCCCGCAAGGCAGGAAGGAAAGTTACATCGCAAATCGAATTATTCTTCGAGCTTTGCCCGGCGAAAATCATCGGCATAACCGGCGCCAATGGCAAAAGTACCACGACATCACTGACGGCACATCTTCTCCGGAGTCGATTCGGCAAGAAGGTCTGGTTGGGCGGCAATATAGGCAATGAGCCGATGCTGACGATTGTAGGCAAAATAAAACCCGACGACGTGGTTGTTTTGGAGTTGTCGAGCTTTCAGATTGAGCAGTTGGCCCAGAGCGATAAGGCGCCGCAGGTCGCGTTGCTGACGAATCTTACGCCGAATCATTTGGACCGCTATAAGACGTTTGAGAATTACTGCAATGCCAAGGAGCTTATTTTTAAGCATCAGAAGCCGGATAAGAATCAGCCCGCGGTTTCGATTTTCAATAGCGACGATGAGGTAGGCAGCAAGTGGTTTGCGAAATACAAAAAAGATGCGGGGCGGATTTGCGTAAAATTTTCCCCTGATGATGTGCCCGCGAAAATTGGCAGCGTGTATGGGTTGCCGGGCAGGGCATATCTTGCTAATTTAGCCGGCGCGATTGCCGTGGCAAAGCGTTTCAATGTAACTGATGAGCAGATAATCGGGTGCCTGCCCGCATTTGAGGCGTTGCCTCACAGGTTACAGCTTGTGGGCGAGGCGAGAGGGGTTCGCTGGTATAACGATTCCAAGGCGACCACGCCGGATAGTTCGATTGTCGCCCTTGAGGCGTTCGATAGCCCCATTATCATAGCGGGCGGGCATGATAAGCATATTCCGTTCGATGAGTTCGGCGCGAAAATCGCACAAAAGGCCAAGGCAGCAATTCTCATAGGCCAGACCGCTGGGGCGATAGGAAAAATCATTCAGAATCATCCGCAAAACAAGGCACAGGTCAAGTATGCTAAGACGCTTGCAGAGGCGGTTCAAATAGCCAATACCCTTGCGGCCAAGGGGGATGCGGTTTTACTTAGTCCTGCCTGTGCCAGCTATGATATGTTCGAGAATTACGAGCAGCGGGGGGAGCAGTTTATCGACCTGGCAAATAAGGTTATTCGCTGATTATCGGAACATCTGACGTTACCCCATTTTTTTGTTGATTATTTATAGTTGATTATTTGGGGCGGAACTGGACTTTAGATAATCAATCATCAATCACAATTATCAATCTCTTAAGCCGTCCTCTAAAAAAGACGATTCGCAGGGAGCAAACACATTAATGTCTTTTTTGAGGGCCGGCAAATGCAAGACACATCCGAGCGGAGAAGAGAGCAGAGATTAAGATACCACTGGCCTGTATGGTTTGCAGAGAATTTTGCCGGTTTACTTTCACAAGGACAAATGGTTGATGTTTCCAGCGGAGGGGCGGCCTTCACCTGCTATGCGGACAAGGGTTGCCCTTATCCGGGCCAGAACATAACAACCCGTTTCAGCGTGCCGTATTATCACGAGGATGACCGTTTCGATATCAGTGATTTTGTTCGCGCGGGCCAGGTTTGCCGGATTGACCAAATTGGCAATGGCCTAAGTCGCGTAGCGATGAAATTTCATGACCCGCTTCCGTTCAGGCCGGGTGAATTAGCTAATTCCCAGTCGAACGAAGATGTCCTTGAACCCGCAATGGTTTAACAGTCCTCCGTTCTCCGTCATCTGTCTTCTGCAAGAATGGGAGTGCTGGGATTCGAACCCAGGACCTACGCATTAAAAGTGCGGTGCTCTACCTACTGAGCTACGCTCCCGGTAATTTAACCAGGCGAGCAGAATAACAGTTTTGATACCACCTTGTCAATGGTCGTTATTGACATCATCGCTTTTGAGCGATACCATCATCCCCTCTTATTTAATTCTGGAGCTTAAGATTATGACTAATGTTACGCTGATAACGGGTGATGGAATTGGACCTGAGATAGCTCAGGCAGCACAAAGATGCATTAACGCTACTGGCGCGAAAATAAACTGGGAAATCCGCGAGGCGGGAATTGATGTAATGGCGAAAGCGGGGACGCCTTTGCCTGATTCTACAGTGGAATCGATAAAAAAGAACGCCCTTGCCCTGAAGGCGCCGATAACGACGCCCGTTGGCGCTGGGTTTCGCAGCATAAACGTTCATTTAAGGCAGATATTTGACCTGTACGCCTGTGTCAGACCCTGTAAAAGTTACAAGGGTGTTCGCAGCAGATACTCGAATATCGACCTTGTTTTAGTCCGCGAGAACACTGAAGACCTTTACGCGGGCATCGAATTCGAGAAGGGCAAAGACGATACGGCTGAGCTTATCAACTGGCTCAATAAGCACAGCAAAAAACAAATCAGGTCAGATTCCGGGATAAGCATTAAACCCATTTCGGTCGCGGGCACGGAGCGGATAGTGCAGTATGCCTTTGATTACGCCCGCAAGATGGGGCGGATGAAGGTAACGAGCGTCCACAAGGCCAATATTATGAAGTTCACCGACGGGCTTTGGCTGGAGGTAAGCAGGCAGGTGGCGGCGAAGAACAGCGATATCGAGTTCGAGGACCGCATCGTTGACAATATGTGTATGCAGTTGGTGCAAAAGCCGGAGTTGTATGATGTCCTGGTATTACCCAATTTATACGGGGATATTCTCAGTGATTTGTGTGCGGGATTAGTAGGGGGACTGGGTGTTGCGCCCGGGGCGAATATAGGTGAGAAGGTCGCGATATTCGAGGCGACTCACGGCAGCGCACCGAAATACAAGGGGCTTAATAAGGTCAATCCTGTGGCATTGATACTCAGCGGTGTGTTGCTTTTGCGACACATCGGCAATACAGCGGAAGCGAACAAGCTTGAGAACGCGGTCGCGGCGGTTATAGCCGAGGGTAAAGATGTTACTTACGATATGAAGGCAGACCGCAACGACCCGACTGCGGTCGGCACACAGGAAATGGCCAACGCGATAATAAAGAAAATCACAGGTTGAGTATCGCATACCTTCCCAAAAGCCATTCGGCTGTACAATCGGGCGAACATATCCCAAGTCCGAACGTATAAAACCGGAATTTTTAGCCGATAATCGGCCTTGGGAGACAATAAATGAAGAGACACAAAGCCGTGCAATTTATCCACAGAATCTGGAAGGAATGGTGGAAGACCGCCGCTATTATCGTTTTCGTGATAATACCCTTAAAATCGAGCATAGCCGACTGGAACTGGGTGCCGAGCGGTTCGATGAACCCTACGATACTTGAAGGCGATTTGATATACGTGGATAAGCTCGCATACGATTTAAGATTTCCTCTTACGTTCAATCGGATTGCGGAATGGTCCAGGCCGCAAAGGGGGGATATCGTGGTTTGCTTCTCTCCTGATGACCGGACGCGATTAGTCAAGAGAGTCATTGGGCTGCCGGGGGACACTATTGAATCGAGGTCAAACGTGCTTTTCATTAACGGCCACCCTCTCAATTATACCCCCAACGACGCCAGGTGCGCTGAAGGGCTTGCGTCTGGATTGAAAAAACGTGCCGTGTTTGCAACAGAAAACCTCGACGGATATGAACACCCGGTTATGAGCATTCCGTCGTTACGGGCGATGCGTAATTTCGGGCCTGTTACGGTGCCGCAGGGCGAATACTTTGTGATGGGCGACAACCGGGACAACAGCAGGGATTCGCGATATTTCGGTTTTATGGAAGGAAAGGCAATAGTTGGGAAAGCAAAGGCAGTGATTGTTTCATTTGATAAGACCGACAAATATCAACCCCGGCTGGAAAGGTTCTTTGCCCCCTTGAAATAGTTGGTCCTGAATGGTATAAGAAGTCCCTTTAAGGGGCTTTTTAATTGAAGCAGAGGGATTGGTACAACATAGTTTCGAGCGATAAGGCCGGCTTTACAGCGGCACTGCTGCGGTTGCTTGCGGGGATTGCCGCTTGTATTTACTCAGCAATCGTTCACATCCGCAATCTGCTTTTCGTAAAGGGATTGTTCAGGTCGTATGCGATTACCCGTGCGGGCCTTGTAACATCCGACAGAACACAGGCGACGGTCCCGGTAATAAGCGTAGGCAATATAACCGTCGGGGGGACGGGCAAGACGCCTTTGGTAATCTGGTTGTGCAATCTGTTCCGTGAGCAGAATGTCAATTGCGCGATACTGACCCGCGGATATAAGGCGGCGAAAGGCGAGAGTGATGAGCCGGGGATGTTGGCTAAAAATTGTCCCGGTTCGGCTGTGGTGGTAAACCCTGACCGGCTGGCGGGGGCGATTGAGGCGGTGAAGAAACGCCGGGCACAGGTTCTGATTATGGACGATGGTTTTCAACATCGTCGGCTGCACAGAGATATTGACATTGTAACCATCGACGCGATGCAGCCATTTGGCTATGGCAGAATGCTGCCTGCGGGCTTGCTTCGTGAACCGGTTTCGGCGTTGAAAAGAGCACAGGCGGTAATACTTACCAGGTGCGACCTGGTTTCGAAAAATAATCTGACGGAACTGACGGCGGCTATCAACAGGATAAATCCCGATGTGGTAATAGCACAGACGATTCACAGCCCGGTTTTTGCGGTTTCCGGTGAGAAGCAAATCCCGCTCGAAGAATTGAAAGGCAAAAAAATATATGTTTTTTGCGGGATAGCGAACCCGGAGGCATTTTTGGCGACTGTGGAGTTGGTTGGGGCGAATATCGTCGGGTCCAAGATTTACGACGACCACTATAATTATACGGTCAATGATATAAACGATATTTATCACGATGCGACGAAGTCAGACGTCCTGATGATACTTACGACGGAGAAAGATTATAACAAAATATCGCAGCCGGCATCGGGCGAGGGAGAGTTGGTTTTGGCATATTTGGCGGTCAGGTTGCAATTTGTGGATGGGGCCGACCGCATAAGAGAGTTGATTGAACGGTCGCTGGCGGGTAAAATACCACGAAAAAGAACTGTTTAATCATAGAAAGCCGCTATGTATGAAAATCTTCTAAATGCCGTAACAAAACTTGGCACGCCGAAAGTGCTGCTTGTTGGCGATTTTATGCTCGACGTATATGTGTATGGCGATGCCGAGCGGATTAGCCCCGAAGCGCCTGTGCCCGTGCTGAAGGTAACTAGGACCGATTACAGTTGCGGGGGGGCGGGGCTGGTGGCGGCGAATTTGTGCGCACTGGGGGCGGTTCCCTTATGCGTAGGCATTATAGGTGATGACGCAAACGGGAAAAAGCTCAAAGACCTGCTTGCGAAGATGGGTGCAGACGTATCGGGCCTGATGACAGTTACCGACCGACCGACGACGACCAAACAACGGCTGATAGGTCTGGCACAGCATCGACACCAGCAGCAGTTGTTCAGGATGGATAACGAATCGACTGAGCCGTTGACCGAGGGGCAATATGGCCGGCTGGCGAAGATTTTCGAGACCAGGATTAAACGGGCGGATAACATTTGCTTGCAGGATTATAACAAAGGTGTTCTCGCGGATTTGTTCTGCAAAAAGGTAATTAAGCTTGCTGCGAAGGCGCACAAAAGGGTTTTGGTTGACCCGTCGCCTATTAGTGATTATTCGAAATACGCGGGGGCATCGCTTATAACTCCTAACCGGTATGAAACGCGTATGGGCGTCGGGTTTGAAATAAAGACCATCGATGACGCGGCCCGTGCGGCCAGGGAATTTGTGCGAAAGCTCAAACTTGAAGCGATTGTGATTACGCTGGATAAAGAAGGGGCGTATCTTAGGTCGCCCGGTTTCGATGAGCAAATACCGACAAGGCCCCGTAATGTATATGACGTAACGGGGGCCGGGGATACGGTGCTGGCGACTTTGGCGTTGACGCTTGCGGCCGGCTGCGATTTCAAAACGGCAGTTCAGTTGTCGAATATCGCGGGCGGAATCGAGGTGGAAAAATTCGGCAGCGCGACGGTCAGCAGGGACGAGATAATAACTGAAATCGTTTATCTTAACCGCAGCGGCGAAGGCAAGGTCAGGTCTGTTGATTCGCTTTTGGCAGAGCTGGCCTGGCGTCGCAAACGAAATCATAAAATAGTTTTTACCAACGGCTGCTTCGACGTCATACACAGAGGACATATCGAATACCTTAAATTCTGCAAAGAGCGGGGTGACGTTGTGGTCGTCGGGTTAAACAGCGATAGTTCCGTGCGAGCAATTAAGGGGCCTGACAGGCCTATTCATAGCCAGGTTGACAGGGCGGCGGTCTTGGCGGCCCTTGAGTCGGTGGATTACATTGCGATATTCGGTGAATCGACCCCGATTAACCTTATCAAAAAGGTCAGGCCCGATGTTTTGGTCAAGGGACAGGACTGGGAGAAAAAAGGCGTCGTTGGCGCGGAGTTTGTAGAATCATACGGCGGCAGGGTGGCGCTGGCGCCTCTTGTGAAGGGCAAAAGCTCGACGCTTATAATCGAAAAAATAAAATCGCAGGCAGCAAAAACAAAATCAGGGAAATAAAGGCCGGTCCAATGAGCAAAAATTTGAAAAAGCAGGTGTTCGAAATAATCCGGACTCACAGGAAAATGGTTACCGAGTTTGAAGAGTCGGGGCTGGAGACGATTACCGATATTGCTGGCGTGATAACAAAGGCGACAAAGAAAGGCGCGACTGTTTATATCTGTGGCAACGGCGGTTCGGCTGCGGATGCTCAGCATATCGCGGCGGAATTAGTGAACAGGTTCGAGTCCAATCGCAGGGCGTTGCCTGCTATTGCACTGACTACCGACAGCTCGGTAATGACCTCGATTGCCAACGACTATTGTTACGAGAACATATTTGCCAGGCAGGCCGAGGCGCTTGTGAAAAAAGGCGATATATTCTGGGCGATATCGACGAGCGGTTCGTCGCCTAATGTCCTGGCGGCTATGAAGGTCGCCAGAAACAAGGGTGCCGTCGTTATCGCTTTTACCGGCAGAAAAAACAGCAGGATGGAACGGCTGGCGGATATATGTTTTTGCGCGGACAGTGAATCCGCGGCGAGAAGCCAGGAAATCCACCTGCTCGCGTATCACATAATCTGTAAACTTGTTGAGCAAAGTTTTGCATAGGCGAAAGGAATTATGGCCAACAAAGCGATATTCCTGGACCGTGACAATACGATAATAGAGGATCCGGGGTACATAAATAATCCCGACCAGGTTAAGCTGCTCGAAGGCGCCCCGGAGGCGTTGAGCTCGCTTAAGGCACTTGGTTATAAGCTTGTTGTGGTATCGAACCAGTCCGGCGTGGCCAGAGGAATTGTAACCGAGGAGACGCTTGGTCAGATTCACAAGCGACTGGAACAGCTTCTTGCGGAAAAGGGTGTGTCCTTGGACCGGATATACTATTGTCCTTATCATATAGAAGGGGTGATTCCGAAATACCGCAAAGACAGCGACTGGCGCAAGCCCAACCCGGGGATGCTTCTTGCGGCGAGCAGCGATATGGATATCGACCTGCGGGAATCCTGGATGGTCGGCGACACCACCAATGATATAGAGGCGGGAGCGAGAGTCGGCTGCAGGACGATAATGCTTGCGGGCCGCACGCACGAACAGAAGCTCCAGCCGGGAGCGCCGGCTCCTGACTATAAAGCCGTAAATCTCAAAGAAGTCGTGAACATTATCAAGATGAAATCGCGGTCAGCGCAGAAACCTGCCAATGTGTTGCCTGTTGAGCAGCCGACACAGGCGATTGAGGAAAAGCAGCAAGAACCTGCACCTCAGCAGCAAGCCGCGCCGCAACAAGCCGAACCGGAGCAACCTATACCGTTACCGTCTCAACCGGCCGAACACCCGACGACGGAACGCCTGCTGAGCAATATCCTTGACCAGATTAAAATGATGCAGCGACATAATATGTTCGGGGAATTTTCCGCAACCCGGCTTATCGCCGGTATCACGCAGGGACTGGTATTTTTGTGTTTGCTTGCGAGTATATGGTTTTTGACGAGCCCAACGAAACAGTTCAACCAGCTTCTTATTTCCATCGGGTTCGCTATACTTCTGCAGTTGATGGCACTGACGTTTTACGTTATGCGCGGGCCGAGATAGTGGGACTGCGCAGGAATCACCTCCGTTTACTTAAAAATGGCTGATACGAAGGACAATATTCTGGTCTGGCTTCCTTCTCCGATGGGGGACGCGATTTTATGCACGCCTGCCCTACGAGCGATTCGCGGGCGGTTCAACTCATCAAGGATAACGTTTTTCGCAAGCAGTATTGTGCGCCAGGTTTTTTCACCCTGCGGTTTCACGGACGCGTGGCTCGAACAAAGCAAGGACTGTGTGTTCGCCACGGCCCGGATGCTGAAGAAGCATAATTTTACGCATGCGATTATGTTCAAAAATTCTTTTGGTTCCGCTTTGGCTTGCCGGCTGGCGGGAATACCTGCTCGTATTGGTTATGCGAGGGATGGGCGGGGGATTTTGTTGACCGAGAAGTTGTATCCGCCCAGATTGCCGTCAGGGGAATTTGAGCCGATATCGATAGTTGATTATTATCTGGCTGTCGCGGCAAAACTGGGTGCCGACGTGCGGGACAGGCGCATCGGGTTGTCGGTTGAACCGAAAGATACGGAGAAATTGAAAGCAAAATTGTCGGCTGTTTTCAGCGCGAATGGCCCTGTGGTGATTCTTGTTCCAGGCGCAGCGGCGGGGCCAAGCAAACGCTGGCCTGCGGACAGGTTTGCCCAAATCGCCGACTGGCTGGCCGAAAAATACAATGTAACTGTTGTGCTGTCGGTTGCTCCTAACGCGGAGGAAAAACATATTGCAGAGTATATTGTTGATGCCGCGAAACACAAGCCGATAAACCTGGGCGATACGCCTGTCGGACTTGGGGAATTAAAGGCGCTTATCGCCGTTGCGGATTTGGTAATTTGTAATGACACGGGGCCAAGACATATTGCAATAGGGTTAAAGCGGAAAGTCATTACTCTGGTAGGGCCAAATGACCCGGCGTGGACCGACCCCGGCTACGCTGACGAGGTATTTATCAAAGGTGATGCTCCATGCGCACCCTGCGATAAGCCGGTTTGCAGGGAAACGTCGCATTTTTGTATGGAAGCGATAACCGTCGAAATGGTCTGCAAGGCGGCGGCAAAGGTTCTGGATACGGGCAGTTTCGGAAAGCGGGGTGTGATATGACGGAGTTTTTTATCGACCCTGCATACAAAACCGGCTTTGAACGGCTTGGCCTGACGTCAATCGAGGCGGTGTTCGCGTTTGGGGCGGGGAAAAATCTCACAAAGGAAAATCTCGCTTCATATCGAAGCCGAATCGAATTTAAAATTGAGTCGCCTGCCACTACGGTTTTTCTTAAACGATATGACCATCCGCCGATAATGACACAGTTAAAAAACTGGTTGTCTGCTAAAAAACGAATTGCTTGTGCCCTGGCGGAGGTCGAGGCGGCGCAAAAACTGGCGGCGATGGGAATAAATACGCCGATAATGATTGCGTGGGGACAGGTTTGGGGCGGTCTTTTCGAAAGACGCAGTTTTGCGGCCATCGAGGAAATACGGGAAAGTCAATCGCTTGAGCGAAGTTTGCCAGGATTTTTTAATGGGCCGGGGACAAGTGAAACCATAGTTTTACGCAGGCAGTTTATAAAAAAATTGGCGTTGTTTATAAAAAAGTTTCACGATACCGGCTGCCGTCATCGCGATTTGTACCTGTGCCACATATTCAGGGTTCCGGATGGTCGATTTTACCTGATAGATTTGGCAAGGGTGTTTAAGCCGGCGTTATTCAGTGAAATATACCGTGTTAAGGACGTTGCCCAGTTGCATTATTCGGCACCAGCCAGATACTTTTCAAAAACTGACCGGCTGCGATTCCTTCGGGCGTATCTTGGGCGGGAAAAACTTAACGCTGGTGACAAGATATTTGTCAGGCGCATCGCCGGCAAGGCCGGGCGTATGGCCAGACACGACGCCAAACACGGCAGGGCAGTTCCTTTCGAAACTTAAGCGGGCTATAATACCGACGGATGAAACCAAAGATAGCAATCATAATTGAACGGGCGGATGTCTCGCTTGGCGGAGCTGAGCGTTCGGTCAGTGAATTGGCCGAGGCAATCGGTGCAATCGGCTATGAGACGCATATTCTTGCCGCCAAAGGTCAGGCAACAGTCCAAAATGTGCATATCCTGTGCGCGGATGTCGGGGGCAAGAGGACGAATTATAAGGTTTTTGCGAATGCGCTGAAAAAACACACCGAACAGACCCATTACGATATTCTTCACAGCGTTCTGCCTTTTGACTTTGCGGATATTTATCAGCCGAGGAGCGGGACTTTTGCTGAATCAATAATCCGCAAGGCCGCAACATATCGCCCTGTTCTTCAGACGTTGAAAAAAAAGACCGCATTTTTGAATTTTCGCAGGACCGCTTGGTTTGGTGCGGAACGTCGGCTCGCAGAAGCACAAACTGGGCCTTTGGTTGTCGCGATTTCCAATTATGTGGCGAAGCAGTTCAGGGCTCACTACCATATTCCTGAAAATAGAATGGTGGTTATACCAAACGGCGTCAAGCTGGCCGGACAGATAGAAAAGTCCCGTGTCGATTCGTTGCGGGCCAAGTTATTGGCTCAACTGGGTTCAAGAAATACGGACAATGCGGTTCTGTTTCTTTTTGTTGGGCATGATTTTAAGCGTAAAGGTCTCGATTGTCTGATGGAGGCGATTGGTCGGCTTCAAAAAACGGATAATAATACTCCCACGAGATTGGTTGTTGCCGGGCGGGCAAGCTCGACGACGTATCGCCGGCTGGCCGCAAAACTGGGAGTCGAAGAAAAAATCATATTTCTCGGAGACGTCGGCAACGTACAGGAATTGATTGCGGCGACCGATGTGGCTGTTTTACCCACTTTCGATGACCCCTGTTCGCGGTTTATTCTCGAAGCCCTTGCTGCAGGCAAACCCGTCATAACCACGAAATTTAACGGGGCAATCGACCTGTTTGCGGATAATCGGCACGGCAGGACAATTGATGACCCGCGCGATGTTGCTGCGCTAAGTGAGGCAATCGAATACTTCACTAATCGTGATAATCTTAATCGGGCAGCGAATGCGATTATCAGTGACAATCTTCGCCGGAATGTTTCGGTCGATAGGGTCGCGCAGCAGCTTAAAGCCGTTTACGATGAAATACTGAAAAAGAAAGGGCATCTATGAGATTGGCCGCATTTTTAATCGGGGCGTATCTGCTCGGCTCGGTATCATTCGGGATGCTCATAGCTGTTGCTCATGGAGTTGACTTGCGCAAGGTCGGCTCAGGAAATATCGGTTCGACAAATCTGTCTCGCGCTTTGGGCAGGCGATGGGCGTATGTATGTTTTGTGCTGGATTTAGCCAAGGGCCTGTTGCCGACATTGGCTGCGGGATTATGGCTTGGCGAGAATGAGACAACAAGGGAGTTGATTGCCCAGCTTGCCGTGGGATGTGCGGCTATACTTGGCCACATATTCCCCATTTATCTTGGTTTCAAAGGGGGCAAAGGTGTTGCGACAAGTTTCGGCGTGGCACTGGGCCTGTGGCCCTATTATACGATTTGCGCGGTGATTACGCTGGTGGTCTGGGTTGTCTTTGCGCTGATTTGGCGATATGTATCACTTGCTTCACTTGCCTCTGCGTTTGCTTTTCCCGTTATTCTGGTTGCGGCCATAGCAATAATCCCCGGCTGGCGTTTTGCGGATTTGTGGCCCTTGCTGATAGTCGGGATTGTTATTCCTGTTATGGTTTTTATTCTCCACAGGGACAACATTGTCCGTCTGCTTGCCGGCACCGAGAGCAAAATTTTTCAGAAAAACTCAGGGCAGAGGTAATCACATCGATGATTGGTTTTTATTGCGCAGAAAGCCGCCCCGTCCGATTTTAAATCGCAGGCGGCCAACTTGAAATGTCATCCTCGGCGAAGCAGCAACCAGCCATCCCTGACTGGCCCCCCAAGAGAAACACACCACACTTTTTTCGGATAAACCGGCTACCGCCCCCCCAAAGGGCGTTTTGTATTAGTAACCTGTGGTATTATCGATCGATTAGGGGCGGAATGCAGGAAGGAATTGCCTAAAAAGCGACTTCGCAAAACCTAAATAATAGATAGGATATATGCCATAACGGTGTCAGGATATGGCACTTTGTGGCTATAAAGCCAATGGGCAAATGCTTTTTGGCGTTTAATTGCTCGGTTTACGACTCCAGAGGTGTTATTCCCTCGCGGACAGCATACTTGGTGAGTTCCGCAACACTGTTGATTTTGAGCTTGTCCATTATATTACGCCGATTCGACTCAATGGTTTTGGTGCTGACATGGATTTGGAGAGCAATTTGTTTGGTGCTTTTGCCTTCGGACAAAAGCTGCAGCACTTCCCGCTCACGGTCGCTAAGTGTTGGTCCGTTGGACTGGTATTGCTTCGAGAGACGCTGGACATAGTCGTCTATCACGACGCCGGTTATCTTGGGGCTTAGATAAATTCCGCCTCCAAGGACGGTTTTTATCGCCTCCATTAGTTCGCCAAATAGGCAATCCTTCAGTATGTAGCCCGAAGCGCCCGCCTTGAGCATTTCGGCAACGAACCGCCGGCTGGAGTGTATGGATAGCGCGATAATCTTCACGCCGTTGATTTCCTCAGTTATCTTGCGCGCGGCGTCGATACCGTTGAGATTAGGCATACTGATATCCATAATCACAAGGTCCGGTGTAAGCTGGCGAACGGTATCCACTGCCTGTCGTCCGTCCTCAACACTTCCGACCACCTCGATGTCCGGCTGTTTTTCCAGAAGCGAGCTCAAACCCTGGCGAATAATCGCGTGGTCATCAACTAATAAAATTCTCGTAGGCATGGTTACATCTCCTTATTTGTTTGGGTGTTTTTTATCGGCGCAACCATTGTGGCTTTGCAGCCGGCACCGGGTTTTGATTCTATTTCAAAACTTCCGCCAATGTTTTCCAAACTCTCGCGGACGCTGAACAATCCGAACTTTGCCTTTTTGAATGCCGTTGCCCTGACTTGTACCGAGTCGAAACCGGCACCGTTGTCTTCGACGATGACCTCTATCGAATCATCGATTCCGCGGATACTGACCCTGATTGTTTCCGCTTTGGCGTGTTTAATACAATTGGTGAGCAGTTCGCGGACGTTCCTGAAAAGCACCACCTTAACATTGTCGTCTAAAGGTTTGGCTTTGCCGTCGTCAAGAAACTCGGTAGCGATACCGTGTTTTATCTGAACCTGTTCATTCAGCCATTCGGAGGCAGCGGCCTCGAAACCCAATTCGTAAAGAATTGGATTACTGAGCTCAAAAGTCAATGTCCTGGTTTCCTGAATCACTTTTTCTATGCAAGAGCTTATCTGTTTAATCTCGGCAGGCGACTTTTTGGAGGGTGGTGAGCTTCGAAGGGCGTCAAGCTTGATTTTTGCCATGGCAAGCGTTTGACTTATATCGTCGTGAATCGCGCCTGCTATGCGTCTTCGTTCTCCTTCCTCGGCCAGCGTTAATCGCGCCGCCAGACGCTTAAGATGTTTTTGATACTCGAGTATTTTCTGCTCCACCTGTTTGCGTTCGGAGATGTCCCGATGAATTCCTACAAGCCCTGTGATATTGCCTGAGCTGTCCCGCAAGGGAACTTTGGTTACGAGAAGGAAATTAGCGGTGTCTGATTTATCTGTGCACTGTGATTCCTGGTTAATAATAGGTTGGCCGGTTTGTATTACTTTCTGCTCTTCGTCAAAATAGCGTTGTGCCCGTTCCTGCTCAAAAAGGTCGAAATCTGTCTTGCCGATAATGCTGCCCTTGTTTCGTGCTTTCCATAATTCAGCCACCGGTTTATTGCAGGCGAGGAATCGGCCGTCTTTATCTTTGACATAAATCTCCCCGGGTATGTGGTCAATCAGCGTTCGCAGGAGATTTCGCTCCTGCTGCAGCTGGCTTTCGGCCAACCTTCGCTCCGTGATGTCCCGATTGATTCCGACCATACCCACGATATTACCGCTGTGGTCCCGCAGAGGTATCTTTGTCACCAGCATACTGCGAACGCTGCCATCTGAGGCCTGGATTTCACAGTTAATAATCGGCCGACCAGTTCGCATCAATTCCTGCTCTTTGTCAAAATACTGTTGCGCCAAGGCCTGTTCATATAAATCAAAATCTGTTTTACCTATAAGTTCTTCTTCTCTCTTTACGCCATTGGATATAATGGTCGATTTGTTGCAGGCGATAAAGCGACTGCCTCTGTCTTTTACATACACCTTGTCAGGTATGTGGTCTATCAGCGTTCGCAGGAGATTGCGTTCTTCTTGCAGGCGTTCCTCTGCTACTTGCCGCTCAGTCACGTCGTCATAAACCGCCACTATTTCGCCGCTCGGCAGTTTATATACATAATTTTCTCGCCATCCCCCAATTCGGCTGTCTTTGTAAAGGGTCGTTGAGTGCTGCTCGGCCTTTCCGGTTTGCCATACTCGCCGGAAGACATCCAACAGACCCATCGCCTTAACACCGGGGAACACTTGTGTAACTCGTTTGTCCACAGCGTATTCTCTTCTGGTTTTATCTATTCTTTGCCCTGCCGCATTGAAATCCCTGAAAACAAAATCTGAGCCGTCGTCAACTGCCTCGTAAACCGCAACCCCGCTGCTCATATTGTTAAACAGCTCTCTGAATCTCGTCTCGCTCTCCTTGAGCTTTTGCTCCGCCTGCTTGCGTGCGGTGATATCGATCATTGTCATACGAAACTGGTCATATTCGCTCTTTTGCTTCGCAACGGCGACACTCACCAATTGAGCAGGGAATTCAGTGCCGTCTTTCCTGCGCAGTTTGACTTCACAGCTCTGCGTGGTCCCGCTTTCAGCGACTTGCTTGTGGTGTAAATAGAAATCGTCCTGAGAACCTGGGACAATGAAATGAGAGAATTTGCTCTTCAGTAAATTGTCTCTTTCCTCACCCAGAAAGGCGGCGCCGGTAAGATTTGCTCCGACAATCAGTCCCTCCTTATTCAGGGTAAAATAACCCACAGGAGCAAAGTCATACAGTTCGCAATACTTGTTCCGAGAGTCAGCAAGCTCCAACTGGGCGTTCCTAAGCTCTTCATTCTGGATTTCCAGCTCAATCTGATGCACACGCAACTCGTGAATCAGCTCGGCCGTGTCCTCCCCATGTTGCCTCCGAAACTCCACTATCGGTTGCTTCGCTCTCTTCTCCGCCTGCTCGCGAAGATTCATGGAATCGTTTGGTTTGTCCTTCGTTGTCCTCATTTTTCAAACTCCTCGACGAATGCAAATCTGACAAAACAAAAAACCGGCTTACTCAGGTCCTTTTTTTCTCGCGGCTATGGGTAATATCCTCGATGGCAAGCAAAATTCTCTGCGTATCCTGGCTCTCCTGCAAGATATGCCGGCCGTTGAGAAGCATCACTCTGCGCCCAATACCTGGGAAATCGTGGGTAACCTCAAAGTTCTTAAACTGCTTATCTTCAGGCAAAATCCGCTCCAAAAGCTCTCGCAATCGCGGAATATTCCACTGACCGTCCCCAAGTTCGTAAATCGGTTTCTGTTCGGTATTCTCGCGATTGACCTTGAAAGTTTCGTAAAAAGGCCTGTTCGCCGACATAACGCGAAGGTCCTCATCCAGAACCACCAGCGGCTCCCGAACAGTATCCAAAATGGCCTGTGTATAAACCTGTGCTGCTTTTGCGGTGACTTCACGTTCCTTCGACTTATTTTGAGCCGTGATGTCAATAAAGGTAACTACCACACCGTCAACAGCGTTTTCAGCTGTTCGGTACGGAAGAATCCGCATAATGTACGACCCGCCTTCCCTGGTCTGCAGCTCTCTCTCTATGCGTCCGAGATTATCGATAACCTGCTTGATATCTTCAAGAAAGCCGTCGTATGCCAGGTTATGAACAATGTCACTGATTGGCCTGCCCGCATCGCTATCGATGATTTTGAAAAAAGCACGCGTTGCTGGCGTAAAACGTTTGATTCTAAGATTATTGTCAAGAAATAACGTTCCTATATCAGTGCTGCCAAGCAGATTGCTCAGATCGTTGTTGGTGCTTGACAATTCCTCAACCTTCTCCTGAAGCTCCGAGTTCATTGTCTGCAGCTCCTCGTTGGTTGATTGCAGCTCCTCTCTCGACGTGTCCAGCTCCTCGTTTGTGCTTTGCAATTCCTCGTTCGTTGACTGTAGCTCTTCATTAGAGGTCTCCATCTCTTCTATTGTTGTCTGAAGACACTCTTTTGTGGATTGCAATTCCTGTTCAAGAGCTTCTTCCCGCGGCTCAACGTCATTGCTCACCGCAGTTTTCTTTTCTTTCCTCCTGGACAGTTTGCCCACAGTTTTTTTGCTCTCAAATACAACCATCAACAAGCCGCTCATGGCCGCCGGTTCGGTAATAGGCCTGACTATGAGGTTTATCGTTAGAAGAGCACCGTTATGTCTTATTTTCACTCCTTCACAAACAACCGTCTTTTTCTGTGTGCCTGCCTTATGGAGCATTGTGCTCAACTTGTAGCGTAGCTCGTCGTGAGCCATCTTCAAGACATTAAAGGTCGGTTCGCCCACAGGCGGTGACAAGTACATTTCCGTCCTGCCGTTAAAATAAACGACGTTATATTTCTTGTCCACCAGAACGCACGGCGGCGCATAACTCTGAAGAATTGTCCTTTCGGCTAATTTCCTGATATCGGCCCCTCTTGCGCCCTGCCCTTCATCCTTGAAGTTATCAAATACTGCAAGGGGATGTGCCATATGCGTTTTGGAGACAGTCCCTTTGTGTCTGAAGATTCTCCACTTGGCATCTATCGGCTCAAATCTTTCTGTAAGACCTCCGATGGTCTCGGATGTGCCCAGTAACAAGACCCCTTCCGGATTCAACGTGTAATCGAACAGACGCAATATCTTTCTTTGAAGCAAAGCGTCCATATAGATAAGAACATTTCTGCATGAGACCATGTCTAATTTCGAAAAAGGCGGGTCCTTGGCAAGGTCATGAGCGGCGAAGACAACCATTTCCCGAATATGTTTCTTCATCTTGAAACCGACATCCTCTTTTACGAAGAAACGCTGCAGTCGCTCCGCTGAAACATCTGCGGTAATACTATCAGGGTATAGCCCAGTCCGTGCGAGCTCGATTCCATCAGAGTCCAGGTCCGTGGCGAAAATCTGAACTTCCAGATGCTTTTTCAGGTTTGTCATGACTTCGGCCAGCAGTATCGCCATGGAATACGCTTCTTCACCTGTGCCGCACCCCGCAACCCATACTCGCACCGACCCTCCATCCTGCTTTGATTTGAGCAGCTCCGGCAGCACCTTTCGACCAAGAATCTCAAACGCCTCCGCGTCTCTGAAGAAACTCGTTACCGTGATGAGCATGTCTTTGTACAGGGCAATAATCTCGTCCGGTTTTTGCTCAAGATAATGAACGTACTCTGATATCTGGTCAATGTGGTTTAGGGCCATTCGCCTCTCAGTCCGGCGCAGAATCGTACTCTGCTTGTAATTCGAAAAATCATGCCCCGTTTTCGATCTAATCATGAAGAATATCTTTCGCATATAGTCGCCAAGCTGCTTTTTATCCGTCCCGTTCCGCTTACCCCCAACATACGGATGCTGCGAGTATTTCATCAGCTCAACGCCCATTCTCTCAACAGGCAAAACAAAGTCCACCAGACCCGTATCTATCGCGTTTCGCGGCATGCCGTCAAACTTGGCTTGCCTCTCATCCTGAGCCAGCGCAAGACCGCCCTTGCCTTTCACCTCCTTCAACCCCAAAGTCCCGTCCGACCCGGTTCCCGAGAGGATAATACAGATTGCTTTTTCGCCCTTGTCCTCCGCGAGAGAGCGCAGAAAATAATTGATAGGCATCCTCACCCCATGGGGTTCCTTTGGCTCCATCAGGCATAGCTTGCCGTTCATTATCACAACGTGCTTATCGGGTGGGTTCAGATAGATATGGTCCGGCTTAACTTTAATCCCATCTTCGATATTCAGGACCTGCATCTCCGTGTACCGTTTCAGAAGCGAGTCCATCGCGCTAATATGCTGAGGGGCCAAATGCTGGATTACAACAAACGCCATCCCGCTATTCGACGGCATATGCCGGAAAAATCCATCGAGTGCCTCCAGCCCGCCCGCCGACGCTCCTATGCCAACAATCGGAAATACTCCCTTTCCTTTTCGCGACCCGTATTCCGGCGAACTCGCAGGCCCTTCAACCTTGAGACCTCCCTCTCTCCGACTTGCCTTGTTTCTTGCCATCTTCTCACCTTTCTCTCGTTTGCCCGCTACGCCATTTGCTCCCTATTGCCAGCCACGCCAGTTGCTCAAATCGCCCGTCTATGTATTCCATCTCTGTTGGGCAAACAAAAAGGTCTTTCCTCGCCGTGCTACCACTTGTCGCACGCCAAATGAACGTGCCGAGTTTGCACATACTCCCTGCCATATTATTGTCCCTTTATCTGAAATAATTTTAGCCCAAAGGCGGAGAGTGTCCAGCGAAATCTCGGTAGATGTGACAGAAATTGACACTTCTTATGAATTACCTGTGTTGCAGTAGGAAATAAAGTTCAGGCGAGCTTTTTATCGAGAATTTCAGAAGCCACTTTTGGATTTGCTCTGCCTTTTGTTTTTTGCATTACCTGGCCAAGCAGAAAGCCCTTTGCCTTGCCGCTTTTTTTGCCGCCTTCTTTGAAATCCGCGGCTGCCTGCGGGTTGCTCTTGAGCACCTCGTCAACTATCCCCTCTAATTCGCCCGCGTCGCTTTTTTGAATCAGGTTCAGTTGTTCAGCAAGTTCTCGCGGGGCTTTGCCTGTTTTTACCATTTCCTCCAAGATGGTATTTGCGGCTGTTGCGCTGATTTCGCCTGTTTGTGCCATTTTGGCAAGCTGGGCAATATCGGCTGGCTTAGGGCCAAGTTCTGTGATAGCACATCCGCGGGCATTTGCCAGCTTTAATCCTACCTGTGTCAGGAGATTGCAAACGCGTTTCGGTTCGCCGCCAGCCTGTACCGTTGCTTCGAAAAAATCAGCGACTTGACGGTCATTGGTCAGCACGCCCGCATCGTAATCGTTCAAACTGTATTCCTTGGTATATCGCATCCGCCTTGAAAACGGCAGTTCGCAAAGCCGGGATTTGATTTCATTAAGCCACTGCTCATTTACTCGCACCGGCACCAAATCTGGGTCGGGGAAATAACGATAATCGTGTGCCTCTTCTTTTTCTCTTTGCAGGACCGTAACTTCCTTCGCGTCGTCCCAGCCGCGTGTGCTTTTGTTGCCCATCTCCATTGTTTCGCCGGTTTCGAGGAACCGGTCGAGCTGTCTGCCTATTTCATAGTTGATGCTGTTTTCCAGCGCCTTGAAGCTGTTGAGATTCTTTACTTCGACGATTGGTGTTTTGAATTCCTGGCCTGCGCGATTAATTATGAGATTCACATTCGGCTCGAAACGCATATGCCCTTTTTGCATATCCGCTTCCGATACGCCAAGGTATCTGACAATCCGCTGCAATTCTTCCGCCAGTGTCCGCACTTCGGCTGCGGTGTTCATATCCGGCTCGGTAACAATCTCCAGCAAGGGGGTGCCCGCGCGATTCAAGTCCACCTGTGAGAAGTTTCCGGCTGTATGCAGGTTTTTACCTGCGTCCTCTTCAAGGTGCGCACGTTTTATTCTGATTTTCTTGAACGATCCGTCTTTTGCCGGTATTTCGATATAGCCGTTTAACGCCAGTGGCAAATCATACTGGCTTATCTGGTAATTCTTGGGCAAATCCGGGTAGTAGTATCCTTTGCGGTCCCATTTGGTGAAAGACGGAATCTGGCAATTAAGCGCAAGCCCCGCCAGTATCGAAAATTCCACCGCCTGTTTATTCATAACGGGCAATGACCCGGGCATACCGAGACACACGGGGCAAACCCTGCTGTTCGGCTCTGCGCCGAAAGCGAGCTCACAGCCGCAGAACATCTTCGTCCGCGTGTAAAGCTGCACGTGAATTTCCAAACCCACCAAAACTTTATAATCTACATTACTCAAATCAATGGTCTCTTCTTGTGCCAGTCAGTTTGCTTTTCATACATCTGCGCTATTCGCAACAGCTTTTCCTCACTGAACGCCGGCGACAGTATTTGCAGGCCGATTGGCAATTGCTTGTCGTCAAAGCCGCAGGGTATGCTTATGCCGGGTATGCCCGCTAAATTGGCTGCGATAGTGTAAATGTCCGACAGGTACATCTTCAGCGGGTCATCGACCTTTTCGCCTATTTTGAAAGCGGTAGTGGGGGCTACGGGCATCATAATGCAGTCGCATTTTTCAAATGCCCGCACAAAATCGCCGCGTATCAGGTTCCGCACCTTCAGGGCCTTCAGATAGTAAGCATCGTAGTAGCCGCTCGATAGTGCGTATGTGCCTAACATTATCCGGCGTTTGACTTCTTTGCCGAAACCCTCGGCGCGGGATTTTGTGTAAACTTCGATGTAGTCATTCGGGTTTTTTGTCCTGTGCCCGTAATGCACGCCGTCGTATCTCGCCAAATTGCTCGATGCCTCAGCGGTTGCGACCATATAGTAAGCCGCTATCGCGTAATCCAAGTGGGGCATATCAATTTCCACTATAGTGCCCCCGAGTTTTTTATAGGTTTGTATTGCCTCATCGATTGCCTTTCGCACCTGTTCATCGGCCCCGGCATTAAAGCTCGACGCGATGCCGATTTTTAATCCCTTCACCGACTCATTCAATTTCGCGAGGTAATCAGTAACCGGGGAGGTTTTTTCATCGACGCTGGTGCTGTCAGCCGGGTCGTGGCCTGCGATAACATTTAACATCAAGGCGCAATCTTCAACCGTTTGCGTAATAGGCCCAATCTGGTCCAAACTCGAACCATACGCGACAAGGCCATATCGTGATACTCGTCCGTATGTTGGTTTCAATCCAACAACGCCACACAAACTCGCGGGCTGTCGTATCGAGCCGCCCGTATCTGAACCGAGTGCGGCGTAACATAATCCAGCCGCGACAGCCGCTGTTGAACCGCCGCTGCTGCCTCCCGGAACACGCTTTGTGTCCCACGGGTTTACGGTTTGCTTCAGCCCCGAGTTTTCGGTGCTCGAACCCATTGCGAATTCGTCGCAGTTGGTTTTTCCGATTATAATCGCGTCGGCTGCCAACAATTTTTCAACAACAGTTGCATTATATGGTGCGTGGAAATTGGCTAATATTTTCGACGCGCAGGTCGTCGTTCCAAACGTCGTGCACATAACGTCTTTTACCGCGACCGGCACACCCGCTAACTGCCCGACTTTTTCCCCGGCGGCGATACGCTTGTCAATCTCGGCTGCACGGGCAATCGCCTGCTCTTCGAAGGTGCTGATAAACGCGCCAATAGTCGGCTCTATCTTCGCTATACGCGCAAAGACCGCCTTTGTCGCCTCGACGCTGCTGGTCTGGCGTGTTGCAATCTTATCTCGTAATTGTTTAGCGCTTAATTGGTTCATTGCGAATCCGTTACTTTGTCCTGTCGCTTATCTTGTGTGACAAAAACCACTCATAAAGCTCCGGATTATTGTAGGTTTCCGTCCACGAGTCGTGCTCGGCTTCAGGGTAAATCGTCAATTTCGCGTCTCCACCGATTTTTTTGATGGCATTTACCATATCCTGCGACCTTGCCAGAGGCACGGTATTGTCTTTCGCGCCGTGAAATGCCCAGACGGGAACCCGCCTGAGCTTGTAGGCGGCATATTGTTCGCTGCCTCCGCATATCGGCGCAATGGCTGCGAACCGGTTCGGATATTTTTCTGCCAGCGTCCACGTCCCGAATCCGCCCATGCTCAGGCCGGTCAGATAAACCCTGTCGGTATCGACACGGTATTTTGCCTCAATTTCATCGAGCAGAGTTATCAGGATGTCAGTCTGCTCAGGCCACCACAAGTCCATTGGACACTGGGGTGAAACGATAACAAAATCAAAACTTTTACCCTGCGCAATCATCTTGGGGAGTCCTTGTTTTTTGAGCTCTTCAAGGTTGCGTCCTCTTTCTCCGGCGCCGTGCAAGAACAATATCAAGGGCCATTTCTTGTCACCTTTGCTGTAGTCGGCGGGCAAATACAAGAGATAATTGCAATCTGCGACTTTCATAATCTTTTTGTTGAGCATATGCTTACTCTGCTCGCCTGCCTTTTCGGATTTAGCGTCCATTGTTGTTCCGCATCCAACACAAACCATTAACCCCAAACACACCAAACCTTGCACAAACTTTCCTGTTTTCATATTGCGTTCTCATCTTTCAATCATAAATCGTAAATCAGAAATCATAAATGGTTACGGTTCTTCGAGAATTTTTGGCACTTTGAAAAATGCGCCATCCTGCTCCGGTGCGTTTGCCAGTGTTTTTTCTGTTCCCAGGGATTCTTTTATGATGTCCTGGCGGAATACATTGCTTACCGGCAGGCAGTGCGCCATCGGCTCGACGCCTTCGGTGTTAAGCGTATTCATTCTCTCAACGTAGTCGATAATGGCGTTCAGTTGCCCCGCGAACTCCTCTATCTCGGCTTCGCTCAAATCCAGCCGGGCTAATTTGGCGACCTTTTTCACCTGCGATTTGTCTATTTTTTTGTCCATACCGCCCAAACTAAATAAAAAAAGCGAGGCGCAGCCCGCCTCGCTCAGGAAGATTCTGTGACCAAACTACTCCCGTTAACTGGCCTTCTTCTCGGCGGGTTTGTAGTTGCGTTTCAGCCGTTTTTGAACAAGCCCCATCTTCAGCGCCTTGGTTGATACCCTTATCCGGGTTACCTTGCCATCGACAATGGCGTGAACCTTCTGGATATTCGGCTTGAACTTTCTTCGGGTGATACCGGTAATCTTGCGACCGACGCCGCCTAAGTACTTGGCCTTACCGCGACGGGCAATCTTGTTGCCGAACGATACTCTTTTGCCCGTATAATGACATTCTCTTGACATCTAACATACTCCTTTGCGAAAAAACGCCGCTATTCACACCTATACGCTCATACTGCCTTTGAAACGGGGAATTATAGCAACTGCCGATGTGTTTGGCAATGATGATTTTCCTCTGTTTTTGTTTTCTGTCATCTCCGCCTTTGGCGAGACCTCGCCCGTCCCCTGGGGATGAGGCGGGTGTTTAGGTGTCGTTTTTGTTGCAATATCCTGTGGTTGCGTGTAGAATATGCCTTTACGGTTCAGTTTGACCGTTATGCGGGGTGTAGCTCAGCTTGGCTAGAGCGCTTGGTTTGGGACCAAGAGGCCGCTGGTTCGAATCCAGTCACCCCGATTTTTATTGCCTCTTTGAGGTAATCTGAGAGGGGTTACCCCGAAACCGGAAGCGTTAATAGCGATATCGCCGTTTTTGCCAGGCATAATTTTGCGCAAAAAAAGGGCTGCGAAATTGTTTCTCGCAGCCCTTAATCAGTAAGCTGTTTTCGGTTATTTACATCCGAGGGCCTGCATCAACTTATTAATTTCGTTCGCCAGATTCACGGCCCCCGTGCCTTCTACATGGCCGGGCGATGTGTTCGTGCTGTCGAAGTATTTTTGAATTTTCGTTAGCTGTCCGCAGGCCGTCGTGTATTTTCCGCGGTCAATCGATGACTTGGCCGACTGAATCAGATTTTTCAAGATGTTCAGGTGGTAATCGGGCCGTGAAGAAGTTTTGCTGACCCATTGCAGTGAACCGTCTTTGACGTATTTGTCGAATAAGGCCAGGATGTTGGCTATCCGTAAAGAGGGCGTCAAAGATGGTAATATGCCTTTGGCGATTAGCGGAATTTCTATTGTGGGATTATCCACGTCGGAACTGTTAATCTGAAGCACGGCCGAGTTGTTACCGAAAACCGTTGGGCTATAGGTCATACTCATAGGTAAGGTTTCACCCGGCTGAATGGTTGTCGATGACGGCAGCAGCGAGACAAGCGCAAAGTCCGTCTTAATTCCGGCGCTGGTGATTATAAGCGGATTGCAGCCTGTATTTGAAATATTCGCAGTAAGCACTTTTGATTGCCCAAGCTCGATTTCTCCGAAGTTAAAGCTTGTCGAGGATAAATCAATTTTGCCGCCACAGGGCTGGTTGGCATTTCTCTTCGCATAAAGTGTGTCTTTTACGAAACCTCCCATTTCGCCTTCTCCAACACGAAGAGGCCATTGGCCTGTCGGGTTCGACCAATTTTCGGGGTCAGGGTTAAAGAACATAGGTGGACCCCAGTTATAGCTCGCCACCCAGGCGGAATTGCTGATTCCGAGTCCTTCGATAAAGTCCATCAAGGGCTGGCCATAGTTGCTAATCGTGCCGTCGAGGGCTGTGTCGCCATTGCTCTGGCTATAGCTTTGGCTGAATCCCCATTCCGTCATCATAACAGGATACACGGCGGAACAGGAAATTATCTCATCCTGATGACTTCTCGAAAAATACTCATAACTATTCGACCACCACCAGTTAAAATAATGGCCCGGATAAATATGCACAACATAGACGATGTTGTTTCCATCTACTGGATAATCGATTATCGGCTTAAGTACCTGGGCATAGTTCAAGCCGGCCACAAGGATGAGATTTTTAGGCGCATAAGTCCGCACGATATTGGTCCACGTCTGCATATCTTGTCTGACGGTAAGCCAGTCAACGGTGTCGTTGCTATTGAAGATCCAATCGCCGGAAAAATCATTAATCGGCTCATTAAAAAGCTCGAAAAGGACGTGCGAATCATTGGCAAATCTAGGCGCTATATATTCCCAGAACTGGCTTGTTGTATCGCGATGGTCATATGTGTTGGCGACATAATGCCAGTCGATAATTGCATAAATGTCCTTTGACTTACAGTAATCGACAACCGGTCTGAGAAGGTCGTAATAAAAAGAACAATCCGTAGTGTCAAATGGTACCGGCCAACCCCATCCTACTGCATCGGGCGGGGTAATGTTAATCCTGACTACTTTTGGGTACCAGCCGGGAGAGTTGCCTTGAGTATCGGTTTTGTCCGTCAGCCGGTCAATCATCGCAATAGCCCCGCCATGCCAGTACTCGAGAAAACCAAGGTCAATCAAATCGACGCCTCTCAGAATAACGGTGTTGCCGCAGGGGTCTTTGATTTTGTTGCCTTCCGTGTGCAGCCACGGGGTGGAAGCATAGACCGGTGCGGTTGAGCAAACCAGCAGGATTGCCGACGCAATAAAAGATATGGTTGTATTTGTCTTCATTACCCTGACCTCCTAAAAAAGGGTGTTATTGACATCACCTCTGCGAGTTACCGACAAAGCCGGCAATTCATATCGCTCCTCTTTTACTCTGCCTGCTGCTGTCCGGCCTCATCGCCATATAATTTTGGCTTATCCTCTAAAACAAGCGAATTATAGCATAGGTTTCGTTATTTGTAAAGGTGTTTTTGAGATATTGAGGTGTTGCATCCAGGGAATAATTACAGTAATTTAACCATCGATTTGAAGGCGGCAGCAGGAATATTGACGGGGCTTGGCCTAAAAGGAGAAGAGAATATGGCAGCCACAAAAGAACAGGTCTTCGAGCAGGTGCGGGATGTGCTGGTTGACGCCTTGGGAGTTGATGAAGAAGAGGTTAAAGGTTCGGCGACGCTGATGGGCGACCTTGGGGCGGAGAGCATTGACTTTTTAGACATTGTCTTTCGACTGGAAAAGGCATTCGGCATAAAAATCCCGCGCGAAGAGCTTTTCCCCGTCGAAACGCTGATGAACAATCACGAGCTGGTCAGCCACGGTAAATTAACCGCCAAAGGTCTCGTTGAATTGAAAAGTAAGATGCCTCACACTGATTTATCAGCGTTCCAAAACGATCCGGATATCAATAAGCTCGGCGATTTGTTCACCGTTGATTCGATAGTCAATTACATCACGGGCAAGCTGAACAATCGATAACGGTTCTAATTCTGTTTATCTTTTGGTGTTTGTTCTGTTACCGGTGGCTGCTCAATTCTGGCTTGGAGTTCGCGTATTACCGCCTTGAGATTTTCAATCCGTTTTTCCAGCTCATTGTCCTTTTTTAACTGCTCTGCCAGCAGCTTCCGGAGTTTGTCGTTTTCCTGCTGAATGTTATCCTCATTGGTTACCGCCGAGTTGCTGTCTTTAATCATATGGTCTAACTGTATCTGCGCGTTGTCTCTTGCCTGGTTAGCGGTAACAAGTTTTTCGTTAAGGTAGCTGATTTCGCTTTTCAACTGCACCGTCTCCGCCTTGAGCTTGACGGCTTCGGCTTTTGCACGGGCAACTTCTTCGACAAGGGCTCTTTGCTTCTTGTCATCTCTGCAGCCGGCAAGCGAGATTGTGAGAACCAGTATTATGAGCAACCTGACGACTAATCTGTTTTTTCCCATTTTTCACCTCGCATAAGCAAGTGAAACGAAGATTCTCTTTGTTATTATATCGGCAATTTAAGATGGCCTGCCACAGCCGCGATAATTATTGTGGCCAGTCAATGCCTTCGATGCCGTCGATTGTCAGATTTGGATTAGGATTTCCGTCGTTGGCTTTGCGGATTTTACCGGCTTGCAGCAGTTGCACCCGTCCATCGATGAACAAAAAGTTTCGACAGCCCAGTCCGTTCCACCACCCCTTGTCTTCTCCAGGATTGAGTCGCTGATGGTTGCTGTTCCAGTCGCCGACAATGATTTTCCCTGCCGGCTTGGCAACCCTGTCGGCTTCCTGCGAAATTGAAGGTCTCGAATTCTGATAATTGTCCGTCGAGCTATTCATATCGTTAATCTGTTGTGGGCTGTGATAAAAAGCCATTGAGTATGCGTAGCTTGTGGCCTCGTATGTGCTGGCAGGCGTTTGGTCGCCGGGACATCTGAGGACAGACGGATTATTGATATCGATTTTTTCGCCGAAGTATGGCGTGATGAAATTCCGGAAGCCGCGTCCCATCCAAAGCCAGATATTGGGGTCTGTCGGCTGCTTTTTGGGCAGGGGGTCTTGGGCGCAGGGGTATGTGTCCTTGTTTTCGCTTAGGTACAGGTGCATTGCCATATCGATTTGACGCAGGTTGGAGCCGCAACTTACCCGCCTTGCCATTCCCCTGGCTTTTCCCAGCCCCGGCAAAAGTATAGCTGTTAATGCGGCGATTATCCCAATGACGACGAGCAGCTCGACGATGGTGAATCCGTTTTGAATCCTTCTTCGCATTGTTACTCGACCGTAACGCTCTTTGCCAGGTTGCGTGGCTTATCGACATCGTGGCCGCGTAGGACAGCCGCGTGATATGCCAGCAACTGTAGCGGTATGACGGTGAGTATCGGCTGAAGCAATTCCGGCGCGTCAGGTACGGTTATCAGGTAATCGGCATACTGTTTGATGTGGTCGTTGCCTTCGGTGGCGACGATAATGGTTTTGCCCTTTCTTGCCCGGACCTCGGAAATGTTGCCTATGATTTTCTCGTATTGAGGGCCGTTAGTGGCGATGAATACCGCGGGCATACCATCCACAATCAGTGCGATGGGGCCGTGTTTCATTTCCGCAGCGGGCAATCCTTCGGCGTGAATATAGCTTATTTCCTTGAGCTTCAATGCTCCTTCCAGCGCGACGGGATAATTGACGCCCCGGCCCAGGAAAAGCCAGTTGTTCTGGTTGATGTTCGCCTGGGCAATCTTTCGGATGTCCTCCGATTGTTCAAGGATGCGTGAGATTTTATCCGGTATTTTAGTCAGCTCTTTGATATATCTTGTCGCTTCATCGCTGCTTATGTGTCTTCTTCTGCTAAGCTCAATAGCAAGCATCGTCAGCACGGTTACCTGGGCAGTGAATGCCTTTGTGCTTGCCACGCCGATTTCGGGACCTACGTGCAGATATACCCCTGCGTCGGTGGCGCGGGCGATTGATGAGCCGACGACGTTGACTATGCCCAGCACCGTTGCGCCGCGCTCTTTTGCCTGTTCCACGGCGGCAAGCGTGTCCGCCGTCTCGCCCGACTGACTTATCGCGATAACGGTTGTGCCGTCTTCCACGATTGGATTGCGATAGCGAAACTCGCTGGCGTATTCGGTCTCGGTGGTGATTCTCGCCAGTTGCTCGAAGAGGAATTCGCCGACCAGCCCTGCGTGAAACGCCGTCCCGCAGGCGGTGATAATTATCCGTTTTATATGCGTCATCGCCCGCAGGTAATCATTGACGCCGCCCAAGTGGATTCTGTCTTTTTGCGGGTCAATCCTGCCTCCCATACAGGTGGCCAGTGCCGTGGGCTGCTCGAAGATTTCCTTGAGCATGTGATGTTTGAACTTGCCAAGCTCGATTTGTTCGAGCGAGAATTCGATGTTCTCAAGCGACTTGGTTACCGCGATGTTATCAATGGTCTTGGTATGGAATCCGTCCGCTGTAACGATTACCATTTCGTTGTCCGAAAGGTAAATTGCCCTTGCCGTGTGCTCAACAATCGCCGCTGCGTCCGATGCGAGGATATATTCGCCTTCACTTACCCCCAGAATCAGCGGGCTTCCCTTTTTGGCTCCGATGAACATATCCGGGCAGTCCGCGCACAGTATCCCAAGCCCGTAAGTGCCGTGTACTTGCTGCAACGCCCGCTGTACCGCCCACTCAAACTTGTTCTGGCCCTGTGGTTTCTTCAGGGTAAGAGAAGGCATAAAACTGCTGACGGTATCCTGTATTGCGTCAAGAAGTTTCGGCAGAGGCGATTGTTTGTCGCCTGTATCGCACTTTTCGTAAAAATAGCCAATCAGGTTCGCTACCACCTCGGTATCGGTATCGCTGACGAAGGTAACACCCTCGCTTTGCAGCCAGGTCTTCAGTGTCGTGTAGTTTTCGATGATGCCGTTGTGAACTACGGCTATTTTGCCGGTGTAATCTTTGTGTGGATGGGCGTTTATCTGGTTTGGAACGCCGTGAGTCGCCCAGCGGGTATGCCCAAGGCCGAGAGTTTCTCCCTCGTTGGGCTTATCGAGAATCGCCTCAAGAGCGGCTATCCTGCCGCTTGTCTTTTGTATCTTAATAACGCCGTTGCTCAGCAGGGCCACGCCTGCCGAGTCGTAACCGCGATATTCGAGGCGTTTCAGACCCTCGATAATGATTGGCTGAGCTGCCCTTTGACCCAAATATGCCACTATGCCGCACATTTCTGTTCCCTCAAATGCAATTCTACTGTCTTTCCGGACAACGGGTTACATTATCACTGAACCGAAACCGCAGGCGAAGCACGTTACAGCAGTATCAGTTTTACTGATACTACATTGTAAGGCGATTGTATTCGACTGGCAATTTAAATTTGCTAAACTATAATACTCGATTCATCGGCTGAAGTTCGATTGAACTTGGGGTTTGATTTTTTATATGCTTGTAGTTATCGATTATAACGTTGGGAATGTAAAAAGCGTCTGCAACGCCTTTGATCACCTGGGTTGCCCGGTCGAGTTGAGCTGTGACCGTAGGAAAATTGAGGCCGCTTCTGCCCTGGTACTGCCGGGTGTTGCCGCCTTCGGATTTGCGGTAAACGCCCTCGGCTCACTCGGTTCGGTAATCAAAGACCTTGCCCTGGCGGGTAAACCCCTGCTCGGTATTTGCGTGGGTTTCCAGATGCTTTTTGACAAAAGCTCCGAATTCGGCACACACAATGGGCTGGGCCTCGTATCGGGCGATGTTGTTCCCATCCCGCCGGGCCGGGTAATACCGCACATGGGCTGGAACAAGGTTGTATTGCCAAATGATATGGTGTTATTCGCCGGCTTGGGAGGCGAAAAGCACTTCTATTTCGCGCACTCATTCTGCGCCAATGTTACAGACAAAACCGCCAAAGTTGCCTATACCGACTATGGTTTCAAACTGCCCGCGTCCATCCAGAAGGGCAATGTCTATGGCACACAGTTCCACCCCGAAAAAAGCGGCCAGCAGGGCCTCCAGGTGCTTAGCAACTTCGCCCGGATTGCCAATGGGAGGGGTAACTGATGCTGACCAGAAGAATAATCCCTTGTCTTGACGTTAAAGATGGCCGGGTGGTGAAGGGCGTGCATTTTTTGAATCTTCGAGACGCCGGCGACCCGGTCGAGCTTGGCTCGCGTTATAGCGAGGATGGTGCCGACGAGCTTGTCTTTCTCGATATCACCGCGACGATTCGCTCGCGAAAGACAATCGTTGACCTTGTTCGCAAAGTTGCCGAAAACGTCTTTATCCCGTTTACGGTAGGGGGGGGCATAAGCACCGTTGAGCAGATGGATGAACTTTTGCGAAGCGGCGCGGAAAAATGTTCCGTGAATACTGCCGCGGTAAAAAAACCCGATATTCTCACCCAGGCCGCCCAGCGATTCGGCAACCAGTGCGTCGTTCTTGCTATTGACGCCCGCAGGTCGAAAACTAAAGCGGGACACTGGCAGGTTACTGTCAAGGCGGGCACCGAGGCGACCGATATCGACGCGGTCGAATGGGCAGTTGAGGGCGCAAAACGCGGCGCGGGCGAGATTCTGCTTACAAGTATGGATGCCGACGGCACCCAGAAGGGCTATGATATTGAATTGACCCGCGCGGTAGCCGACGCGGTCAATATTCCCGTAATCGCCTCAGGCGGCGCGGGCACTCTCGAACACCTTTACGACGCCGTCGTCAAAGGCCATGCCGAAGCCGTCCTTATGGCCTCAATCACTCACTTCGAAAGCTACACAATTACCCAGATGAAAGAATATCTCCGCGACCGCGGCATCGCCGTCAATCTCTGACAGCTCAAATTGCTATCGAGAGAAAATGGTCTTAAGGTTATTTGCCTTTAGAGCGGCTGATGTTATAATCACACGATTGTTTAAGATATGGCAAAATAATTTATTTCTGATAAAGGGATACCGTGAAATTTCAGATTTTTAACAACGGCAAACAAGTAACGGATTTCGCCCTTCACGGCGCGTATCTTTTCGGCTCCGACGGTATGGCGATTCGCAAGGCGCAGGTCAGCTTTGTAGATGGCATTCTGGAGTGCTACAAGCCAAGCGAGGAAACCGCTGGCGTGGCGTTGCTGTGGCCCGTTGAGGGTTTCGGCAAGATTCTGCTTTCGACGACCTGTCTGCCCGAAAGGCCTGAGCCGTATAATCTTAATCTGGAGCTGACCCGTGGCCGGCTTATGCAAATCATCAACAAACGCGAGGACTGGTCGATTTTCGAGGACGCCGAAGATACCGCTGCGCTGTATGGCGATATCCAGGATTTATTCATCAAGGCCATCCAAGAAATTACTGACGGACCAGCCGCCTCGCAGCTTGCCGACCAGGCGCTGCAAAAAGCGATGGCGTTTTCGGAATCGCTGGCGGCCAAACACGCCAAGCTGCTTTTCACGGCAAGAGGTAAAAATCACGGGTTTGGCCGCGGCTGTCTCGGCTGCTGGGTTGACCCTAAGCAGGTTACTAACCCGGCTTACCTCGAGCAATTGGCCGGCATATTCGGCCTGGCGATGGTGCCTTTCAACTGGGGACATATTGAGCTGGAAAGAGGCAAATACGACTTTTCAAAACTCGACGCCTGTATAACTATGCTCAGCAAAAGAAAACTCGCCATTGGCGCGGGGCCTTTGCTTTGCTTTACCAAAGAATATCTGCCGAAGTGGCTGCTCGAAAGCCACCCCGATTTTGAGAAGATTCGCGAGTACGCATACGAGTTTGTTTCAGCCGCCGCTTCCAGGTATGGCGGTATGGTCAGGACCTGGTGCGTTGTCAGCGGGCTTAACGCCTTTAATCATTTCGGATTTGGTTTCGAGCAGGTGCTGGAGATAACCCGCGCGGCCAACAGGGCGGTCAAGACCGCTTCCGAACGCGCGCTTAGGATAATAGAGGTCAGCAATCCCTGGGGCGAGTATTACGGGCAGACCTCCGACACAATTCCGCCGCTGGTCTATATGGATATGGTCATCCAGAGCGGAATAAATTTCGACGCCTTCGGACTTACTATGCGTTTCGGCTCCGGCGAATCGGGCATGCACGTCCGCGATATGATGCAGATTTCGGCAATTCTGGACTCCTACGCTCCTATATCGAGGCCGATATATATCACTAATGTCGAGGTCCCAGGCTGTGATGGCGATTCCGACATTGCGGGTTTCTGGCATGGCCCCTGGGACAAGCTTAAACAGGCGGAATGGCTCGACCAGTTTTACAGGATAGCGCTCAGCAAGGCGTGCATTGACGGGGTTATGTATTCTAATTTCACCGACGTCGCGGATAGTGCCGTTCCCGACAGCGGGCTTATGACGGCGGGACTCGAACCCAAAGAATCGTACCTGGCGTTGAAGAGGTTCCGTGACCGTATATTTGGCCGGTAATGGATTATCGGTATGAACAGAATTCAATTGTTTGCGTTTGTTATTGCCTCTTTCCTGGCTGTTGTTTTTGGCCTGTGCTTTACGATTGGCAGCGTCAACGCGAAAAGCGGGGCGGTGCCTGTCGAATTGGAAAGCAGGGTAAACCCGAACGATGCTCCTGTGGCGGGTTTGATGATGCTTCCGGGCGTCGGGGCCGCAAGGGCACATGCGATAATAAGTTATCGTGAACAGTTTCGGCAAAGCGGCTCAGGCGATTTGGCGTTTCAGAATTGCAACGACCTCGACAATGTCAAAAGCATCGGCCCTGCCACGGTAAGTAATATGTGCGAACACCTGAAGTTTAAATGACGGCACAACATAAGATGGAGCTGAAATAATACTATGGACGAATGGGCAATAGATAAGCCGCTGGGGCAATGCTGTGCCACGGGCAGACAAATCCAGCCGGGCGAGGAATACTACGCGACCCTGGTGCAGACCGAACAGGGTTTTGCGAGGCGTGATTTCTGCGCCGAGGCATGGACGCAGCAAAAGCCGGAGGTTTTTTGTTACTGGAAGACCAAACTGCCGACGCCCGAACAGAAAAAGCAGTTGTTCGTCGATGATGATATGCTGATGGCGTTCTTTGAACGGCTGGCGACGGAAACCGAGCAGGAAAAGGTTAATTTCCGCTTTGTCCTGACTCTTGTCATGATGCGCAGACGTCGCTTGAAATACGATTCTTCAAGAACGCAGGACGGCAAGGAAATCTGGCGATTGAGAATCACCGGCACTCAGGATTTTGCCGAAGTAGTCAATCCCAATCTGGGCGAAGAGCAGGTTGCCCAGTTGACTTCCCAGATGGGGCAGATTCTGCAGGGAGAACTGTAATTGTTAAATCGGTTTACATTTTTAATGTTGATGCTGTTTTTCGCGGGTTGTGCCGTCCAGCCGATGCGTCATTGCCCGGGCAAAACGACCGCTAACGAAGCGATTGCGGTATTGAAATCACGCCGTGAAAAAGCAACCCCAATTCGCGCGACAGGCCAGTGCCTTTTACGGTATCACGCCGAAGGTAAAGTTCGCAAAGAAAATTTCCCCGTCAAACTATGGGTGAATCCTCCTGATGAAATTTATCTGCAGGGCGATGTCGCTTTTGACGCGACCGGTTTGGTCTTCGGCTCAAACACCGACGAATTCTGGTTCTGGCTCAAACCAAAAGAAATCAGCTCGTACTGGTCTGGTGCCTGGTCGCAGGCCGGAATCTGGAATGGCCTCGCTGTCAGCCCTATGATAGTTCTTGAGGCCTTCGGCTCCGTCGATATACGTAATGGCGACTGGACATTAAGCCGTGATGGCAATCTCGACCTGCTCACTTTGCGTAACAACCGCGGCGTCATACTTCAGAAAATATATATCGAGCCGTGCGATTACGTGGTAACAAAGATGGAGCGTTTCGACAAGTCGGGCGATATTTACCTGAAAGCGGAATTTGCTGGCTATGAAAAAACGACCGAAGGATTTTTGGCTCCTTCGCGGATAAAAGTAGTTGCCGTTTCCCAAAAAGGTGACGAGGACTCCGCAGATATTTCGCTCTCATCCGTCAAACCGGCGGAATTGAGCGCCCAGCAGAGGCAGCGATTGTTTGTCAGACCCTTGCCGCGTGGTTTTGACCATATTTACCTGGTAATCGACGGCAAAGCCATCGAACAGAAACAACAATAGGGCGTATATAAACACAATACAAGTTTGAAAGGGAACATTTTTGTGGGCAAGTTGAATTTGAAGAACAGGTTACGTAAAGGGTTGTTTTTGCTCGACGGCGCTATGGGGACACAGTTGATTGGCCTGGGTATTGAGCCGGGCAAGTGCAGTGAATTGCTTAATTTTGAATCGCCGGGCTTGGTCCTGCGGATTCATAATAGCTATTTGAACGCAGGCAGCGACGCAATCCTCACCAATACCTTCGGCGGCAATGGCATCACCCTTGCTCGACACGGCCTCGAAAACCGCGTTGGGGATATTAACACAACCGGCGCTCAGCTTGCCCGCAAGGCCGCGGGAAAAAATAAATACGTCCTCGGCGATATCGGCCCAAGCGGCGACTTTCTCGAACCGCTCGGCAGCTTGAAACCCGACCAGCTCAGGGGAATCTTCGCCGACCAGGCAAAAGCGCTTATAGCGGGGGGGGTAGATGGTTTTATCATCGAAACAATGGGCGCTGTCGATGAAGCGGTTGTCGCTGTTGAAGCGGTCAAATACTCGGGTTCCGTCTTACCTGTCCTCGCGTCGATGTCTTTCGACAAACGCGGAGATGATTTCAGAACTATGATGGGCGTCGATGTGAAAACCGCCGTCTCATCCCTTGTCGCTGCCGGCGCTGATGCCGTGGGATTCAATTGCGGCACAACTACCCTCGATGAATACGTTGACCTTGCCAAAAGATACGTCGCCGCCGCAAAGGCAGTTAATCCGAAGGTCTTTGTCTTCGCCGAACCAAACGCTGGTAAACCCGAATTACTCGACGACAAAGCCATCTATAAGGTAACGCCCGATGAGTTTGCCGACGCCGCGCAGAAAATCTACGCCGCTGGCATAACCATCATAGGCGGCTGCTGCGGCACTTCCCCCGCCCACATCGAAGCCGTCAGTAAAAAACTGCGGAGTTGATTTTATTTCAGCATCTTGCTGATGTTGCCTATTGTGCGTGCTGTCGCGCCCTGGTTTCTTTTGATTAGCTGTTGGCCGTTTTGGGCGATTAGGGAAGCATAACCGGCATCGGTCAGGCATTTGGTCATCGCGTTGAATAGTTCATTAGCGTCTTTGACTAAGATTGCGCCGTTGGCTTTCAGCAAATCATCGACGGCCTGTTTAAAGTTAAACGCGTGCGGGCCAAAAATCGTGCATTTGCCCAGTGCCGCCGCTTCCATCATATCAGACCCGCCCATCGGCACTAACGACCTGCCGACGAAGATTAATGTCGCCAGCGAATAAAACTTCCGCAAATCGCCCATCGTATCGCCGAGAACTACGCTGTTGTTTCTTAATTCTTCATTCTCAATTCTCAATTTGCCGCTTTTTAATTCGCTGTATCGAATTAGCCCAAATCCCGCTTGCTCGATTAAATTAGCCACACCACCAAAGCGTTCTGGCTTTCGGGGAACAATCGCAAGTCGTAAATCTTTGAATTGTTTTTGCTCAATCAGCCGTTTGTAAACATCCAGAATAATCTGCTCTTCGTCGTTGCCTGTCGCGCCGGCAACCCAAAGTCGTTCGTTTTTAAGGCCCAGTTGAGCCGCCAATACATCAGCGCCATTCACCCTGTCTGTTACCTGCGCGGTATCGTATTTTACCGAACCCGTAACGATGATCCTTTCCGCAGGCACACCGATTTGCCTGAATCTTCCTGCGTATTCTTCGCTCTGCGCAAGCGCAAGCGTAAGATTGCCGAACAGCTTTCTCGTTACCGCTTTTATCAGGTTGTATCTTCTGAAACTTCGCTCACTCAATCTGCCGTTGACGACTATTACGGGAATACCCGATTGCTTCGCGATTCGCACAAGATTGGGCCAGACCTCAAGCTCAATCAGCAGGCACATCGCTGGTCTGATATTCGCGAATGCCCGTTTCATCGTTAGCGAAAAATCCATCGGGAAGTAAAACACGCTCAGTCGGCTGCCGAATAACGCGTTTGCACGTGCAAACCCCGTGTCGGTCGTGGTGCTGATTGCGATTTCGTAATCGGGGAATTTGCTTTCCAGTTCGCGGATTAGCGTAGTTGTTGCATTTACCTCGCCCACGCTTACCGCGTGAATCCAGATACACTTTTTATCAGGTCTTTTGCGGCTTATTTTCCCGAAGCGATTCGCCCACCCGGCGCGGTATCGCCCGTGCCGCAGCATTCGGTAAATCGCCATTGGGCTCACCGCCAAAAGCGCAATCAAATATGCAATGTCAATAAGTGCTGTCATAATATGGGGATACTGTAACCAGTAAAGTTCGGCTTGTCAAAGTCAGGAATTGTGAAAGTTTGGTTGTGGAATATCTTATTGAGGCCAGTTTTGTGTCAGAACCGCGAAATCGAGGAAATTGATTATTCCATCACCGACCAAATCGGCCCTGTCATTCCAGTTTGGCGATGCGGGAGTGGCTAACCACGCGTCAGCTAACGCAGCTACGTCGAGCCAGTCAACAACCCCGTCGCCGGTTATATCGCCCGTTACTTGCGATATCGTCTCGTAATAGATGGCAGGGTCATCTTGTAAAAACATTCCGCCTCCGCGAAGCGTGAAGTTCAGGTCTGTGAACAGATTCATCCCGATAATGCCGTCGAGCGTTCCGCCCTCAGGCGATGACACGTCCAGCAGCACAACCGGGATGTTTGTAAACGACAGCCAATCACCAAGCGCCGGTATATCAACCGCGTCGATGTAAAAACCCGGCGCCGTGCTTATATCGCCCGTAACGCCCTGTATTTCAACCTCGAAATCGGGATGTGCGGGATTAAGCCCCAGACGGGAGGCGACTCTCGAACCGACAACGCTCACCTGCGCCCCGGTGTCTAACATAAATCGCGTTTTGTCGATAGCCGAATGAATCCCCTTATACAGGTCAACGCTGGCGACAAAAAATACGCTTTGATACGAAGTGCTGGTTACTATTATGGACGGGCTTGTCGGTTCAAAATCAAAATCACCGGTAAGGCCGGGAATATACTGGACTGAAGTTGCGCCCAAAGGTCTCAATTCCAGCGGTATCATATTTGCGTAAGTCGGTATGCAAGGGTCGTCCTGCTGGTAGATGCGAATATCGGGAGTGTTGTAATCGCTGCCGGCACGCGTTCTTCTAACGATGATATCGTTGTTAAACGCCGCGGTAAAATAAACCGACATAGGCGAACCAACCGCTGTCGGCAAATCAACCGGCGAACCGCCCTGGCCCACCATTATCGCCACGTTCGATTGGCCGACCATTTTCGACCTGTTCCAAAGCTTCTCGTTTGGCTCAATCGCGGCAATTCCCTCGATAAAAATTCCAAGCGGCTGACTCACCCATGCGTCAACCTCGCCGGTAACGCCGCTGATGGTGCTTGTATTTGAGGTTAGCAGGTCCGCGGCAAATATCCCCGCGAGGTGTCCTGCTTCGTATCCCATTACGTGTGCGCTTGCTCCGGTATCAAATATCCCGATTATGTAATCAGATTCCGGGTGGCTCGTCAGGTAGCTGCCCACAATCGAGTTCTCGACATTTGCGTCGAATGTTTCGCTGTCGGCACGCGCATTGGTTACCGAAATTGCTATCCAGGGTGTAAAACCATCCACCGCCGGCGAGTCAATTGTGTTGGTGAAAACAACCTCGCTATCAGCAGTCGATTTTAACTGGGCCGATGCTCGCCTGGTCGCCTGCGGAAAAATCAGTTCCTTTTCCGGCTTTTTCGGCCTTCGGCTTTTCGCCATTGGCGGATGTTTTTCAGGCGGATATGAGATTGATTTGATTCGTGAGCCGTTGCCTGTTTGCCAGTCGGCCTGCTCCTTTTGCCAACCAGGCCTCTCGGCAAAGACCGCCGCCTGCGCAATTACAATTGTCAGTAATGCGGCAATCCACGGATGTAGCCCACTTTGTTCTTTTCTTTTTTTCATCGCCCCGATCAATTATACCATAAATCGGCGGCCCATTTTGGCAAAATTCGACGACTGACCTGATTTTATTGACTTTTTGGCCTTTTTGCCGTATTAGAGAAAGGCAATTCGGTCCCCGTAGCGCAATTGGATAGCGTGTTGGCCTCCGAAGCCAAAGGTTGTGAGTTCGAATCTCACCGGGGATAATTCCCAAAGCGTTTATTTATGGAATATGGATATGTCAGCGGATAAAAAGCTATCGTTAAAACAGGCCAAAGCCAAAAGCGTCTGGGAGTTTTTCAGGCAAGTCAATCGTATCCCCCGCGGGTCAAAAAATGAAAAGCAAATTATGGATTGGCTCAGGGGGCTTGCCAAAAGCCGCAATCTTGCCTGTCGAAGCGATGACGTCGATAACGTGATTATCGAATTGCCCGCGACCAAAGGTTACGAAAAATCGCCAACCATCGTTCTTCAAAGCCACGTCGATATGGTATGCGAAGAGACGCCCGAATCGAAACACGACTTCACAAAAGACCCCATCGAATTAGTCGAACGCGATGACTGGATTACAGCCGATGGCACGACCCTCGGTGCAGATAATGGCGTGGGCGTCGCGTTAGCGTTGGCGCTGATTGGCGAAAAAATATCGCATCCAAAGCTCGAATTACTTTTCACCGTCGATGAGGAAACGGGACTGACCGGGGCGAATGGCTTGAAGCCCGGCTTCATTACGGGTAAATACCTCATCAATCTCGATGGCGAAGACAAATCCTTCATCGTGGGCTGTGCGGGCGGCGAGCAGACCGAAATCAGAGTGCCGATAGAGTTTTCACCCGTGCCCGATTCGCTTGCCTGCTTCGACCTGAAAATCTCAGGTATTCACGGAGGCCATTCAGGCATCGATATAGATAAAAAATACGCAAACGCAATCCAGCTATTGGCAAAAACGTTGAAAGGTTTGCAGAATTTTGATTTACGCATTTGTGATATTGAGGGTGGCACAGTTCATAACGCTATCCCGCGCGATGCAAAAGCGATTATATGTTTTGATGCATCGAAACTTAGCGCCGTGAAAAAAACGCTGTCCGAAATTGAGGCATCTTTCAAAAAGGAGTTTTCCGCAACCGACCCTAATCTTAAAGTCGAATTAGAAAAAGCCGACCCTCGACCAGTAATAACAATCCGCAATCCGCAATCCGACACGCAGCGAAGCGCAGAGCCCGTTTCGGAAATCATAAATCTTCTCACGTCTTTGCCCACTGGCGTCTATCGTATGTCTTCTCAGTTTGAGGGTATCGTTGAGACCTCCAGTAATCTTGCAAAGGTCGAGTTACTCCGCAATGAGAAACAATTAAGAATTTTAATTTCTCAGAGAAGTTTGGAAAAACAAACGCTTGGTGAAATAACCGCCAAAATTACAGGCCTGGCACGTTCAGCAGGCGCAAATGTCGAAACCGTTGGTGGTTATCCTTCGTGGAAACCCGACGTCAATTCATCGCTGCTTAAACGCGCAAAAGAAATTTACAGGAAGCTCAATAATAAAGAGCCCCAGGTTAAGGTTGTTCACGCGGGCCTTGAGCCGGCTGTCATTGGCGAAAAGATTCCCGGTATCGAAATGATTTCCGTTGGCCCCACAATCAAAAACCCCCATTCACCCAACGAACGCGTCGATATCGCCTCCGTTGACGCCGTTTGGCAGTTTTTGATTGAGTTATTACCGTCGCTTGGATAGCGATATCAATTTGCCGGAATAATATCCTCAAAGCACGCAGGTGCGAGTTTTTTAAGGGCGTCTAAAATCAGGTGGGCAGCTTTTTTTATTTCCCATTGTGCGCCTTTGTCAGTGCGAACGGTGAGGATGTGCCGCCATTCGCGGAAATTGGCGGAGATGACGATTTCGCTTGTGCAGGCGTTGGGCAGGACGAAACGGGCATCTTCTTTCTTCAGTCCTTTGTCACGCCATTTGCGATACATATCCTGAATCGTTTTCATATCGTTGTGGAATTCGTCAATCATCTCCGCGGGCATACTTTCAGGCACGACGTAGGTAAATTCCTCTTCGTCGCAATATCTCTGGGACTGCTGTGATACAGCCATCAGCCGGTGTCTTACTAATTGATGCGTCATCGCGCGGGAGCAGTTCTTGATTCTGAATGTCGCGTATGCGTGTTCTAAGGGTGATTCGTGGCCCATTTTGATGAGGCGTTTAATGAAACCCGCCTGCGAATTGTCGTCCATCTTGTCGAAACTGAGGTAACACGTCCTGCCCGCCTGCTCGATTACCTTTTGCGCTTCGGGCGTTACCGCGACGAGTTCGACTTCCAGTTGTCTTGCACAGGTTTGCTGTTGCATAGCGAAGCTCTCAAATTTCAAATCTTATATCTTATCTATTTCAACTTTACCTAAGACCGCCAGGGCAATTTTAACGTTGCCGAATGGTGCGCTCACTGCGAATCCCGCGACGCGGTCGCTAATCTTTTCAATCAACTCCCTCGCGATTTCAACGCCGATTGTTTTTCCCTGCTGCTGGGTCTTTGCTGCACTCCTTCTTTCCAGTAATTTAGCGGGCACTACGACGCCGGGTACTTCGTTTGCCATAAATTCCGCGTTTTTCAAACTCGTGAAGGGCCATATACCCGCGATGACGGGTATTTTAGATTTTTTAGTCGAATCTAAGAAACGGAAAAGCGTATCCGCGTCAAAAACGGGCTGCGTGATTGCGAATTCCGCGCCCGCCATTACCTTTTGGTGGTATTTTTCGATTTCGCGTTTGATATCGGTAGCGACGGGGTTTGCGCCGACGCCTATTGCTAATGAGGTTGGCGGGCTGAACTGGTTGCCGCCCAGGTCGATACCGCGGTTGAGATTTCTGATTACGCCCGTCAGCGTGATTGAATCCATATCGAACACGCCCGTTGCCTGCGGATAGTCGCCCATTTTTGGCGGGTCGCCCGTGATGACGAGCATATTGCGCAGGCCGATGGCGTATGCGCCGAGGATGTCGGATTGCATTCCGATGAGGTTTCGGTCGCGACAGCAGAAATGCAGGA
>CAIODZ010000030.1 GCA_903857265.1 uncultured Phycisphaerales bacterium
GCTTATGGAATCAACCTGCTCAAATGACGTGATAATCGGACTCGCGAACGGCAAATCATTTGTCTGCCAGGAACATTTGGAGCCGAACGCCGATGGCTCGGTGCACATACCGAACTCTGACCAGAAGCCGGGCAAAAACATTACCTGCGGAAAAGTTTTTATGGCCTTTAGATTGGCTTCGAGCCACATTTGTTCGCTAGAAAAATAATCCATTATCGACATGCCTGCCCACCCCGGCAGCCAAGGGCTATCTATTATAAAGCCGACGGGCAACGTCTTGTCGGTGTTACCATTGATTACGTTAAGCAGTGTCGCCCATTGTTTGTCTGTCATTTCGGCGCCTCATGTTTAATTCGCAAAGATGCGGCTAAAAATTATCTGTGGCGGTAAAGCTCCCAGCCCATGTAATTGCCTATTGCCTCGGTAATTGCGTCTGCCTTTTGTGACATATTCATCGCCACGTGGTGCTCGAAGCCCATCCTGCATATAAACTGCAAAAGGTTTTGCAGATTCGGTATTTTCATCACGCCGTAGCCCCCAAATGTGTCAAGCCGGTCATTTGTGAATTCGCCCTCGCCCACGTATGCGCTGATAACGCCCGTTGCGTCGTCCGTGGAAGTCCTGCAGAATGTTGCGCTGCCCGGCGAGATTCTCCCGACCATTGTCCCGTATGTGTTGTCCTTGCCAACCGAGCCGGCGATGATTGCCTGGTAATCCATCTGTGCGGATTTGAAAAAGCTCTTCGGCAGGTTGCTGCAGTGAAACAGCACGCATTTGTCCGGCTCATCTGCGTAATTATTGTTCCAGTCCAGTAACGCGCTCGGCGTCCCCGAAGCCAGTTGCAGGATATACATCCCTAACAGCCCCGTGATATCGACCTCGCATGCGCTTGGCATAAGCGACTCGCTCATCATGCTCATCAGCGTGCAGGGCACTATCCCGAAAAATTCCTCAAGCGACGTCCAGCACTGAATCGCCGTCCCGTCAAGGTCGTTGTCTTTCACCCATTGGTCAACCACGTGTCCGAACTTCGCCATTTTCAAAAGCGATTCAGCCGGAATCGATTCAGTCGATGTGTATTGCTGGATTTCGCTCAGCTTCTTTTTCACGTTCCTGTCGTTGTCGGTAAGCCCTGTGATTCTGCCCACAATTTCTGAAAGGTCAATCGTCTCGACTGCTATGCCCGACAATTCAAGAATCTTTTCACTATATCGAACAGTGTTGAATGCTCCTGTCCTTGCGCCGATTGCACCGAAGCGGGCGTTCTTTAGCCCTTTGACAATCCTGCAAACCGACGCAAAATCGTCCAGCTCTTGTTTGAATTCCGCCGAAGCAACCCCCATAGTGTGCGTTTTCGTCAGGGTGTATGGTATGCCTGCCTGTTTCAGGTTATTGCATACGCTCATTTTCCCGCAGAATGAGTCCCGCCGGTGTTCTATCTGCATATTCTCAGTTGCGTCGGGTTCCGCCTGTATCAGAATCGGCACATCAAGACCTGCGCGTTTTACTGATTCCGCAACGCCTTTCTCATCGCCGAAGTTAGGCAGTGTTACTATGATGCCGTCGATTTTTTCGCTGTTCTTCGCGAACAGTTCCGCGCATTTTTTCGCGTCCGCGTATGTCTCAACCGACCCATACTTGGTATCCTGCATCGACAGGGCGATAGCACCGAAACCGTTGCTCTTGAGCACTTCGAGAATGTCTTTGCGTCCTTGTTTTGCCAGTATATCCGGGAAAAATCCCCTGTTTCCGACTATTACTCCAAATGTCGTCTTTTGCATTTTTGTCTTCTCCTATTTTTTGTTTCCTTGGCCATAGTAAGCGCCTTTGCCGTGTTTGCGAAGATAGTGTTTATCTAAGAGTTCTTTGCTGATTTGTCGCTGTTTCGGATTTAATACCAGCGTCCTCATTGCCATTGTCGCTATTTCTTCGAGAATAACCATTGCCTCGACCGCCTGCCCCGCGGTTTTTCCCCAAGTAAACGGCCCGTGGTTGGCGACAAGCGCCGCCTGCATTTGCACGGGAGAAATCTTGGCAAACCGCTTGACGATGGCCTTGCCGGTGTTCAGCTCGTAGTCGTTTTGTATCTCTTTTTTTGTCAGCGGCATGGTGACGGGCACCGCGCCGTAAAAATAATCCGCGTGCGTCGTGCCTAAGCACGGTATTTCCCTGCACGCCTGTGCCCAGACCGTCGCGCTCATCGAGTGCGTGTGGCATATCCCGCCTATCGACTTGAAGTTTCGATAAAGCTCAAGATGCGTAAGCGTATCGGATGATGATTTGAGATTGCCTTCGACAACGTTACCCGCCAAATCTACCAGCACAATCTTGTCGGCTGTCAGCTCCTCGTAAGATACCCCGCTGGGCTTTATCGCGACTATTCCCGCCGCACGGTCGATTCCGCTTACATTGCCCCAGCTATATATAACGAGGTTTCGCTTTTGCAGTTCGATATTCGCTTCACAAACAAATTTTTTCAGTTCTTCGTGCATAGGTCTTTAATACTCAAAAGTTCCTTCATAACGTTCGCCATCGTTCCCGAACCAAAAGCATCATGAATCTGTTTATAAAGGACGTAAACCCTTTTGTAAATGGCGTGGTTTTCCGCGACTGGTTTGTAAGTAACCTTCTTTATCCCGCACATTGCCTTCTGCGCCTCGGCGAAATTCTTATAACCGCCCGCTGTAACCGCCGCCGCAATCGCCGCGCCGAGAGCGCAGCTTTGTGCCGAGCGTGACACCTTCATTTCCCTTCCCGTAACATCCGCGTAAATCTGCATAACCAGCGGGCTTTTTTCCGCTATCCCGCCGCAGTTTATTATTTCCGATACCTTTACTCCGTATTCCTCGAACCTGTTTATGATTGTCAACGCCCCGAACGCCGTCGCCTCAATTATCGCACGGTATATTTCTTCTGGCTTGGTATGCAGCGTCTGCCCCAAAAGCAAACCCGTCAGGCGCTGGTCAACTAAGATGGTGCGATTCCCATTGTTCCAGTCCAAAGCCAATAATCCTGATTGTCCGGGCTTTAATTTCGCCGCTTTTTTGGTTAGCGCATCGTGTGAGCCGGCGGATTTGCCTCCCGGCTGGATATAATTCACAAACCAGTTGAATATGTCCCCAACCGCCGACTGTCCCGCTTCCAGCCCGATATACCCAGGCAGTATCGAGCCGTCAACTATCCCGCATATCCCCGGCACATCCGCAAGTTGCTTACCTTGTTCCGATACGAGCATATCGCATGTGCTTGTCCCTATTATCTTGACCAGCTTGCCCGGCGCGATGCCTGAGCCAACCGCTCCCAAATGCGCGTCAAATGCGCCCACCGCAACAGGGATACCGGCCTTCAATCCTAATTTTTTCGCCCATTGCTGTGTGAGTTTCCCTGCCTCGGCTTCGACGGTATATGTCTTGTCATACAGCCGGCCGCGAAGCTCGCTAAGTTTGGGGTCCAGTTTCGCTAAAAAATCCTTCGCAGGCAGTCCGCCCCATTCCGCGTTGAACATCGCCTTATGTCCCGCCGCGCACCTGCTTCGTTTCATCATCTCCGGCTTTTCCGTCCCTGTCAGCACCGCGGGTATATAATCGCAGCACTCAACCCAGCTATACGCCGCGTCAAAAACCTTCGGGTCGGCCCGCAGGCAATGAAGTATCTTGCTGAAAAACCATTCCGATGAATACGTCTGCCCGCATTTTGCTAAGTATTCCGGATGTTCTTTTTTGGCCAGTTCCGTTATTTCCGCTGCCTCGGCGAAACCTGTATGGTCCTTCCACAGCCACGCCTGCGCGTTTTTATTCTTCTTAAACTCCGCCAGCACGCCCAATGGCGTCCCGTTCTTATCCACAGGCAGGGGGGTTGACCCCGTCGTATCAACACCGATACCAATGATTTGACCTGCGTCAAACTTTTTGATTGTTTTCTTCGCTTGAAGTACGGCCTTTTTGATTGTTACCTCGATACCTTTGACGTAATCCGTCGGATTCTGTCTCGCCATGTTATGGTCGTTCTTATCTAAGATAATACCTGCCTGTCCCGTCGGGTAATTATAAACCGCTGTACCGACCTCGCTGCCGTTTGCGATATCGACAATTACGCACCGGACCGAATTTGTCCCGTAATCTAATCCTATTGTATATGCCATTTTGTAATCCCGTAATTAGCTTTTTGCCTTTCGCCTGCCGAGAATCTGGTCGGTTATGACTCCGATTAAAATTACTGTCCCCATAACCGCGAAATTCAGCGAGCTTGGAATACCTAAGAGGTTGACAAGATTCTGCAAAACCTGCAATAGGGCAGCGCCTATAACGATGCCGATGACCGAACCCTCGCCCCCGCGAAGAGAACACCCACCAAGCACCGCCGCAGCGATTGCGTAAAGCTCGTAAAAATTACCGTGCGACGAAGGCGAAATCGAATTGGTATAGAACGCCAGCAGTATTGCCCCAATACCCGCCATTAACGCTGAAACAACGTAAGAGCTTGCGATGACCAAAGATGTGTTGATGCCGGAGAACCTCGCCGCCTCTTCATTTCTGCCCACCGCGAAAAGATATCGCCCATAGACCGAGCGGTGCAGAACGACCCACATAATAAAACTGATGATAATCAAAAGAACAAATGGCATAGGCACACCCAGCACCTGGCCTGTGGTTAATTTCTGCAACGTCTCGAAACCCGTGCAGTAACCAAAGCCCAGCGTCTGGTCTTCCGCGATATAACGTGCCAGTCCCCTGTAAAATAAGAGCCCGCACAAAGTAACAATGAAAGATTGCAGATTCATTTTTGTGACTAAGAAACCGTGAAAAACGCCTATCGCAATGGCAATCAGCAGGATGGCTCCGATAGCCAATGGCCACGGCCAGCCCCACCGCATAAGCATAAACGACAGCAAAACCCCGAACAATGCGAAAAGCGAACCCACCGAAAGGTCAATGCCGCCTGTGATAATGACTATCCCCACGCCGATACTGAAAATGCCGAACATCCCGACTAATCGCGCGGTGTTCTGTAAATTCATAACGCTCAGAAACAGCGGATTTAGAATTGCCACCACAATGCATAAAATAACCAGCATCGCGAATATACCGAGTTCCTTTTTCATTCTGCTCCTTAGTTATCTTTATTGCCTGCCCGGTTCATCTGCCCGACCGCCAATCGCATTACGGCTTCTTCCTTGAACTTGTCTCTCGTCAAAATCCCCGTGATTTGCCCTTCATGCATCACCGCGATGCGGTCGCTGACCCCGAGAATCTCTTCCATATCCGAGCTTATCATTACAATCACAACACCACTGTCCGCCAGCTCGCGCATAAGATGATAGATTTCCGCTTTGGAGCCGACATCGATACCGCGCGTCGGCTCATCAAAAATAACAACCTTCGGCTTTAACGCGAGCCATTTCGCCAAAACCACTTTCTGCTGATTTCCGCCGCTGAGGTTTTTGACCAGGGTCTCAACCGACGTAATTTTCATTTTCAGCTTTTCGCATTGCTTCTCCGCGATTCCTGTTTCCCGCCTGCGTTGTATAAGCCCCAAAGTCGTATACCTGTTCAAATCAGGCAGTGTTATGTTCTCGCGAAAAGTCATATCCGTTATAAGTCCCGATTTTCTGCGGTCCTCCGGTATCAGGTAAATCCCGTTTTCGATAGCGTCGCCCGCGCATCGTATCCGCAATTTCTCCCCGCCTACGTTTACCGAACCGCCTGTACTCACATCAACCCCGAAAATCGCGTGCGCCATTTCCGTTCTGCCTGCGCCCACAAGCCCCGCGAACCCTAGTATTTCCCCGCGTGAGACCTCGAACGTTATTTTATGGTGCGGATATCTCTGTGTCCTCAAATCGCTGACACTAAAATAATTGTCCTTCGCCTGCGCCTTGGGCGAGACAAAAAAATCTTCGAGTTTTCTGCCAATCATCAGCCGGACCATATTGTCGTGAGTTATCTTGTCCTGTTCGAGCGAGCCGACGTTTGCCCCGTCTCGCAGGCCTACAACGCGGTCCGCACATTCCTTAACCTCGGACAATCGGTGCGATATGTAAATGATGCTTACGCCGTTGGAACGTAATTGCTTTATCACCTCGAAAAGTTTTTTTGTCTCCGACAGCGTCAAGCTCGACGTCGGCTCATCCATAATCAGCAGCTGCGCGTTCAGCGATAGCGCCTTCGCTACCTCGACCATTTGCTGTTGCGCGATGGACATCTGGCTCAAAATCGTTTTCGCCGGTAGGTTGAGCCCGAGTTGTTTCAGGTATGGCTCCGTTTCCGCCCACATCCGCCGACGATTGATAAGTTTCAGCGGCCCCATCCATGTCGGCTCTCTGCCCAAAAATATATTCCCCGCGATACTTAGATTATCCAAGATATTCAGCTCCTGGTGAATAAAGCCAATCCCCAGCTTGATTGCGTCCGACACATTTTTAATAACGAATGGCTGCCCGCCGATTTTGATTGTCCCCGAGTCCTGCTGCAAAACCCCGCCCAGTATATTCATCAGCGTTGATTTGCCCGCCCCGTTCTCGCCAATCAGGGCCACCACCTCGCCTGCATATACCGTCAGGTCAACCTTATCGAGCGCTTTCACGCCCGGAAAGCTCTTCTCGATTCCCTGCATCTCTAGTAATGGCTTGTTAGCGGTCATAAGTCAGTCAGTAATGAATTTGCGTCATTACTTTTTCAGGATTTCGTGAACCTTGTCCATAAACGGCACAACGTTGTCCTTTTTAATGATGACCGTCGGCACAATCAGCATCCCGTCCGCCGGAATCTTGGCGTCATTGCCTTTTATTATATCAGCCAGAACCTTCATCGAACGGTATCCAAATTCGAATGGCTGCTGGACCACCGTTCCGTATATGTGCCCGTCTCGCACGCCCGTCAGCGTCTCCTCGTTCTCATCGAAGCATACGATTTTCACCTTCTCTAATTTCCCCGCGTCGGTGATTGCGTTGAGAATAGCCGGCCCGTTGTAATTCCAAAGCCCCACGCAGCACGCCAAATCAGGATATGTCACCAGAGCGTCCGCTACATTTGCCTTTGCGCGAACCTGGTCCACATCGTCTGTCTTCACGTCGATGATTTCAATTTTCGTCCCCGCGATTGCCTCCTTGATACCCTGTATTCTTTCCTTTGCGTTCTGTGTGTCCTGTTTGCCAACAAACAGCATAATCTTGCCGCCGTTCGGCAAAACCTCTTTTATCATCTCGCCTGCCTGCCTGCCCGCCGCCACGTTGTCCGTTCCGATATAGCATTTCCGCTTGCTCCCCGGTATGTCGCTATCGCAGGTAATCACCGTGATTTTACCCGCAAGCTCATCAATAAACGGCTTCTGGTTTAACGGGTCAACCGGCGATATCGCGATACCCTTGACGCCCTTGGCTAATAAATCATCGATAATCCTTCGCTGTTCAGCAGGCGTCGCGTCCGATGTAATCCTGAAATCGACCTCGAAGTCAGGCGACTCGCTCGCCGCCTTCTCGCATCCTCTTTTCGCGAAAACCCAGAAATTAGCCGTGTTGTTCGTTATGAAAGCTAATTTTGTTTTCCCCGATTTGCTGCCTTCCTTTTTGGAACACCCCGCCGTAAATACCCCCAACACAAGCACAAATGCCATTAAACTGACGAGAACTGCTTTATTCATTTTTGAATCCTTTCATATAAGGTTTTTCATAAGTAATAACGCTTGCTGAAGGGCTATTATATGTATTTGCCTGTTTTCATCAACACCCCTTATAATCTTCTTGCGGCAAAATCCGTTGACCTTTCCCCCAAAAACTGTGCCACTTGTAATTAGAGTGTAGGCATGATAGAACCCGAAAAAAAGGAGATTTACAATCTCAGCCGGTATCCCTGTAATACGCATGTCGTTAATTGATATATCCCTAAATGGGGGCAATGCGATTTCAGGTTCGAAAATGTTTGTTCCTGTATTGAGTAGGGGTTAGTCCTTTTACCTGGCGGAAGAACCGGGCAATATGGTCAACATTGTAAAATCCGAACTCAAGAGCAATCTCCTTGACGCTTTTGCCGGTTTCTACAAGCACTTTGCATATCTCTTCAATTTTTATTTTTCTGATTTGGTCATATACGCTCGTGCCGATATTGTCGTTAAATATCTTATAAAGATATTTCCTTGAGATATGAAATTCTTCAATAATATCGGGGACCTGCAGAAGCGTTTTGGAATTTTTCTTTATATAATTTATTATATCCGACACAATCTTATCGTTCACCGCGATTATATCTGTTGATTGTCTTTCCTGCACGCCCACCGGCTCAATAAGAATTATCTGCGTATCTACGACAATGCCTTTCATTATTTTATCCAGCAGTGCGGCGGCTTCGAACCCGCCTTTTTCGGTGTTGAGCGAGATGCTCGATAAAGACGGGTATGTCAGGTCGCATATAATGTCGTCGTTATCAACTCCAAGGACGGCAACCTCGTCAGGGACAGAGATTGAGGCCCTCCTGCAGGAGTCAATTATAAATTTGCCGCAGGAATCATTACAGGCCATTATCCCGACCGGCTTCGGCAATTGCCTGATCCATTTAGCGATGCGTTGAAGGTTCGATTCCTTAATTTTTTCTCTTTGGGGATAAGTCAATTTGTTGGCGAATATTTTAAGGCCGGCTTTCTTTGCCATATCTGTAAAGTATTTTTCTCTATGGTCGGACCACAGCATTTTTCTGAATCCGCAAAAAGCCAGGTTTTTAAATCCCTTTTGAATAAAGTAGTTTGCTCCCATTTCGCCTATTTTTCTGGAGTTTGTCAGAACTGTGGGGCGTGCGGACACCTTGGTGTCTCTAATGGCAGAGGCTATTACAATGGGAATATCAAGATTCTTGGAGAAGTCCACCACATCCGGCTCCAACATTATTATGCCATCAGAATTTTTCATTATCTCAGTGAGGATTTTTAAGATATCCGCCTGCTGGGGGGACGCATCATAAAAATCGCTGGCAATATGGTTTAGCTGCCATGGGCCGTAAATCCTCGCGTATCTTGCTATTCCGCGCATGAGATTCCTGCCTGGCGTCGCGGACAAATCTATCAGCAGCGTAATCTTAGGAACGCTTTTCATTTGGCATCCGTAAAGATATCAAAATAATGTCCCCAAATATTCTTCAGGGTTTTTTGATATAGTACCAGGTTGCGACATCTGTTATTTTTGCCCAAATCGCCTGCGATACTCAATTAAGCTCATACCTTTTTCTCGCCTGAAGTATCTGGCAATGTGCTCGATGCCGGAGTAGGACAAATTCTTCGCGATTTCAGAGATAGGCAGGTTGGTTTCAACCAGCATTTGAACGACCTGTTGGACTCGGGCTCGTCTTATTTCGCTGAGTATTGAACGACCAACTGTTTTTCGGAATCGTGATTCGAGAACCCGGCGGGATAATGGCACGGCTCTTACCACGTCGGCCACGTGAATATCTTCGGTGGAATGCTGCTGGACAAAATTCAGGGCGTTGACAACCTCCGGGTCTGCAACGGCGAATATATCAGTAGATTGTCTTGTTACTATATGAGTGGGGATGGCTTCAATATGTTTGTTGTCGCCATTTTTTCCTGACATCAACTGGTCCAAAAGCGCCGCGGCTTCATAACCGGCCCTTTCGTTATTGACGGCTATGCTGGAAAGGGGCGGATTAGCGAGTTCACATGCCAGGTCATCGTTATCTACGCCGAGGACGGCCACGTCGTGAGGGATGTGCAACCCCATTGTCTTGCAGGCGTCGCACACGTCTAAGGCGCGGTCATCGTTACAAGCCATTAATGCCAGCGGTTTAGGCAGCGAGCAAAGCCATTCGCCAAGCGCGGAACGCCCGCTTTTTTTAGACCGTGTGTTCATGGATTCCAGTCCGCTTTGTGTTAGAGTGTGCGCCGTAAAGCCGGCTTTGACCAGTGTCTCAGAAAAGCTGTTGCTTCGCGTCTGTGACCAGCAGATGTTTCTGTAGCCGAAGAACGCGAAATTGCGAAAATTCTTCCCGATAAAATATTCCGCCGCCATCCGGCCGATTTCAACGTCATCCGTTACAAAATTACAGAAATCCCTGGACTTAACAACAGTGTACAAGCTGATTATCGCAGGGACATTTTTCGGCACAATTTTGCGCCAATGTTTTGTGTGTGGAATATGCGCTATTACGCCATCGACGTCCCACGTTTTCGGATTCGGCAGTTTCCTTGTTATTCTTGTAAGTCCAAACGTTGAGGCGACATAAAATGGCGGTTCCCTGAAAAAGACCCAGGGACCGTGAAGTTTGGAGTACGTAGCTATGCCTCTAAGGGTCCTTCTCGAGGCGGCTCCGGATGTGTCGAAAAGCAACAGTACTCTGTGCATCTTGGCCATAACTATCCTCTATGCTAAAGATGGTCATTTTTACCGGACGCGAAGCCATCCTATTTCCTTTCATAAAAGAGTCAAGAGAATAAAGGGCATGTTTCGTAAAATGGTTACATTTTAACGCGAATTGGCGTTCTTTTTGAAGTATGATTTTGAGACAATCATAGTGTATGGTGGGCTATAAGGCCATTATATGGCCTTTGGGCTGCTGTTGTTATGAATTGATTAGTGAAAGTCAAATTAGTGTTAATTTGACAGGGTTTGAAACGGATGCAGTATAAGAGAGTGTATCTGTTGAGAACAGAATGGTGTTTTTGGCTTGTTGTCAAAGATATCGAAGAAGGAAAGAATCAATTAATCGAATGTAGTAGGAGGAGACAGAATGAGTAGAAAACTAAGTATAATTTTTGTTTGCACCTTGTGTTTGGTCGGAGGCACGGCCAATGCCGCTAATTTGCTTACAAACGGCAATTTTAATACCGGTGACTTCACAGGGTGGTGGAACTATGTGCCTGACCCGCTCACTCAATCTATAACGATTGATACATCGCACACCTTTGATAGCTCCGCCGTCGCTAAGATGACGTCTGCTACAGATGGAGCATGGCAGGAACTGGGGCAAGATTTCGCAACTGCTGAGAACACGACTTACAACCTGAGTTTTGTGTACGATGCGCCGACATGGTCTCAGGGTGGTATCAACATTAAGTATATGGATGCCAGCTGGGGCTATTTAGGTTATCAGTGGATTTCACTGGTCCCCCCAAACACCACGGGATGGACGACCTACAGCGGCAGTTTCACGACCATAGCAGGGGCTGTTAATACTGAAGTGAAGTTTGTCGAAGGCAGCTGGGGCACCATATACATTGATAATGTCGCAGTGACGCCCGAGCCGGCGACCATGGTCCTGCTTGGGATAGGCGGACTTGTCGCGATTCGAAGGAAGCACGCTTAAAAAAGCCCTGATGTAGTCGTTTTTTTGACTCAATTGGACGCAAGGTCTCTTCTGAGGGGGCCCGATAATCTGGCCCCCTCAGTGGAGTTATTGTGAAGAGCGAGAATGCTACAGGCATTTTTTAGAAGTGGTTTTTGAGAACAACAAATAAAAGGGTTCTACGACCTCTTGAGTAATTATTAATCATGTTATCGTATTAAACTATTTATTTATGGATTTATCGTGTGGGTAGGAGGTTGATGTATGGACAAGGCAGGAAAGAAAGCTTATATGGGATTTAATAGAACACTGCTTCTCGTATGTGTGCTTGCGCTGTTTTGTATGGGCGGCGAGAAAATGTGTTTTGGTCTTCTTAATGAACCATGGCCTAACCCTGCGGACGCGGTGTGGTGGGCCGGGGCGAAAGCCGGGGAACCCAACTATTGGACGGACCCCTGCAACTGGAATCAGGGGCAAGTCCCTCGGGATACTAACTTTGTCGGCTATAATTTTACTGTCCCTCCTAATGGCGTATCGGAACCCCCTGTTTATACGGGCGACCCGAACATCGTCATTATCAAGGCAGGAGAAGTAGCCGAATGCAACTATTTGAGGTTGGGTGGCGCGGGACAAACGTACGTAAATCTGGTTGTCCAGGGAACACTCAACGTAGGTGGAGGGCCAGCCACCTGGCGCGGTCTGCGAATCAACTCATGGACAAATTGGGGGAAAAACCAAGTCATCATTGATGGGGGAAAATTGAATGTCAATGGCGACACTGACCAGAGCCATATGATAGTCATCAGTGGCGATGTTAATGTTCTCGGGCAGATAGGTTTGGGGGCTGGCGCAAACGGTAACGAATATTGGAGCGACCAGTATTACCTGAAAATTACTAATGGCACTGTAAAAGCCGGGGATTTCGTGATGGCGAACGTTGGCAGTGTCAGTGGAAAGTTGGGAACAGATATAAATGGTACGGGCCAACTCATCATAAAAGGTAATGTGATAAGCCGTCTCGCCGGGTATATTACAAATGGCTGGGTGACCGCTTACGATGGTAACACGAACTACAAGGTTTATGTTGCGCAAGATATTAATGGCGATACCGTTGTTACGGCGGGGTTTTTCAGTGTAGCCAAGGCAGATATTAACTCACCAGTCTATGGCGCTACGGTGCCATGGGAAGACCCCAACAACAAAGGGCATGGTCCGACGCTGACATGGAAAGCCGGGGTCGGGGCCACGTCGCACTTGGTGTACTTCGGCTACACTTTTAAGGACGTCAATGACGCCAATCAATCTTCACTCCAGTATAAGGGCAACCAGGTTCTCGCGAATAAGTCGTACACAGTGTCTTTGGCAGATATTAACCTGGGTCAAACTTGTTACTGGCGCATCGACGAAAACGACGCCGGAGTCACGGTAAAAGGCGACGTCTGGCAATTTTCAATTACAAATTACAGGGTTGTTGATGAATTTGAAACTTATGCGACTAATAGTGCTCTCAGGGCAGTATGGGGGGATGGTTCTACAAATGGAACCGGTTCGACGATCTCCCTTGAGACAACAACCGTCCAAGGCGGTCTTAAGGCCTTGAACATGCAGTATAGCAACGGTTCCCCGCCATATATTTCAGAGGCGAATATGTTGTGTTCAGCCCTGCCGGGTTGTCCAAATGACTGGACTGTTGCAGGGATTAAGATATTAACTTTATCACTGCATGGCAATGCATCTTTTGCGGAGCCAAATGTTTATGTTATTCTGCAGTCGAAAACGAACGGAGTGGCGCATAGCGGTATCGTTTATTATCCTGATATAAACGAACTGAGGCAGGGTTCGTGGGAATATTACCGTTTCTGGGCGATTGACCTGGCGCAGTTTAGCTCGCAGGGCGTTGATTTGCATAATGTCACCGGGTTTGTGATTGGTGTAAGTAGCCCGGCGCCAGGTGGTTCGGACACCATCCTGGTGGACAGCATTCGACTTCAGCCGCCTACGTGTCTGGCACGGAATGGCGATGCCGACTTAAATAACGACTGTGTGGTTGATATGGGCGACCTTGTGGTTCTTGCAGACAACTGGCTTGCCCGCAGCACTGTTGTTCACGATTCAGCTCCGGCAGTCGGGCCGGTCCTTTGGTATAAATTTGACGAGGGGAGTAACTATGACGTCCATGATTTCTCAGGTCACTCTTACACGGGCGCTCTAAACCTGGCAGACTGGGGAGGGCCGGGCAGTGGTTACGACGGCAGCAATTGCATTAGTCTTAACAATGAAGCTTACGTTGATGTTCCTCTTGCTGCATTTGACGCTAACTGGGGAGCGGAGTGCACTTTCTCGCTTTGGTTCAAAGATCCGGGCCAGGATGACAATGACAACATGCTTTTCCAGCTCAACCGTAGCGACGGTACCAACAGAGGTCCCCAGGTCTGGATGGGCTCTACCGGCTTTATGGAATGGGCCTGTGGTTATGACCCTAACACTACTTATCGCAATTTCCTGTGGTTCGGCCAGAATTACAATTACAGCAATCCTGTCCATCCATTGAATAAATGGGTCCACTACGCGTTTGTCAAGAACGTCAGTGCCGGTTATATGAGGATATATCAGGACGGTGTAATTGTGGCCGAAGACACTAATACTGTTCTCGGCAATAAGCTGGATGCGGCTGATGCGAATACCTACTTCACTATCGGCGCCTGGCAATGGTCGGGTGGTGTGGGCGGCTACTGCAACGGCCTGTTGGACGATTTCCGAGTTTACAACTATGCCCTGTCGCCCGGCGAGGTTCTGAGCTTGGCCGTTGCAGGCGGGACCGCGACAAGTCCTATGACACAGCCATTGTTAACACCTGCGAATATAGTGCCAGACGGTATAGTTAATTTCAATGATTATGCCGTGATGGCAGATAAATGGCATCAGGCAGCCCTGTTTCCATAATTACTGAAGATAACCTTATCATCGTCCCACGGACCCGACTTTCTGATGTCGGGTCCGTGAGGCAACTTTTTCGGATGGTATGTTAAGTGATTTGGTCGGAACGCAGAATGTTGTCTGAAACACGGAGTGTTTTTGTTATGAGAAATAAAGGCGTTATGTTCAGGTCGAGAGGATTTACTCTCGTAGAGCTTTTGGTGGTGATTTCCATCATAGCGCTGTTGATGGCGATACTGCTTCCCGGGCTTTCGGCCGCGAGACGTCAGGCAAAGAACGTCAAGGATATGATGAACCTTCGCCAGTGGGGCGTGATGCTGACAATGTTTGCTCAGGACAACGACGGCAAACTCATGGTCGGCTGGAACGGCGGCCAGATGTGGACGGCGGCACTTATGAAATATTACAAAGGGTCAGATAATATATGTCTGTGCCCAATGGCCTCCACTGTTTTTCGAAGTAGTTTTCCGCCAAGCTTCCATTTTAAGGGGACTGACACCGTTGACCAGACATTTATGGCTTGGGGCAAGCTTAATGTGAATGGTTACCTAATGCATTCGGAATACGGGGAAAAAGACGGGATGTATGGCAGCTATGGGATAAATGGATGGGCATATGACCCGTTGGATAATGGGCTTTGGGTTAATGGGGTACAGACTACTTATGCTATTGACTCGGGCAACCGTCCAAATTACTGGAGAAATATAAATGTTAAAAATGCCGACAAGATACCGTTATTTGGCGATTGTATGTATGATGGAGGCGAGCCGGACCAAGGCGACAAGCCGTCGCCGTTTAAGGGAACGGAGTTGAATGTAACCACCGGAAGCGATATGAGTATATACTGCGTTGACAGGCATCAAGGCGGTATCAATATGACGTTTATGGATGAGTCGGTTCGAAAGGTGGGGCTCAAGGAATTATGGCGGCTCAAATGGCACCGTAAATTTAATACAGGCATAAATCATCCCCCGACCTTCTGGCCGGACTGGATGAAAGGGTTGCAAGATTACCCTCCCGTTTCGATTCCCAACCAGTAGAAACACGAGGCCGGTGCGGAAACCGGTTTTTTAAAGATATAGCCAATAAACTGCACCAGGGATGGTAGAAAAGGGTGATATTTTGTGGATGAAAAGAGAAATACAGTGGTGTAGTTTTGTCTTCGTTTTGATGCTTGCTCTAAGCTTCGCGGGGTATGCGGCGGGGGCGAGTACGGATTTCAACGGGGATGGGGTGGTAAATTTTCCCGATTTTGCTCAGTTAGCGGATGCCTGGCAAACCACGGCGGGCGATTCCGGATTTAATCAGTTGTACGATTTTGATAATGACGGAATTATAGATTTAGCTGACCTCAAGCTTTTTACACAGGGCTGGCTTGGTAGCGGCAGTTACATGCCTCCCGATACAAACAGGATTCGGTTGAGTTTTAATGCCGGCTGGAAGTTCTACAAGGGAACTATCTCCGGCGACAGTGCAAAAGACCCCAATTACAGCGATTCGTCGTGGACAGCGGTGTCTTTGCCGCACAACCCGCCCAAAAACGGCCAATCGGGTCCCGACGCCGCACGACCGCCTTGGACATCATCGGGCTACAGTTACGAAGGTGTTAGCTGGTATCGCAAGCACTTTACTCTGGATAATTCATACCAGGGCAGGAAGATATTTATCGAGTTCGAAGCGGTCAGTATCCGCGCCGATATCTGGGTGAACGGCACGCTAATCCCAACTACACCACACTATGGCGGCTATTTGCCGTTTACCATTGATATGACCAGTTATGTCAATTTCGGAGGGGCCGACAACGTAATAGCCGTAAAGGCGGACAACACCGATGATGCCAGTACCCCGATAGGAAACGCCAGCTGGTTTAACTGGGGCGGCATTTACAGAGACGCCTGGTTGAATATTACCGACAATCTGCACGTTACCGACGCGGTCTATGCGAATACCATCGCCGGCGGAGGCATATTCGTCACTTATCCTTCCGTAAACGATGTGTCTGCACAGGTGCAGGTAAAAACCCATGTTCTAAACGAATACGCGACATCCAAAAACTGCACGGTTAAAACCTATATTGTTGACGCTAACAATACCCCTGTTGCCCAAATGGCGGATACTTACAGTATTGCTGCGGGAGACAATTACACCTTTACTCAATTAGCCACAGTAACATCCCCACGCCTGTGGCATCCCGACCACCCGAACCTTTATACTGTTTACACAGAGGTTTACGATGGCAATGGCTCTGTTGATACATACCAGACCAGAATAGGTATCAGAAGTATCAGTTTCAGCAAGGCAGAAGGATTTAAGATTAATGGCCAGCCCTTCAAATTCAGGGGCACCAATCGGCTGCAGGACTACCCCTATATCGGATACGCGATGGGCAATGTCGGCCAGCGACGCGATGCTGAAAAACTCAAGGAAGCGGGCTTTGACTTTGTTCGCACCTCTCATTACCCGCCGGACCCGGCTTTTATAGAGGCCTGCGACGAGCTTGGAATTATGATTATGGACGAAATTCCCGGTTTTCAGTATGTCGGCGGAACTACGTTTCAGCAGCGCTCCTATCAGAATATGAGAGATATGATACGCCGGGACAGAAACCATCCTTGTGTAATCGTGTGGGAGCTGTCATTAAATGAAACGGGCTTTAATCAGACATACGCCACAAACGCGGTAAATTATGGTCATACAGAATACCCCGGCAGCTACATCAGCGGCTGGGCATTCGACACGACTTACGATATTTTCATCGCAACACCAGATGCGGGCGCCAGAAGCTATTCTGGCGTTAAACCCTTAATAGTCGACGAATACGGGCAGTGGGAGTATCAGAAAGCTGGCAACTACTACAGCGACGTACATCGCGGTGATATAGGTAATGGCTACTATGGAGAAACCGCGATGCTCAATCAGGCTGCCAACCACCAGAACGGCCACAATTTAAATCTGGGCATGTCGAACATGTGCGGGGACGCCTTATGGGTCGGTATTGATTATGGCCCTTATCCCCAGGGAGTCCTGGATGTATTCCGTCTGCCTAAGTTTTCTTATTACTTCTTCCAGAGCCAGCGAGACCCGAATGTGTTAATCCCCGGCATCGACTCCGGTCCAATGGTGTATATAGCCAATTACTGGACAGCTTCCTCGCCAACCCCCGTAAAGGTGTACAGCAACTGTGAACAGGTGAACCTGTACATCAATAATGTTCTTATAGCTACGCAATACCCCGATACCGACGTCGATTCGACAAATCTGCCGCATCCGCCGTTTACCTTTACCGGTTTGACTTTCCAGTCAGGTGAATTAAAAGCCGAAGGTCTTGTCGGCGGCCAGGTAGTCGCTACACACATTGTCAGAACATCCGGCACTGCGACAGCTCTATCGGTGGCGTTCGATGTGAACAGTGTTCCCGCGAACGGCTCGGAAACCATCGCGATTAATGCCACGATAGTTGATTCGAGCGGCACGATGGTTTCGACCGCGTCGAGTACCAATGTAACGTTCTCGGTAACAGGTCAGGCAGCCCTGGCAAGCCCGGCAACCATTAGATCCGAAGCCGGTATCGCCACAGGTTATATAAGGGTTACTGACCAGCCGGGTCTTATTACCGTAACCGCTACGGCTTCCGGGCTTACTTCAGGTAATGCTGCTATAACGTCGGAATAAAAAGGGCATAATAATGCTAAAGGATTTTAATAAGAACAGTAATGGGATACTTAAATGAGTGACTTTTTCGTTAACATCGTTCACAGACCCGAAATGGTCCCCGAGTACCTTGAAAAAGAAGCATCCTTTGGGAAGGAAGAGGATGTTACCAGGAAAAGTGTAATCCAGGAATCATTGGATATTTTTAAGACACAGCAGCAGATAGCCCACGAGAACGGGCTTAAGACCACCATACAAATGACCTATTCCAGCTTGTTTAATGATGAGGCGATTCAGTTAGCTAAGGAATACAAAGCCGAATTCGGCGACGAAATCGGATGCACGTTTCTTGGTATCCAATGCCAGCAGTTCCGCGACAAATTTCACACCAAAGAGCTGGCTGTATGGTTGTTCTCGATGGCGGAAAAGAAGGCCGTAGTGGACGAGGTCTTCGGGCGATTCAAAGAAGTGTTTGGTTTTTATCCGACTTCAACCGGCTCTTATTATATGGACGCTGAGCTGGTTAATTATATCAAGCTAAAATACCCGATGATAAAATGCGCTGTAGCCACCTGCTGGGAGGAAGGGCCCAAGGCCTATCACAATGCAAACAATTCCTGGTACACTCTTTTTGACGGCGGCCCCTGGAACCCATGGATTCCATCGAAACACAATATTCACTGTCCTGCGTCGGGCAAGGAAGACGACATAGGGATTGTAGCGATACCTCATCTGTCAAGAGACCTTCTCGCGGTATTTGACGGCCCCGGCTCTTACTTCGGAACCCATCCGCAGAACATATTAAGGGGTATGGTTTATGAAGACGGCGAGTTGCCATATTTCCAGAATCTCGTTGACCAGTACCGGTCGATGACCAAATACAACAACGGGTATTCTTACAATATGATTTATGTGGGTCCTGCCTGGATGGGCAAAAATGGGAGATGGGAAGCGAACCATGCCTTGCTTGTAAAAAGCTACAAGGATGCGATGGGTTACTACGGCAATCTCAAAAAGCAGGGGCAGCTGAAAGACGTTACGATGTCGGAGTTCGCGGACATTTTCCGAAGCAGGAAAAGACATACAGAGCCCGAATGCACCCTGTGGCGTGATATACTCTACGGCTCAGACAGGCAGCAGTTCTGGTATGCCGACCCGTATATGCGCACGGCCCTGGATATGAACCAGGGAGGAGCGATTATCGACTTGAGGCCTTATGCTGCCAAACTTGTGCGGCCATGCGGCGTTGGAACCAAATGCCTGCAGAATGCCTCTTATCCTTTCCTTGTTCAGGCGTATTACAGGGCCGGATACTTCACTCACTACGCCGGCGAGGGCTCAATAAAAAGCTGCAAATTAAGTTATTACGGCGAGTCAGTGGACCTGTGCACTTGCAGAACGTGGGCTTCTTACGACAGGCAGGATGGCAGGATAGTCATAACGCTCGACCCCGTTGAGATTGAGTTCAATGGTCTGACTATTGCCGTACAGTCGATATTCAGATTTAAGGAAGGAACCGGCGAAATAGAGATTACCCGTCGCATCGTCGATACGAGCGACCAGGAAGCGCAAATCACCGTTGACGAATACATCACCGGCTGCTATGGTACGACGGAATATCCCGAGGACCTTACCGGGGTCGTCCTGAAATGCATCGGGCCGGATGATAACCAGTCGATTGAATATCAATACAAGTGCAGAGAAAAAACCGTGCAGTGTGCAACGAGGGTCGAAGCTATGATTCCCCACGTTGACACACGGCTTTCGATGAATGTGCAGGCCGACCACGCCGTGGGATATATTCGCGAAGGGTTTGCATTTTCACCGATGTACACACTTGGCATAAAGAAAACGCTTAAGGCGAGAGAGGAATTGAGAACATGGCTCAAGGTAGAAAAGGCAAGTTAAACTACAGATGTCCGCTGTGTCTGAGGCGGGATATCGATATGGATATGCTTTTCGACAACGAAAAGAATGAGTATTACTGTATCCGCTGCAGCTTTAAGGGCACCGAAGATGAGGTCAAGGTTCGTAACGCCGAAACTCGGCGTCGTTACGTGGACCGTAAGTCCCGCATAACTGATTTCGGCCCGCGAACGGAGACGCCTGCTGCTGGCAGCCCGGAACGCGCTCCTATTACAATAGAAGCACACAAAACTCCGGCAAAATCGCCCAGTAAAACGAACGTGGAGAGCAGATAAGACCAAATCACTCAATTCGTATGGCAGTGAAAGAGAAGGGCTCGGCGTAAAACGTCAGCCCTTTTTCGTTTTCAACGTTAACTTCCTGCGGTTGGCATACCTGGTGTTTAAGCCCAATCATTTCAGCGGAGACCTTGCCGGCTATTTTTTCGTCTAAATTAATAGTAACTTTGCGACGCAGGGCGTTTTTGTTGATAATAAACAATATCTTATGTCCCGTCTCATCAGATGCAGCCACGACGGGAAGGTCTTTATTCGAACTCTCAGACGCGATAACAGCTTTTCCCCTAACAGCAGAAAACATTCGGAACATATCCGAAGTGAGAGTTGGCGCAAAAGGCGGCTCCTGGGTAATAATACTGGGGAAGAAATCCTGCTCGGACCAGACGTCGCGTGAGGATTGCCACAACAAAGGCCAAAGACAGGTCAGCCGCACGTCATCCCTGAGATATTCCATAAGAATTTCCGCCTGGATTACGGCAACAAGCTGCTGGCTGAGTATCTGGCTGCCGTTACTGGGCCCGATGTTCCACTCAAGCGCGACAAGGCCCATATTTGGTTCTCCGGCCCTGGCGCAGGCCTCCTTTATCAAACGAATATCTTCCGCATATGAGCGGTCCCATTCCTCCTTTTTCCATTTATCGCCGGTTTGCAGGGGGGTATTTTTGAGCCAGTAATCAAATGACCCCTTGCCCGACGCCCAGTACCAGTGGACGTCGATAAAATCCACGAAGCCGCGAGTTTTAGCGACAAATTTCTCCAGCCAGTCCCAATAATTGTAGCTCGTCGAGCTTGTTGGGTTGGCGATTAGCTTGATATCCGGAAACTCGGCTTTAAGGGCCTTGCCGTAAAGGTTTACCTCGTCGGCGTATTCCATATCTTTGAACGTATAAGACGCTCCGCCGTTCCAGGGTTCGGTGTCGAGATACCAGTAGGTTACTTTGTAGTTCTTTTCTTTGCAGTATCGCAGCCAGCGAATCGCCTCATCAAGGCCTTCTTTATGCCGGTTATGTTTGACGCCGGAAGTCAGATTAAGACCCACAACAGGTTCGGCTTTAAGGGTTTGGCAGGCCTGCATAAATTCGTCAAAGTCCATAAAGCTCTGGTTTGTGCTCCACTTGTCGGGCGGCACCCAGGTAAGCTGGAATTTTCCTCGTCCGGGGCTTGTGCCGTGTTTCTCATTGGGGTCCCAGAGGTCCTCGTAGCCGTTGACGCCGGGGTGCTCCCAGTGGAAAAAAGCCGTTTCCATTCCGCCCGGATAGCGGAGCGAACCAATGCCGGCTGTTTTCAGTTTTTCAAGGATATTGTATTTTTTCCAGATTTCATCGGTGACGTTGAAGTACCCCATATCTATGCCGAGAAAACCATTCTCAATGGAATGCAGTTTCTGGCCTTCGTGAATTTTAACTGTAACGCTGCGTTCAGGCGTTGAATAAAACTTATCGAGCTGCTCTTTGGAAGTGGGTTCGAATTTTTCGCCCTCAGCAAAGACCGCTGAACTTGTAGACAGGATTATAATGCCCAATACGATATTTACATATTTTTGCATAATACAACACTCCTGAAAATATGGTTAACCTGCGGCTTTGATAGCTCCTCTTCTTTCTTCGAGTTTGCGACGGGTTTCGGCTGCGCGTTCCGCGGTTATGGGATAAAATCTTATGGCCAAAATGGCAAATACCGCGGTAATTGCCGGTGCGCCGGCGAGGAAAAGACGCATTATAATAAATGTTCCTGGGGCTTGGTTGCCGCCAAGGGTACTATGGTAGCCGGAAAGCCACAGGGTCAAGCCGGAGCCGACAGCCGAGAGCGACCAGGCGGTTTTTTCGAGGAAAGAAAACGCACCGCCGAACATACCTTCACGACGTTTGCCATAACGAAGCTCATCATCGTCGCAGACATCCGCCATCATCGAGGCCAGCATAATCTTAACCGCCACCCACATCGGGCCGCACAGGATTGGGTCAATCAGGATGACGGGGTCGATGGCGATTTTGCCTATGTAGTAAAGATGATGGCCTGGCGTAAAGATAAACCACTTCATAACTCCGCCGAAGACCATTAGTCCATAAACAAAATACAGCGAACCTCTTTTTCCAAACAGGTTGGCAAGCCAGGCAATAACCGGAATGGAGGCAATTCCGACAACGGCGTAACCTGAAGAAAGCAATCCCTTCCAGATGCTGCCGAGAGTGATGTCCCCGTTTGCCATATAGGAGGTCATTACGATATGGTCCATATTCATCGCCAGAACGCCTGACAGCACGTTGAGAATAACGATTGCGACGAGAATAATAAAGGGACGACTGCTGAACGCCTCTTTACAGGTCTGAAATAGTTTGACTTTTTCCTGGTGTTCGGTTTTTCCGGCAAAGCGTTCACGCACAAACAGACCGGGCATAATTCCAATAAACGCCATTATTACAAGCCCGACTATCCAGGCCATAGCACGCATACCGTTAATCTCTACGGTCTGGTTATTGGTAAGCTTTGCGGCAAAATATGCCATACTGAACAGGGCCGCCAACGGGGTTATCCACTCATAACAAAATTCGGCAACTTTGTGAAAAAAGGCGTTATAGGCCATCACACTGTTGCGTTCGTTGTAATCCGGTGTCATCTCATACGTCAGGGCGGTATAAGGCACTGAGAACATAGAATAGCAGGCAAAGAAAATGAACTGCATAACGATAAAGTAGACCAGTTTGGCGGCCTGGCCCCATTCTTCAGGCACCATCCAGATAAGCCCGAAAACAATCCCCATTAACACGGCGCCTATAACAATAAACGGTTTGCGGCGACCCCATTTCGAGTGAAAATTGTCGGAGATTTTGCCCATCAAAGGGTCAAGAAAGCCGTCCAGAAAACGCGGGACAAAAAGCGCCAAACCAACCAGAAAGGGATTGACTCCCAGAATCAGGATATATACGGTCCTGGCCACGGTATTGATGCCGATGTACCCGAACAGGGACGGGAATCCGCCGATGCCCAGAACCAGTTTTTCCCAAAACGGAACACGGTCGGAATTTTTCATAATATCGCTTTCACTCGTAATTGTATTTGTTGGTTTTTCATTTGTCCCGCTTTACAGATTTTCTACCTGCGACGGCATCGGAAAAAGCTTTTGCGCCGGGCAGGACGTTTCCATTGGGGTCGAACAGGCCCATGCCTCCTCTCCCGCCCCGTCCGGGCAGCGGGACCGATTCCGGAAACCAGTAAAATACGCCGCGGCCGTGATTGCCGGGAGCGGCAAGCACGGTTTTTGTAACCGTATAAAGCAAATCATATTGTCCCTGTGGCGTCAGCGGGAACTGCTGATTTTCGGAAGGTTTCATCCGGTCGTTTGACGCATAAGGGTATCCTGTTTCTACAACGACGACGTCTTTCTTAAGTTCGGTGGCAATGTAGTTGAGATTATCGTTAAGGTCTTCGATTTTTCCGTGCCACCAGGGATAAAAGCTTACGCCGATTATGTCGTAGGGGACCTGGCGCTTGTTAATGTTATCAAAGAACCATTTGCTTACGCCTTTTTTGCCTCCCTGGTCGATATGGAGCATAATTAATACTTTGGAATCACCGGCTCCCTGGCGAACGCCGGCAATTCCTGCCTTTAGCAAAGATGTGAATTTATCCCATTGAGTATCATTCTCATAATCTCCGCCGACTCTTCCATCGGGCCAAAGCATTCCAGGGGTGATTTCGTTGCCAATCTGCACCATTTCCGGCAGCACGTTTTCTTTCTTAAAGGCCTCTATGACGGATGCCGTATAGCTTTGCACCGTTTGTTTCAACTCGTCAAAGGGCATGTTTGCCCATGCGGCCGGTTTGAACTGTTTTTGGGGGTCAGCCCACGTATCTGAATAATGAAAATTGAGCAGCAGTTTCATATTGTGAGCTTTGGTCCTCTTGGCGAGGTCGAGGGTGTAAGGCAGGTCATTTGTAACTATATTTTCTTTGTTCGGGTTCACAAAAATGCGCAGGCGGATGGTGTTAAACCCGTTATTTTTCAGTATGGCGAACAAATCGTTCGGCTCGTTGTTCTCGCGATACACCGCGCCTCCCTTTTCGAGGGTTGCAGCCGCGGAGATATCCGCGCCGATTAAGAACTCCTCAGCACGAGCAGATTTTGTTGTGCAACAAAGCGGGCAGACAACCATAATTAACAATAAAAGGTATGCTTGTTTGGGTTTCATTTTCAGCTCCATCGAATAATTCACTTTGTTTTTCTTAGGATAGAAACGCCGTATTTTGTCAGATTCAGAGTGCCCTGATGAGCAATTCCTGTCAGAAGGTCTTCATATTTACCTTCCGGCAGTCCAACTCGCTTTTTACTGTCTCCGTGATTAAGATAAAAACTGTAATTCCGGCCGCCTCTGGAGCGGGTCACTAATTCAACCCCTTCAGGCAACTGTGATATCTTGATACCTTGAGCGTTCGCGACTTTAAATAAAAAGTCCCGCATAAAATTTTTATCTGGCCTTGTAGCCAGGTAATATGCCTTTCCATTGCCGAATTGATTCTCCGTGAAGGATGGCGAGCCCGCATAGTAACCGTCAACGAAGGCGGCCAGTGTTTTGGCCGAGGTCGTATGAGCTACGTCGCACCATATAGAACAGCTGTAGTTTTTCTTGAATCCTTTGATTGTCCCTGTCATCTTCATCGTGTTTTTGCCACCGGGAGGCAGGGGGTTATATTCTTCAACCTTTACTCCCAGCACATTTTTAAGGGGTCCAAGATACCCGCCTAAAAAGACCCCTACGGATTCGTCAATGACTCCTGTGAAATATGTGGTAATAAATGTGCCTCCCTTTTTGACAAAGTTTTCTATTGTCTCTTTGAAGCCGGGTTTAACCATATGCAGAAGGGGGGCGACGATGATTTTGTATTTTGAAAAATCATAATCGACCGGAATCACATCGACGGGGATATTTAAATCGTAGAAGGCGTTAAAATAGTATTCCAGCTCGCCAAAATAACTGACTAAAACGGTTGGGAAGGGTTGCCCGTTGGCAGACCAGAAAACTTCATTATCCAGTGATTTTGTGCCATGGCCATAAGGATTATCTACCGCCCACCAGGAATCGTTATCCAGGAGAATAGCGACTTTCGAATCTACGGTTGAGCCAACAATTGTTTTGGCCTTCTTCAACTCGTTACCCAGTGCGCTGATTTCCTTGAAGACGCGGGAGTCCTCGCCGAAGTGCGGAACCATGCCGCTGTGGTATTTTTCAGCTCCCTTCTTGGAAGCCCTCCACTGAAAATACATTACCGAATCGGAACCGTGCGCCAGGGCCTGATAACTCCAGAGCCGCATCAGGCCAGGTGGTTTAGGTATATTCACGGGATACCAGTCCACCTGCGAAGGGGCCTGTTCCATCACCATAAATGGTTTACCCAGCAAAGAACGCATCATCGTATGCCTCAGAGCGGCCCATTTGCGAGCATCGGGGTTGCCGGGGTCTGGGTAAATATTAAAAGAGACAACGTCCAGATGATTCCTGAACAGGTAGTGGTCAAACTTGCTCCAATCGCCTTCAAAATTAGATGTAATAGGTACGTCAGGCGTAATCGGGCGTATCACGTTGTATTCTTCCATATACAGCGTAAAAAAACTTTCGCTAAGGAACCGCTTATAATCGAGCAGTTTGGTTGCGTTGCGTCCGCCTGCACTTGCGAGGGGAGTATTGATTTCCTCCCACGCGGAATATTTTTCGCTCCAGAAGACAGTGCCCCAGGATTCATTTAAATTGTCTATAGTTCCATACTTTTTTTGTAACCACCCGCGAAACGCCTTTTCACAGTTTTTGCAGAAGCACATGCTGTTCTTGTTGGCATATTCATTGTTAATGTGCCATAAGGCCAGTGCCTTGTGCCCCTTATAATGAGTTGCCATTTTTTCAGCCAGTTGGCGTATGGCCTTTCGATAACTGGGGCTGTTGACGCAATAGGTCTGCCTGGAGCCATAAGGAACCTGCTTGCCCGATTCCCGGACAAAGAGGATGTCATCATACTTACGGGTCAGCCAATTGGGCTGCGCTGCTGTGGCGGTCCCTAAACAGACATCGATATTATTGGCCGCCAGCATATCCATAATTTTGTCCAGCCAGTCAAAGGTAAAGATGTTTTCATCCGGCTGAATCAATGCCCACGAAAAAATGCCGATGCTGACCATATTGATATTTGCCTGTTTCATCAGGCGTATGTCTTCCTTCCACGTCTCTTGGGGCCATTGTTCGGGAAAGTAGTCGCCGCCAAATATGATTTCAGAATTTTTGTTTATAGTCATTCGGCTGTTCTCGTCATTATATACAGAGTCGGTTAATTTCTTCCAGTTCAAACCATTTCATTTTCATTGGCGCCAAAGAAAAACGCGCCATTTTGCCGGCCCCATTATAAACAGCCGTATCCTGATTTTCCTCCGTATTGTTCATAATAACAAATTTCTTCACTTCGGGATAATAGGCACAGTCGGTGTTCGGATTTGAACAGAACCATTTCTTTAATTCGTTTTCCATATTCGCCGCCCACAGAATAGTTCTGTACAGCAAACGAATGTTTTCCGCGTTGTGTTTGTAATCCGCCATATAAACTGCGCGTCCTTTGCCAAAGGTGTTCGTTGACAGCAAGACGTTATTTGGTGTCCCTGCCAGTAATCTGGTCTCTTCACTGCTCAAATAGACGCTCGAATTAGTTGCTCCGAGGTCTATGTCGCCTGTCAAATCGTCGAGTATAAAGTGTTCACTGGTAAGTCCCGGCTGTATGTTCTTGCCCCAGGAAAGTGTGTTTCCGACTTCTTTTTGGACTCCCAAAACATCCGCGAGCTGGAAGAACCTGCCTTGGTATTCGTAAGCCGATGGCTCTGTGACACCGATGAAGCCGCCGCCCCCATAAACCCACTCGCGAATTTTGACAAGGATTTCCGTGTCTATCCAGTTTTTGCCTCCGCTCCAGGCGCTGTTGGCCGTGCCCCAGTTTATGATTACGCCAATGTTGTCGCTTATACCTTTCTTGCGAATATCGTCGAAGCTGATGAATTCCGTATCCGCCTGCAGGCCACTTAAACATTCCGGGATATGTCCCTGTGGCCAGTTATCGTTATGCATCCAGGAACGCATCTTTCCCCAGGCGTCCAGCAGGGCGACTTTTTTCCCGACGCTGTATGGCAGCGTCTTTTTGGTCTTGTCCAGCACCGTGCGGAATTCATTCGCCAATTCCGCGACGTAATCCAGAAAGGCCGGGTATTCAACTGCCAGGTCCAGGTATCCTCCAAAACCAATCCGGTCAACACAGCGTCGAAGCAATGCCCTCCTGATTCCTTTCCACCATCTCTTGCATTCCTTTACCGGGTCTCCATTGCCTGTAAAGACGGGTTCATTCTGTAGATTTACCGCGAAGAAATAAGGATACAGCCGAACCTCCTTAAACAGATTTCCCGGCACATCAGAAATCCTCCTAAGCTCCACGCCGCTTAGACATGGCCCGGCGATTCCGTCGAAGCCAAGCTTTTCAAATCCGGCAATATAGGGTTCTGTTCCAATCCAGTGGTCACAGAAAAACAGGACCGCTTTTTTGCCGGCTTTATGAACCCTGTCCACGCATTTTTTTGTATAACTTCGCACAAATTTCTGCGTGAAATCCATCCAGTCAAGAAATTCCTTCTTAGGGACTCGATAGGAAGCGTTAAAATACCCTTCATCGACAATGTCCTCGCTGCGCAGGCGATACCCTTTTTCCTTTTCAAATTCATCCATAGCCAGGGCGCTCATCGGGTCTAAATATCCGCTCCAGTCGAGGTACGCATTTTGTCTTTTTTCGTTTTGAATGAGAGGGAACTGGTAAAACATAGACGTGAAGCGAACAACATCGGTATTTGGATGGGTTTCAATCCAGTGGTCTAAATACTTCAACAGGTGCCTGCCGGTTTCCGGCTGCCTGGGGTCCACGCCCATTTGATGCTCCCCTGTCCAATTATTGGTGATATAATTGTACATGGAGGTCGTTTCCCAGATTTGATAGACAAGAAAATTAACGGTATAGATATGCCATTTCCTGGGGCTTTCTATGAGGATTTCCTGAACGTGTTCCAAATATTGCCAATTCTTCGTGCTAACTGCCTTACCGGTTGTTCTGTCAATTACCTCCCAGTATTTCTTTGGGTCATGTTCGGTATCAATCTTATATTGCTCGTGGCTGTATCCATTCTGGATTTTTATCCTTAATTCCCCGTTACTTGCACAGGTTACGGGATGCGATATAAGATATTTTTGCTGGCACTGCTCCGGGTGCGCTTTGGCCCACTCCTGGTCGGCCCTTATGAGACAGATGGTTGAATAAACATCATATCCCAGATTGAGTAGTTCTTCCGACAAAACTGTTCCGTCGCTGTCACGGATTGCGTCGGCTCCCCACTTTTCGCACAGCATCTTTACAACGTTATCCATGCCTTTTTGGGCGGGAAGGGTGAAATGACCGGTCAATTTGCCAGATTCTTTCACAATCTGTCCTCCTACTTGTAAAAATACACTGCAACCTTTTATGGCACAATATCTTACGATATAACAATCAACTTGCAAATACTAAGTAATTTAAGGAAATTAGCCCTGTAACCAAACGCCATAATGTGTAAACCTGCCTCCAATTCGTATCCATCGATTGATTAGAACCTATCCCAAAACCTTAGTTTTCGGGTTGATGTGAGCCGATATATGGTTCATGGATATTACAAACTAAATGGTAAAGGATTGCACAATACATTCCGAAGCCAAAAGCATATGTAGTGCTCCCCGTTAAGAAATACTACCCTATCCCTTAACTGGGAGCAGTATGTGCCGTTTGCCATCTCATTTTGACTGGGCGAGACATCTACTAAGTAATTTGGCCCATTCGACTAAGTAATTCCCCTATTTGTAAACCTGTCGCATTTAGCGGAAGATTATGCCGTTATCATCATTTATGTTTCCTGGATAGTGAGTTTTTTGTGAGCAAATCGCGGAACTGTATCACCAGACGAAGGCGAAAAGACAGTAGCACATATTGTCTGAAAGGATGTTTAAGAAGGGATTTTTACTAAAGGAGAATTTATGATATCAAAAATTCTTGTGCCAACAGATGGTTCAAAAACAGCTCAAAAGGCAGGCGCGTATGCGGTTGGCCTGGCGAAGCAGTTACATGCCTCAATAATTGTCATGAGCGTTGTCGATAAGCGATTCATGGTAAGTCGAACAGTACTTTTCAAGCCGTCCAGCCGGTATGTAGCAGAGTCCATAGAGGATTATCAACAGGAGGCCGCTGAAAAATATGCCGAAGAAATAAAGAAACTGTGCAAAAAGAAAGGTGTCCAATCAAAGACCGTCATAAAACCGGGACATCCTGTTGAGGAGATTGCCAAAGAGGCTGAAAAGTCAAAAGCAGGCCTTATTGTTATGGGTTCCCATGGACAAAGTGCTTTAGCGGCTGCGACCCTTGGCAGTGTTACCTATGGTGTGATCCACAAAGATACGACAATCCCAATTCTGGTGGTAAAGAGATGATGCGTTTTCAATGTTGAGAGCGACCTGACTGTAAGCAAAAATAAAATTTGCGCTAAAACCAAAAAATAAAAACGGTAATAACATTATCATTAAAAGGAGTCAAATTATGAGCGATGACACGATTAAAAGTTTATCTCCGATTGTACTGCCGCCTCTGCCCTATGCGGATAATGCGCTGGAGCCGGTAATCTCCGCGAATACAATCAGCTTCCACTACGGCAAGCATCACAAGGGGTATGTGGATAACCTGAATAAGCTGATAGCGGAAACAGAGTTTGCAGATATGACGCTGGAGAAAATTATTACCGAGACAGCCGGCAAAGCCGACAAGACCGCGATTTTCAATAACGCAGCGCAAGCGTGGAACCACACGTTTTACTGGCGCAGTCTAAAATCGAAGGGCGGTGGTGAACCACCCGCCGTGCTGAAGAAAAAGATAGAGACCTCCTTCGGCAGCGTGGATGCGTGCAAGAAAGAGTGGTCTGCTGCAGCAATGGGCCAGTTCGGTAGCGGCTGGGCGTGGCTTGTGCTGGATGGCGGCAATATCAAGGTGGTCAAGACAGCAAATGCGGATTCACCTTTAACCAGGGGTCTTAAGCCGCTATTGACTATAGATGTCTGGGAACACGCCTATTATCTGGATTATCAGAACCGCCGCGCGGACTACGTCAATGCTGTTATCGACAAACTGATTAATTGGAGCTTTGCGGAAGACAATCTCAAGTAGTTCCATAAATAGAGGATATAAGTTATAAAACCATGACATCCTGTTGAAGAGATTGTGAAAGAAGCTGAAAAGTCAAAGGCAGACCTTATTGTTATTGGTTCACATGGACAAATCGCTTCAGCAGCTTGAAGACGAAGGTGTAAAGAAATTCGACGAGCCATTCGACAAGCTGATGGAGACCCTGGCGAAAAAATCATCTCGGCATTTGACGGGAAAACCATGAAAGGGAACCTATGCTGATAAAATTATCCACTGGCAAAACCATGAGTGAAGCTGCAGCTGCCTTGCAGGCCGCCGTCCAGGCGAATCATTTTGGCGTCATGCAGGTCCACAACCTCAAAGAGACCATGGCGAAAAAAGGAGTAGAGTTCGCCCATGAATGTCTGATCTTCGAGGTCTGCCAGCCGCAACAAGCGAAGAAGGTGCTCGATCAAAACATGAGCGTCTCCACCGCACTGCCATGCCGGATTTCCATTTACGAAGAGGGCGGTAAAACCATTCTGGCTACATTGAAGCCAACCACTCTTCTGGCGATGTTCAACACGCCGCAACTTGAAGGGGTGGCGCAGGAAGTGGAGGACACGATTGTTAAAATCATGAAGGAAGCGGCGGCAGGTTCCGCGTCAGGAAAAATCTGAAGGAGAGACAATGGACAAGCAAATACATACCGGTAATCCAATATACTCTTTTATGCCTGTGGAAGTCGAAGGGTTCGATTCTCTCGCTGAGCTTGCTCTGGATATGCGATGGTCCTGGAGTCATTATGGGGACAAAGTATGGAGACAGCTTGACCCGGAATTGTGGGAACTGACACAAAATCCATGGGTCGTTTTGCAAACTGTTTCACGGGAAAAACTTGAAAACTTATTGGCTAACACCGAATTTCGCAGGGAAGTGGATGAGCTTTTGGAACTCAAGGGCCGCAAGTCGGCAGCGCCTGCGTGGTTTCAACAAAGTTATCCACAAGCTCCTTTGACCTGTGTCGCTTATTTCAGTATGGAATTTATGCTGAGCGAGGCCCTGCCCATATATTCGGGCGGGCTTGGTAATGTGGCAGGCGACCAGCTCAAAGCCGCCAGCGATTTGGGTGTGCCGGTGGTCGGAGTGGGGCTGCTATACCAGCAGGGTTATTTTCGCCAGGTGATTGATAAGGATGGAGCGCAGCAAGCCCTGTTTCCATATAACGACCCGGGGCAATTGCCAATCACACCTCTGCGAAAACCGAACGGGGAGTGGTTACGGCTGGAAGTTGTGCTTCCC
>CAIODZ010000031.1 GCA_903857265.1 uncultured Phycisphaerales bacterium
ATAATTTTGCAGCAGATATATGGAAAGAACTTGGTTTTGGTAATCAACCTTCGGTATTTACTGCTACTGAAATTCCAATTACATTAATAGTGTTGGTATTAATTGGAAGTATGATTTTAATTAAGAATAATCGAAGAGCATTTGTAATTACCCAGTATATTATTATTGCTGGTTTTTTAATTACAGGTATTAATTCCCGATTCTAAAGTCATTTATTGCACGGGGTAGATAGAGATATGATTTAATCAGGAATTTTTTGGAGATTACATGAAAATCTGGCAAATAGTTTTATTAACCTCAATTTCAGCCATCCTTTTGTCGGTTAATTTATCCTGCCAGCAAAGCACTAAAACAGGGCAACAACAAATTAAGTCTTTTGAAATGAATTTGACCGCCAGGCAGGTTGTAAATTTCAATAAGGACTGGAAATTCTCAAGAGGCGACCTGGATGGAGCAGAAGCTGTAATTTTTGATGACTCGAATTGGCAGTCGGTGCGATTGCCTCACGATTGGGCAATAACCGGACCATTTAATGAAAAAGTAGAGGGTTCTACGGGTAAGCTGCCGTGGGCTGGCGTCGGCTGGTATCGCAAAACATTTACTCTCGATAAAGCTGATAAAAGCAAACAAGTTTATTTCGATTTTGACGGTGTAATGGCATTTCCGAAAGTTTATATCAATGGTCAATTAGCAGGCCAGTGGGATTACGGATATATGTCATTTAGAGTCGATGCCACGCCATTTGTTAAATTCGGCGAGAAAAATATTATAGCCGTGAAGGCCGATACCCGTAAACACTACTCACGATGGTATCCCGGGGCGGGCATTTATCGAAAAGTGGTGATGACAATCGCTGAACCTGTGCATATTGCCCACTGGGGAACTTATATAACAACTGATAAATTTATCAATGTTAAAGAAACTAAAGATGATATATGGAATATCAATGTTGGAAATACTATTGAAAATCATAATAAATCAAATTCAAATATAGCTCTTGACGTTGCATTGATTGGCCCGGATGGAAAAATAATAGCCTCACAAACAAAAAATAACAAAATTCCCGCCAATGGTTCAAAAGATATTAATCAAGTGTTTATAATTCCAAATCCGCAGCGGTGGGATATCACAAGCCCGAAACTTTACACAGCAAAAACAATCGTCCGTATGGGTGATAAGATTGTCGATAATGACTCAACAACATTCGGCATACGTGAATTCAAATTTACCGCCGACGATGGTTTTCATCTTAATGGCAGGCGAGTCGAGATTCAGGGCGTTTGCCTGCATCATGACCAGGGCGCTTTAGGGGCAGCCTTCAATACCCGTGCCATGGAAAGACAACTTGAGATTATGCGTGATATGGGTGCAAATGCCATTAGAACAAGCCATAATCCCCCTGCCCCGGAATTGCTCGAGCTTTGCGACAAAATGGGCTTTGTAGTCTGGGATGAGGTATTCGATAAATGGGACAGGACCGCTGACCGTGTAAATGATATGCCTCCCTTTGTGGAATATGGCGAAAAACAGGTGAAAAATTTTGTTTTGCGCGACCGCAACCATCCTTGCGTTGTCGTCTGGTCAATCGGCAATGAAATTCCCAGGGATAAACAAGGAATTAATCCCGAACGCGTAAAAATGATGGCGGACTATTTCCGTAAATACGACCTGACAAGACCTGTTAGTTTGGCTTCCAATGACGACAAGGATGCTTCAAGACATAATTACGACGCCCTCGATATTGGCGGCTTTAATTACCACCGCAGCTATGGGACCTATCATAAAATATTCCCGGATAGACCCATCATTTACAGCGAATCAGCTTCAGCCGTCAGCTCAAGAGGTTATTACGATTTTCCGTTGCAGATGAAAAAAGCAGACCTGACAAAAGGCGTATATCAGGTCAGCTCTTATGACCGAACCTCCAGATGGTGTGATATACCGGACGTTGAGTTCGATTACCTGGATACAGATAAATATGTCAGCGGCGAATTTGTCTGGACAGGATTCGATTATCTCGGCGAGCCTGAACCTTATATGAAAGAGTCAAGAAGCTCTTATTTCGGCATTGTGGATTTGACAGGTATTCCCAAAGACCGCTATTATTTATATCGCAGTCGCTGGGCGCCTGATAAAACAACCGTCCACATTCTGCCGCACTGGAACTGGCCCGACCGAATCGGGCAAAATGTCCCCGTTTATATTTACACCAATGGCGACACCGCGGAGCTTTTCCTTAATGGCCTGTCTTTAGGCAAGAAGACAAAAGAAAAGGAGGCCGGGCCTGGTTATTATGGTGTGATAGACAAATACCGTATCTGCTTCAACGATGTAAATTATGAACCCGGAGAGCTTAAGGCGGTTGCCTATAAAGACGGAAAAGAAATTGGTCAGGCCATAATGAAAACAGCCGGCGAACCTGCGTCGCTTCGAATGACTCCCGATAGAAAAGAACTTGTTGCGACAGGTGATGACCTTTGCTATCTACGAATCGAAGCAGTCGATGCCAACGGCACGCTATGTCCTTTGGCGGATAACATGGTTAAATTCAAAGTCGAAGGTCCTGCCGAAATTGCAGGTGCCGATAACGGCAATCCTCGTTCATTTGAATTGTTCCAGGACGCCGAGCATAAACTGTTCTTTGGCAAAGAAACTTTAATTGTCCGGCTAAAAGAAGGGCAGGGCGGCATTACAGAAATTACTGCTGAAAGCGAGGGCCTGATGCCAGCTGAAGTTACTGTTGAGAGCAAATAAAAGATAAAGGAGTTTAAAGATAATGGCAAAATCGAAGAAAACGATACTTACAGGCATATCATTAATCCTAGCATTATTTATCGGCTGTGCCAAAGAAACAAAAGTAGTTCAAAAGCCTGCTGTGGAAAAGAAGGTTTTAAAAACGGATTTTACGGCAGATTGGAATTCTCTTAAACAGCGAAATCCTGTGCCTGACTGGTTTCGTAACGAAAAATTCGGCATTTATTTTCACTGGGGCGTATATTCCGTGCCGGCCTTCGAGAACGAATGGTATCCGAGAAATATGTATGACATCAATTCGCCGGCATACAATCACCATATAAAATACTGGGGAAAACCAGATGTATTTGGCTATCCCGATTTTGTGCCGATGTTCAAGGCGGAAAAATTCGACGCAAATGAATGGGCGGATTTATTCGTTAAGGCTGGAGCGAGATTTGCCGGCCCGGTGGCAGAGCATCACGACGGTTTTTCCATGTGGGCAAGCAAGCTGACGCCATGGAACGCACAGGATATGGGGCCGCATCGCGACATCGTAGGCGAACTTGAAAAGGCAATCCGCAAAAAAGGAATGCGATTTATAACCACTTTCCATCATGAGCGTAACGGCCTTTATGAAATCACTAAAAGTGGAAAAACCTACTGGACTGGTCATTACGAATTTGTAAAGAAGAACTTCCCCGAACTTCTTGAGGACCCCTGCAGGGCGATTATGTATGGCTATATGCCAGCGGACAAATATTACCAGATGTGGGAAGACAAGCTCATCGAGGTCATCGACTATTATCATCCCGACTTGATGTATTTCGATGCCTGGCTCGGAGAAATTCCCGATAAATACAAAATGCCCTATCTCGCGCATTATTTCAACGACGCGGGCAATCTCGGCAAAGAAGTCGTCGTAACATACAAAGGGGCTGATCTGCCTAATAAAGTAGGTATTCTTGACTACGAAAAGGGCCGGGCGGACAAGCTCACCAATTTCGTCTGGCTGACCGACGATACGATTTCGTTCGGGTCGTGGTGCTATACGGGGGGGCTGGCGATAAAGAAGCCGGCATTGGTTATAAAGACGATGATTGATATCGTCAGCAAGAATGGTCAATTACTGCTCAATATCTCCCCCATGGCCGATGGAACAATCCCGGAGAACCAAAAGCAATTGCTGCTGGCGATTGGGGATTGGATGAAAAAATATGGCGAGGCGATTTATGATACAAGGCCGTTTGTTGATTATGGCGAAGGGCCTACAAAGATGCTGACTTCAGGCAGTTTTACCAAAATGCAGGGCGGATACAACGAAAACGATATTCGCTATACTACAAAAGGTGATATAGTTTATGCGCTTGTATTGGGCCAGCCGAATGCAGAAACTGAAGTGAAGATGACGATTTTCGGCAAAGAAGCAAAGGCGGCAAATATTAAGGTTAAAAAGGTTACGATGCTTGGCACAAAACAAAAAATTAAATGGCAAAGAACAGATGAAGGATTGATTTTGAAAATGCCCGCCGAGGGAAATGAAATAGCTAATGTATTTAAATTAACAACCGAGAAATAAAACGTAAGCCTTTATTACAAAAGATGTTGCAGGATAAACAGAGAAGCGTAAATCAACCCGTAAGCAGGTCAAATAGCTCCGGACTTAACGATTGCCTGAGCTTTTGCAGGCCGCTTAGTTCGATTTGGCGCACCCGCTCTTTGCTCAGGCCCAAATCATCGCCGATTTGTTTTAGCGCCTTTTTGTTCTTTTTGACCAATGTTCCCTCAAGACCGAAATGGTTTATTATTACATACTGCTCTCGCTTCTCAAGCTCATCCCGTATGACCTGGATAAGGTCGCTCCTCGCCCTTTCTACAGCCGCCAAATCCTTCTGTCCGATTTTGGCTTCCTTCTGAAACTCGCTTATATCAGCCGTCACCCTGTCGGCCTCGGCCTTTTGACCGGGTATTCTGTGAGCAAAATCCTTGCTGATTGCCCAGCTCGCATACGTCGAAAACCTGAAACCTTTTGTGTAATCGAATTTTTCAGCCGCTTTAATCAGCGACACATTGCCCTGGCTGACCAAATCACTGATATTGGCGCCGGTAATGGTATGCTTATTGGCAACACTGACGACTAATCGCAGATTCGCTTCGATGATTATCTTCTTGGCCGCCTCCGCCTCGGCGAGGCATTTTTCAATCTCATCAAGCATATCGCTGGTAATACTCCCGGTCCTTATCTGCTCCCTGATAACACCAGCGCGATATTTTAGAAAGTTATACTTTCTGAAAAGCTCCATTTCCTCCTGCCTGTTAAGCACGGGCGAATTCCATCGTTGCGGCGAGCCGCCCATAATTTTTTCCGCCGCACCGGGCATAGCAAATTCGTCGCTTGCGATATATTCAATTCTTTTTGCCAGCAGCGACTGCGCCCTGCGATGCTTTAATATCCTGTATATCGAGCTTCTGCTTCTGCCAAACCTCCCCATAAGCTCTTTTACGCCCGCTCCCTGTTTGTGCAATCGGTCAAGCTCCGCCGCTTCGGCGGGGTTTAGCAATCGTGCTGTTTGCCGTAATTTTGCCGCGCCGCCAGCCGGAATCGACTTCTGATAGTTCAATAAAATATATCGTATCGTTTCCTGTCCCCTGCCTGTCTCGGCTGCTATCTGTCGTATTATCCGCTGCCTGCTCATTTTCGTCTCGCCGCTCAACTCACAGGCACGTTCCATTATCTTTTGTTTCTGGCTCTCGGATACGCGGGAAAAATGCCCCGCCTTTTCAGCCAGGGCCGGATGTTCGACAAGAAATTTATCCACTACCGACTGCAAAAAACCCAGTCGTTTCCTCTTGTCCTCACAAAGATACTTGCGAACCTTAAGGCCTCGTTTTCTCCACCTGTCGATTGTCTTGGTCGAAATGTGCATCTTTTTGGCAAGCTGTTTTTTGGTGTAAACTTCTTCGCTCTGCTCGTTGGCAGGCGGTGCAACCTGACCGCTCAGCTTCCATATAAAAATCCCAAGGTCCTCCGCCAGTTCATCGCCCCTGATAAGCCGATGCCCCGCCCCCTCTTCAGGCCTGTATCCCGTAATCCTGTAGCAAACGAACTCGAATGGGTATTCCTTGTCCTTCTCGATTATGTCGAGAAGTTCTTCGGCCCTGTCGAGCTGTTTTCTTCGTTGTTTGGCCGGGGCAAATTTAATCTGCATCAAAAGTCCGGCCAAATCCTCGTTTTTTATCTTTCTCATATTCTTTTCACTGCGGGACAAAATGTCCGCTGTTACTGCTTACGATTTTACCACTCTGCGCATAAAAAAGCAGCCCCATAAACCGGGACTGCTTTTATATATCAAAAAATACTCAATCGCTCAGGCAATCAGCCGTTTCGCAACATCCACCGCCGTTGCCGCGTCCGCCGCATAACCATCAGCGCCAATTTTATCTGCGTAATTTTGCGTTACCGGCGCTCCGCCAATCATCACCTTTGTCTTAAGACCGGCGCTTCTAAGCTCTTTGAGTGTCTTTTCCATCTTAGGCATAGTCGTCGTAAGCAACGTGCTCATACCGACAAGCTGCGCCCCGGTCGTTTTGGCCTTCTCGACGAATTTTTCCGACGTTACGTCAACACCCAGGTCGATTACCTCAAAACCGGCGCCTTTCATCATCATCGCGACAAGATTTTTGCCGATATCATGCAGGTCTCCCTGAACAGTACCTACCACAAATTTGCCGACCGGCTTGACGCCCGCCTTGACTAATTCCGGCTCCAAAACCTGCATCGCCATTTTCATCGCGCGGGCAGCAATCAGAACCTCGGGAATGTAAATCTCATTGTTTTTGAAACGCAGCCCCACCGTATCCATACCGGCTATTAAACCATTCTTGAGGATATCACCCGCAGGCATTTTTTCCGCTATCGCCTGCTTGGTGATTGTTACAGCCGCATTTGGGTCGCCCTTTATTACCGCCTCAGCCAAAGCTTTTAAGTCAGCCATACTTTTGCATCTCTCCAATGTTTTGATTGGCCTAAACTATCGTTACTTCTAAAACCCTCTATAATTAGACACCATCCCAACCCCCAAAGCAAGCGATAAATCCGCCCTTCTTCCTCCCAACTAAAATCCCAAATTCCAAATCTTAGACCTTGACAAATACATCCGGTTTGAATTATACTATCGACGGTTTAGTAAACTGGGAGCAAAGGGTGAACTGCAAAATTCCCCTGTAATATTACGCAGCCCGTGGGGCAGGAGGTAAATTTGCTCTCTTATGCAAAAGCCCGAATGCGCAGAAAATATGCTGTTCTTGCATTTTTGATAATCATCGAGGCAGCATTTGCGGTTGTCTGTATCAGCCATAGCAGTTTAAAACCATATTTAAATTTTTATAAATTTCAGTCGCCTGCCGTATCACTGCCTGAAAACCAGCTTGCCGGGCTTGCTTACTATCGCTATGACCCCAACACCAATAAATTGCGCTTCGCCGTCAGTTGCGGGGCGATTCTGTCGCAAAATGCACCTGTGGGTATTTTCAGGACCGCGGCCGCCAGAACAATAGAAGTTAAAGACCTTCAACTTAGTTTTTGCGAACATTCAGGTCCTTCCGGGATAACAGCCCTGCCGGGCAATGCTCTTTCCGAAGAGATAACTCCAAACAACAATGGCTTTGGCGGCATCTTCCGCCGGTTATCTAACACACACAACAACTGGGGCTTAAATATGGATTTGAGCAATGTTATCGAAATCACAATATATAATCTCGATTGCCGCGTACTTGACGACAGCAGTTTGCGACAGGCGGTTCAGTGCAGGCGAGCAATCGTAAATTCGAGCTGGCCGCTGGTAAACCTGCGAGGACACGTCATTATAACCGCTGCCGACGGCGCAACCCTTGAGAGCAATCACATTATATGGGATACCTGCAGGCAAAGTTTTACCGCTGACGGAACATATTTCCTTCGCCGGGGCGAAAGTCGAATCGCAGGCAAAGGTATTCGTGTTGATAGTAACCTGAATGCAACTGATATAAAAATTGCTAAAAAATAAAAGAGGAGAACACAAAAAATGCTTAAAAATGTCTGGACCATTCTTGCATCAGTTATCTTTTGTTTGGCCAACGTTGCGGCTGCCGACTCCAACTGCCACGACGATTATATTGTGCCGGCTGAGTGGGAATTATTCAGCGGCACATTATCTAGCGTGCGCGAGGCGTATTATATCCTCGATAAAGGAATGCAGAAAAGCATCTGCACCGGTAACAGAGAACTTACCTTTTTGCACGCAGCGGCCAAAACGGCTATGTTGTTTATCGAAAACGGCGATGTCAACAACTTTATCAATATTGCCAACGACTTTGGCATAACCGTTGTCGGGGATTACTTTGACGAACTCAAGGTCAATGTTTTTAAATCCGGCGATTGTTATGAGATACCGGTCTGGGCACCGGATGCAAATGAGGTCTCACAGAGAATACAAAGCTCGATAATCCCTGAAATAAACGACATCATCGCAGAGCTGAATTCCATCAGTGATTCGCCCACCGACCGTTTCGAGATATTTCTTGAGCCAAACGAAACAGGACTGAACAAAACAGTGATAGTCGATTACGGCGAGGTCCTGATTCTCAAAGGGATGCTGGCGGCACTGAAAAGCCAGCTGGAATTCAGGCAGGCATACAATTTAGCCATTGATATCAACGACCCGAAAATAGAAGAGTTGATAAACAGCACCTTTTGCGGCGAAGAGCCCAGTGTCAATTTCAATATAAACGAGGACTTTCTCGAACGTTATGCGAATCTGCTGAAAGTCCTGCCCGATGGAAATGCGGTCCTGGCGCAGGCAAAACAAGACCTGATAACCGCGATAGATTATTACTTCACGTGCATCGACTACATCATGTCTGAAGCCAATGACCAGCACCTGCTCTATATGGGCCCCAACGACAGTGTGCGAGCCAACGCGATGTTTTTTGACACCCAATTGAGGGCTTTCAGGGACTCTCTGAAAAATGACACGGTGGTGTCATACCCGCTGGAAACGACCAAAACGTATAATATATACGATTCTACTTCAACATACATAGGACAGCTAATATTCTCATACCAACTGCCAGGTTCTGATTTTGATGGTGAGTTTATTTTTACAGGCGGTGGTGTCCCCTCCCCATGGAACGCCTGGTTAAGTTGGGAGGGAGCTTCTGGTATCGAAGCTGATGTCGAATGTCGCCAAGGCGGCCAATGGACAGAAGGATATTTTCACGCCACACTAAGTAACGATGGGAACTCTTTCAGCGATGGAACATTGGAATACTGGGACTTTTATAATGGCACGATAACCGGACTATCAGGCCACCTTGTCAGCACCAACGTTTCGAATATGAGGATCGATTTGAATCCCATTTTTGGTAATAATGGTAAAACAGGTTGCCGATATCCCAATCCGGTGAACCCGAGGGACTTGCTGCCGGCATTCGACGCCGACAACGAGCCGATATCCTGCACATTTGGGCACGGGTTGAATAACGATGCAACTCTTGGCGGAATTCTTCCCGATATGACCCAGCAGGACTGGTCCAACATATACGGGCTATCGGACTGCGGTAATACCAACTGCCCCTCCGCAGATGTCGCAAGTGCCCAGGGAGCAGGCATCGGAGATTGCCTTGTCAATATCTATGACCTTGCCGCCTTTGCCTCACACTGGCTGGACGCCTGCACTCAGCCAAGCTGGTGCGGCAATGTCGATTTCGACAGGGATGGCTCGATTGACTTCGCTGATTTCGCAACGCTCGCTGACGAATGGCTACAACAAGGCGGCTCTTAACCACCCGCTGCCGGCATACAGTTTCACGCCTTCTCGAAAGTGAACCTGTGCTGTTTGGCGTCGATTTTGATTGTGTCGCCGTCTGTGAATTTGCCTGCCAACAGCTCCACGGCCAATGGGTTTTCTAATCGCTGCTGTATTACCCGCTTCATGGGTCTTGCCCCAAACGTCGGGTCGTAACCTTCGTCGGTAATCAGCTTCTTCGCGGCATCGGTAAACTGAACTTCCATTTTCCGCTCCCGCACCCGCTCACCAAGGTATCGCAACTGTATATCCACAATCTTTCGCAGATGTTCTTCATTAAGCGTGTGGAAAACAATCACCTCATCAATCCGGTTCAAAAACTCCGGCTTAAAGACCACCTTGAGCACCTCTTTGACATGCGCTTCAATCTCCCATTCATCGCCTTTCTCCTCAGTCATTTTCTGTATCTGCTCGCTGGCGATGTTGCTCGTCATAATTATCACGGTGTTTTTGAAATCCACCGTCCGCCCCTTGCCGTCAGTTAGGCGCGCATCATCAAAAACCTGTAAAAGCACGTTGAACACGTCCGGGTGCGCTTTTTCAATCTCATCGAGCAGAATGACCGAATACGGTTTGCGCCTCACCGCTTCCGTCAATCGGCCGCCCTCTTCATAACCAACGTAACCGGGAGGCGCGCCTATCAGTCGAGCTACTGAATGTGACTCCATAAATTCACTCATATCTATGCGAATCATCGCGCTGGGGTCATTGAATAAAAAGTCCGCAAGGGCCTTTGATAATTCCGTCTTGCCAACCCCCGTCGGCCCGAGGAATAAAAATACGCCGATTGGCCTGTGAGGGTCGCCCAATCCTGCGCGGTTTCGTCTTACCGCGTTGCAAAGCGCCTCCACCGCCTCATCCTGCCCCACGACCCGCTGACGAATATGCTCTTCCATTTTCATCAGCCGGTCGCGTTCGCCGCTGATTAATCTCGCAACAGGTATCCCGGTCCACTTGGCGACAACTTCCGCGATATGCTCTTCGGTAACCTCGTTATGAACCATTGTCCCATCGCTTTTTACAAGCAGGGCTTCTTTTGCCTCAAGCTCTTTTTTCAGGTTGGTTATCGTGTCATATTTTAATCTTGCTGCCGTCTCAAGCTCGCCTTTGCGCTGGGCATCCTCAAACTGAAGCTGTGCAGCGTCGATTTTCTGCTTTAATTCCTTGATATAATTTATCTCGCCCTTTTCGCGGTCCCATTGTGCGGTCAGCTTTCTGTCCTGCTCCTGCAAATCAACCAATTGCTTCTCAGCTTTTTTGAGACGGTCCTTGCTCGCGTCATCCGTCTCTTTTTTCAGCGCCTCCCGCTCAACCTGCAACTGGATTGCCCTTCTGCGAATATCATCCAGTTCCGCGGGCAGTGAGTCATTTTCAATTCTCAGCTTCGACGCCGCCTCATCAATCAAATCAATCGCCTTATCGGGCAGCCATCTATCCGGAATATACCTGTTAGACAAAGTCGCCGCCGCGACCAGCGCAGAATCCGTTATCCGCACGCCGTGATGGGTGTCATATCGATTCTTAAGTCCGCGTAAAATCGTTATTGTGTCCTCAACGCTCGGCGGGTCTATCATAATCGGCTGGAATCTCCGCTCCAGCGCGGCATCTTTCTCAACGTGTTTGCGATATTCATCAATCGTCGTCGCGCCAATACAACGCAATTCGCCCCTGGCAAGCGATGGCTTCAGTAAATTCCCCGCGTCCACCGAACCTTCGGCCTTACCCGCGCCGACAACCGTATGCAATTCATCAATGAAAAGAATTATCTCGCCCTGTGCCGCTATTACCTCTTTCAATACAGCTTTAAGACGCTCCTCAAATTCTCCCCTGAATTTTGTTCCCGCTATCAGTGCGCCCATATCCAGCGCGATAATTCTCTTATTCTTCAGTCCCGTCGGGACGTCCCCAGCGACAATTCTCTGCGCCAATCCTTCAACTATCGCGGTTTTGCCCACGCCCGGCTCGCCAATCAATACGGGGTTATTTTTCGTCCGCCTGTTCAAAACTTGCATACATCGCCGGATTTCCTCATCTCTTCCGATAACCGGGTCGAGCTTGCCCTTGCGAGCCATATCCAATAAATCAATACCGTATCGTTCGAGCGATTTGTATTTTCCTTCGGGACTCTGGTCTGTTACTTTTTCTCCGCCGCGAACATCCTTAATCGCCTTTTCTATCTGCTTGGCCGTTACGGAGTTTAGACGGAGAATCTCTTTGGCCTCACTCTGAACCGAGGCAAGAGACATCAGCAAATGTTCGACGCTGAGATACTCATCGCCCATCGAATCCGCTATATTCTGCGCATCTAACACAATCTGGTTGAACGCCGGGTCAGGCATAAGTTGTCCGCTGGTCTTACCCTGGGCAAGACGATGCATTTCGCTCTCCGTCATATCTTTGATACGCCCGACGTTGGCGCCGATTTTTTTGAGGATCTCAGGTGCTATTCCCTCGTCGTCGCCAACAATCGCGCTCAATAAATGCAATGGCGACAATACCGTATTCGACTTGGCCATCGCGGTTTGCTGCGCCGTGGCCAATGCCTCCTGCGTTTTTAGCGTAAATTTATCAAACTTCATATCTTCGGCCCTTTCTCATATAAACTATCCCTCAACAGTGTGCAAACCTTGTGCCGAGATTATACCTTCTCCTAACTCCCGTACAAACAGATGGTTATAAAAAAAACAACCCCCCGACTGCCTTTTTGGCAGTTCACCTTGTGCATTCTGAAGCGATGGGTATGGTTTTACCTTTGTATGATGCCAAAGGCATCCGCTTCATGTTGGGGGGTTGTTTGGCTAATCGCAAATCCGCCAGTTCGGCGGCGTAAGCTCAGGCACTTCCCATTTGCTGCCACATCGATGACATATCTCCATATCGGGTCGTCTCATATTGCCGCAATTTTGACAGGTAACTAAAGTTTCTTTTGGCCTGGTCAATCGGTAGGTAATATAAGCGGGCAGGCCAAATGCGATTGCTCCTACTGTCCACCATTTCTTTGCTGTACCGGAAAGACCGATTATTTTCGCGTCTTTTCTTACGCGAAACGCAAGCCATATCGACAGAATCAAAGAAGGCCCCATTAACTGCGGCAAAAATACCTCTTTGTCAAATTTCGTTCCGTTGTACCTGCCCAGCATACCAACAAATGAATTTGGCAGAATGAATAAAGCCCGATGGCCGGCAGACGGCTCGATACGGTCACCGCAAAAATAAGAAGCTATCTCAAATACCGGCGGCTGAAGATTCTCAAGAAGAAACAGAATTGGTTTCGGTAATCGAGCCTCAGAATACACTGTCTCCGCAGTGGATATACCATTGCTCGTAGTATCGCCGCGACATATCATCCTCCCATTCGGGTCAAAAATGGCCACCGTCATCGCCGTCCCTTCTCTCGAAACACAAGCCACGTTCATCCCAAGATATTTGACATCGAAATTCTTTGGCGACTTTTTGGGGTCGTCAGGCAATCTCTGAATTGCGTAAATCGGCCAAACCTCGTAAGCAAGCACATTCCGCGGATTGGCAATCTCATTTTGCTGTCCCGATCCAAACAACGATTTCGGAACCGGCAGATACCCTGCCTGCACTAACGACTCCCCCTTTGTATTATAAATATAAATTCGCCCCGTCTTGTCTAACACCGGAACATAGGTATCGGTAAAATCTCCCCAGCTAACTAAACCATGTCCGTGGCTTGTTCGTTCACTGCCGGACAAAAACACCCTTTGACCTTCCCACCTGGCCTTCTCGGCATTCCATACCTCCGGACCAATCCACGTAACGTTCAAACCAATGTTATTGGACCACTTTTCGATACCTGCTGTTTGATAATTTGCAATCGGCTCCCGGTTGTCGCCTTGTGCCAATTGGAACCCTTTACCGACGCTGCCTCCGGCAAAGTCGATAACATAAAAACGACGCGTCTTCTTGTCATAAAGGCATATCCGGTTGGGGTTCCATCCTGCTGTCACTACGGGGTCGTAGAACCGCCCAAGTGACGATTCTGCCTTCTCAGAGATTCCGTTCGGGCCGGCAAAATACTCCGTCTCTCCGGGCATACTCTCATCATTAGGCTCAAAAGAATTATAGTGACGGATTATTAAGCCGCTGCGATTATCCATGCAAATGTAGCTGTTGCCTTCGCCCCCATACGAGTAGTAAACTCTTTCATTAGCATCACGGTATGGAAACACTTCTGCCGTAATATCCCATAAGGCGCCTATAGCGCTGCCGATAACAATTCCTTTATTTCGGCCGATATAGACCTGCGAATATCGAAAGTTTGGCTCGTTCGGACCGGGCGGCACTGTTTCAGATCGAATAACTGACGCCACTTGTTGAGGCGCCGGCTCTCCGGGCACTAATCCTGAAGGCCTGATTATAATTCCCAAAGAATTTTCAGGCATATTATCAATGAGGTTGGCCCAGAAGAAGAACCTGCCGCAGAACAACAGCAGCGAAAGCAATACCATCACAATAAATCCAGTCGCGATTATGTTTATCAGATTACTGGTTGGCTTATTCATTCGCTCATCTCCTAAAGGGCAGCCGTCGAAAACCTATACCACGCTCGTACCAGGCACGCTGCAATTAAAAAAACCAGTATCGCGTAAATCTCCCACCCGAAACCTTTAATCAGAATAACCGGAATTAGAATGCTACCCAGACCAAATGCCATAAGGGCGGGAGTAACCTTGTTTGACGTCCAGCCCGCCTGCAAACCAACACAATAGCACGCAAATCCGAGAAGCAGCGCGGGAATAATGATTTCAAAATATAACCCGCTGTGAACGGGCGGAAGTTTGACATTAGTTTTCGAAACAGCCATAATGATTGCCTCCACGATTGGAACAAAACCAATCAGAACCAGCAAAAACCCGGCAATGACACGCGCAATAAAAATATGTTTTCGAGTTACTGCCAGTGTCGCCAGCAGCGATGACACCTTTTTTGTCTTGTCCCACGACGCCCCCATCGCACAGAAGGCAATTGCCGATGGAATTGGAAGGACAACAATTCCTACCCCAATAAGAAATTTGTATATCTCATCGCCGTAAAACTGCTCATAGACAAAGAGTGCACTGAAGATGGCCGCCACGATTGCTGCCGGGATGAAAAACACGTGATTGTCTTCGATTTCTCGCGCTATTAACGTGAACATATCGGCTCTCCTTGTTCATAATCGACTGCCGCATCCGTCCCCGACGCCGTGCATTCGATGAATATCTCTTCCAATGTCATCGGTATCTCCGTGCAGCTTGCCGGCTTGAATGTGTTAAGAAATGTTTGCTTGTTTTCATTCCAGTTCGCGACAGTAAGTATTAATTCCCTGCCCTGCCTTTTTTCCGCTATTATCCCGGTAATAGGAAGCTCCCTCGGCGGTTGGCCATCGAAAATCAACCGCAGTTTCCTCGCTCGCTTTTTCAAATCCTCCAATTCGCAATCCACAACTAATTTTCCCGCCCGTAGTATTCCTATCCTGTCCGCAAGTCGTTCAACGTCACTCAAAATATGGGAGCTAAAGAGAATTGTTCGGCCGTCCTGGCTGATAAGCTCCACCGCCAGCTCAAGAAATTGCCTCCTCGCAACTGTATCAAGCCCCAATGTCGGGTCATCCAGAATTAAAAGCTTCGGCTCAGTCGCCATCGCAAGCGACAGATTCAACTGCGCCCTCATACCACGCGAAAGCTGACTGACTTTTCGCTCCATTGGCAGCCGGAATGTTTCTATAAGCCGACGGAAAAACTGCTCATTCCACTTTGCCGATAAATTCCGATATAGTTCCGCAATACGACGGACACTGTAATTCGGGATAAGGTTATGCCCTTCCGCAACATAACCTATCTGCCCCAGCACCGACACAGGCAACTGCCACGATGATGCGCCTAACACAACTGCCCCGCCTCTCGTTGCCGGTTCAAGACCAAGTAAAATTCTGATTATCGTCGTCTTGCCCGCACCGTTGCGTCCTAATAAACCGTATATACCGCCTTGCGGCACCTTCAGATTTATGCCGTCCAGAACGCATCGCCCATCGAAGTACTTCACGATATTTTCGGTTTGTATTGCATATTCGCTCATAGTGCATCCTCTCAATTACTTGAGATTGAATTTCTCAATGGCTTCGTTAAACCATTTCAACAGGGTCTGGCCGTCAATCTGCATGTGAAACGCGTCCACCGCCGCCCTCTCCAAATCCTCACTGATAAGCTTCTTCTTTACCGAGCTGCTCAAATCGCTGTCTAAGTTCGCCACAAATGCGCCCGACCCGGGCCTTGTTGTGATAATTCCCTCTCGCTCCATCTGCTGATATGCCTTGGCGATTGTGTTCGGGTTAATCGCAAGCTGCCCCGCTAATTGTCTCACCGTCGGCAATTTTTCATCTTTACCGAGCCGGCCAAGTGCAATATCCCGTTTCACCTGGTCTATTATCTGCTGATATACGGGCCTGTCCGAAGCATTGTCTATTTTAATCTGCATATTTCAATCTCTACACTTGTCATATCTCAACTATTACAAGTATATCACCAACATCGTCCATGTCAACATTTTTTTTGAAATTTTTTGCAGAATTTTATCCCCCAGCCATATCTTGCTGCAAAATAAGAAGTTAGGTCCCCACCCAAATATACCGCTTCGGCAGTAATTAGCAGAATCTAATTGATTTAATCAGCCACGCTACTCGCCTTTGGGTGTGCCGAAAATCTCCAGCGTCTCTTTAATCACCGGCAACGGCGTAGTCGTAATCTGCGGGTCGCCGATTTTGCCTTTTACCTCGACTCGCACAACCGCCCTGCTCAATCCCTCCGTCAGCGATTGCCATATCGACGGATTCGCCGACGCAAGTCGACGACTGCGAGCCGTAAGCGTCATTTTTATATCGTCGGTCTTCAGGTCAAGCCAGCCCGACCCGTAAAACGCCACCGCCTTGCCCGATAAATCCAGTTGTCGCAGGAACATCTTGTTATCCTGGATATACGCGTCAAGCGTCATCTGCTCGAACGCGTAATCGCTCGGCTCAGTCAGATTCAACACCACGAGCAGATTCGCAATCGGCGACATCTTGCCCACCTGCATATCGGTTATTTTCACCCGGCATCGTCCAAGCCGGATATTGTCGTCAACCAATGAGCCAACAATGCTAAGCGACCCGCTTATCGAGCCGGTAGAATAATGCTCATCGGGCCGAACCTCCTTATCGGTGTCCGAAAGGAACTTTTTCAGGTTCGCCCCGTCAACGCTTGTTTCGAGAAGATAATCAAGCCCGCCCTTGTCTGATTTAGTCAACTGGAGTTTGCCTGTCATTTTGCCGTCGTAATAATCAGCGACAAAATATCGCGACCGCCACTGCCTCGTTTCAGCGTCATAGTTCAGGACGGTATCTATTTTCGCGATTGACTTCTTTTTGAACCTGATGTTCTCGCCGGAGAAATTTACCTCCCCGCCCGTAACGTGAATCTCATTTGCGGGACCGTTCGTATCGCTGAGGGACATACTGCCCGCCAATCTCATCACCGACTCAATCGGCAAGCCGCGAACAGTATGCGTTGCCCTGGCTGTAATGTTATCAATCGCTATTTTCGACTGTGTTATCGCTATCCTGCCCGTAATATCGTGCAGGGAATCGGGCAGCAGGTTGCAATCCATCGTGTTGCCTAAACATTCTATGACGAACTGATTATTGCCGCAGCCGGCATCGGCATTTTTGCTTATATCAGCCATAAGGTTCACTTCGCCGCCAAGCCGCAACTGTCCCATCGCTTTACCAAGCGACCCGGGCAGCGCATCCGCCAAATCCTCGCTTAACCCGACCTTTACAGCCCGCATCGACAGGCAATAACCTGGCTCCTTCTGGTTTGCAGCCGACCATGCCTTTCCGGAAAATTTCACCGTCCCGCCTTTATAATGTCCTTCCAGGCCCCTGATATCAATCGTATCAGGTGTAAAAACAACCCTGCCCGTAACATCATCAACAGGTATGGGCAATGCCTTCGCTTTCAGCGAGATGTTTTTCGGGAATACCTCCGCCGTAAACATTTCACCTTTATCGGTGCTGGCAATACTTATTGCCATATCAAACAGCCCATGCGACTCGAACTGATTGTAAAACTCCTTCTGTGCGGGCGGCAGCGCCTCCTCCAGCGTCGCATCCAATGGTATGTTCTCACCTTTGGCCACAATATTGTATAATGGATGTTCGACGTGCCCCAAACCGACCTTGCCGTTAATCGTTATCTTGCGCTGGTCCCACTGCGACGTTACGCCGTCAAGAATCATATTGCCATCGGTAAAAATCATCCTGCCCATCGTATTTTTAAGAGGGTAGCCCAACCCGGCGTATTTTCCCTGGACGTCGAGCAGTTGAACGGTCAAAACACTCCTGTCCCGCCCAGGCAGTTGCCTGCTGCGAGAATAATTTGTCGCCATCAATCCGCTCGGCGAAAACTCCTGCCAGAACTTCTGTTCCTCACGATTAATCGCGTTATAAAGGTCATTATCCAGCAGCATATTGCTGCTGGTAATTTGTAAATTGTATTTGTAATTCGGCCCAAAGTCCTTCACCCAGCCATCAAGAGCAAGTTCCACCGTCCCGTGACGAGCAACTATGTTATTCAGTTTTACACTCTTCTCGGTAAGCTCAACCTGCCCCGTCAGATGCTCAATCGTATAAGGAAAATTGCGGTCGCACAATATAACGTCATTGCAGGTAACCTTGCCCTCTATTTTGCTTTCGTTTAATCGCTCCAGACCCCCCGATGCCTGCAAATCAATATCGATCGTCCCGGATGGGTTGTATTGACTGAAAAACATTTGCAGCGCGTTAATAAAAGGCGCCTTGTCCGCCACTGATTTCGTGTCAAACGCGAACAAATTCCGCGTTTCACTCGCCGGGGAAGTAAAACCCTTAACCTTCGCCATAAGCATATAGAGCCCGTTCGGCTCATAACTCATTTCCGCGTCAATCGCCCGAACCGTCCACGCCCGCTCAAAACCGGGGACATCCTTCGACGAAATTCTCCCCCCCACAATAACTCTACCCGACTGCCAGTTCCCGAAAATTGCGCTCTTGCTCAAATCCTGCCTGCCCGCGCTCGATATATCAAAACTATATCCGCCGACGATTTTCTTTGCGGGCCGAAAACCAGCCGACACAGGCGAACTTGCAATAACCCTCACGTGCCCGTCTATAACTTTGCTGTATTCAACCGTGCCATGTTCTAACCATACAAGCGGCAGCCGACCTATTTTCCCCCCGGCGAACTGCGCTTTCATTCCCGACAGGTTCCACTCGCCACTGTTCGAATCATACTGGATTCTCAGCTTAAAATCGTCAACGAATACCTCCTTGACTTTCGGGCTTAGCGTCAGCAAACTCCTCAGCCGGAAATGCACACGGACCGTATCTGCCTTTAAGATGGAATTGTCATAATTAGCCGTATTCTTCGGCTTAATCACAAGGTCCTTGATGAAAACCGACCCGTTAAATCGAAACTCAATCGATTTAACGTCTATCTGGGTATTGGTCAAATCAGAAAGCTGCTTGAGCGCAATCTGGGGCAGCAACCTGCCGCCGATTGCAAAAGCAATCCATATCGAAATCCCGAACACCACAAATTCGAGAAACCACCTTACGGCTATATTGCTGCCTTTTTTATCCCGCTTATTCAAAACCGATCGCCTACGTCCTCGTCGCCAAAAATTACTTTTTGCCCCTTATCGCCTTATCTGCGATATCCCGCCGATAATGCGCCCCCTCAAAGCTTATCTTCCCCACCGCCTCATACGCCTGCTTTTTCGCGTCGGCAATCGTTCCCCCGATTGCCGTCACGCCGAGCACCCTGCCTCCCGCCGTTACCAATTTGCCGTCTTTTACGCTCGTCCCCGCGTGAAACACAACAACATCCTTCAACTGTTCGGCCTCGCTTATGCCCGTTACAACCTTTCCTTTCTCGTAATCGCCCGGGTATCCGCCCGACGCCATCACCACGCATACCGCAGGCCGCTCGTCCCATTCGAGCGTCACCCGGTCCAATTTCTGCTCGCAAACCGCAAGGCAAACCTCAAGTAAATCACTTTTGAGCCGCATCATAATCGGCTGCGTCTCCGGGTCGCCAAATCGAACATTGAATTCCAAAACCCTCGGCCCCCCCGCCGTTACCATAAGTCCCGCATACAGCACACCCTTATATGGCGTGTCGTTGCGATTCATACAATCTACAACGGGCACCAAAATCTCCCGCTCTATCTGGCTCATCATCGCATCCGTAACCACAGGCGCAGGACTGTATGCCCCCATACCGCCGGTGTTCGGCCCCGTGTCCCCATCGCCCACCGGCTTATGGTCCTGTGCCGACTCCATTACATATATGCTCCTGCCATCGACAAACGCCAGTATCGACGCCTCTTCGCCTATCAGCTTGTCCTCCACGACAACCTTATCACCCGCCGAGCCGAATATCCTGTCCACCATTATCTTCTCAGCCGCCAATATCCCGTCGGATGGCTCGTTGCAAACTATCACCCCTTTGCCTTTCGCTAATCCCGCCGCCTTGACTACCACCGGCTCATCTCTGCTCGCGATGTATGCCTTGGCATCCTCGAACCTGGTGAACGTCCTTCCTTCAGCCGTCGATACCGCACTCGACCGCATTATCTGTTTTGAAAACGATTTGTCCGCCTCCAACTGTGCCGCCGCCTTATTCGGCCCAAACGCCTTTATCCCCGCCGCTTCCAACGCATCGACCGCACCATCCGCTAATGGGTCTTCAGGCCCGACTATCACAAGCTCAACCTTGTTTTCCTTGGCGAATTTGACTATTTCGCCAATATCCTCCGTCTTTATCGCGACGTTTTCTCCCCATCTGGCCGTGCCCGGGTTTCCCGACGCGATATACAGCTTTTTCAGCTCTTTCGATTTCGCCAATTTCCACGCTATCGCGTCTTCCCGCCCGCCATTGCCTATCAGTAATACTCTCATCTGCCCAGATTCCTTTTTACTTTTCACTTCAACATTTAATATTGGTTATTCAATATTGGACATTCCAATCTGTCTTCCCGAAGCATAGCGAAGGCCCCAGACTACGATCTGGGTTCCAGTGTTTTAAAAATCTGCATTCCGAATCCCCAATCGCCAATCGACATTCGGCAATCGAAAATTCTTTGCTTCTACTTTAACCGCCCTCCCGGCTTCCCTCAAGGCAAAACCGGCGCATAAAAAAACCGGCCCGTCGTATCACTCTCGACAGGCCGGCCGCTCAAATCCGAGAAAACTCACTTATTCTTGTTGTTTCTGTGCTTCTTTTTTCTCCCGCTGAATCGCCTCATATACCTCTTTGCGATGCACCGATATATGCTTCGGCGCGGTTATCCCAAGGCGAACCTTATCACCGCGGACGTCCACTATCGTAACTTCCACGTCGTCGCCTATTATTATCGACTCATCTTTTTGTCTGCTCAGCACCAGCATCGTTAACTCCTTTTGCAGATTGGGCCGCCATTATTTCTACGCGACGAACAAATCGACTGTTCACCGGCAACGATTTTAATCGCCGCCCCAGGGTGCACAGTTAATCTGCAAATCCAAATGATTCTTCGGCTAATTTGAGGACTGAAAACAACGAATTCCTACTTTGTTGTCGGAACGATATCTGGTTATGGGACGAATAACACTTAAGTGCTTACAAGGAAAGATGTTATGACTAATAATTGGCATCAAAAAAAGGGAAAACTCCCCCTTGGAACTGGGTAAAATAGGGTATTTTGTATTTTATTCGCCTTTGATCTCGAGCCGGTGCCAGTATTCATATCGAACAGCCATCCAGTATCCGGCGATTGCGCCGAGCGTGCCGAAAGCCACAATCTGAACAGGCAACACCGCCAGAACCGAATTGGAGAAAAACATCGCAGGCCAGCGTTCGATGAAGTACTCAAGAACCTTGTACTTGCCGTAAGCGCTTACTGCCATAATATTTACCAGACATGTCCCTATAACTGGCCAGACGTAATCTACCCCGAGCACCCTCTGAACCAAAAAGCCGACAATGCCAAACGAAACAAGCACGGCAAAAACAATCTGGCCTATTGCGGGCTGAGCTACCGCGGCGCCGGATGCCGAATCCCATATCGTGAAATCACGCGCTAAAATTCCGATAAAAAACTGAGCAACTACCGCGGAACCAACAACAGCTATTACGATATTGAGAAGAACGCCGAAGCTGCGTTTTTGCGGTTTGCCTGTTTCGCCAGTTGCAGCGGGGTGTATAATTTGCGAGGCGATGAACACACCGAGGTAACCCGCAGCCACTATTGACAGCCAAAGCAGCGGCTCCCAGCAAAACGTCGAGTAAATCTGTTGTCTGCGCACGATAGAGATATTGAACTGCATCAATGTCCCTATATCGCCGCTGCGTACCGCCCAGACAGCTAGCCCCGCCGGCACTGCCAATATCCCGATTCGACTGCCGTATGGCCACGATAAAAAATACGCTATCAGCCCGACGCCAAATGCCAGTCCCAACAATACAAGCACGTTGTAAGAACCTATTGTGCCGCTGGTAACAGAAACAACCCCGAACGGGTCCGCGGGCGCAACCATAGGCCAGGCATATACGCCTATTACGGCGATACCCACTGCCGCCGCCGCCGCGATTCTCAATCTAATTAACCATGTCAGTTCCACCAGTGTTCTCCATCAGTTTTATAGCGGTTAAGATAACACAGGGAATAATCATTGGCAACGGATAAAATGCGGCCACAATCTTTGAGACGGTTACTAATTTCTGATTTGGGATTTCGGAATGCGGATTTCACAATGGATTAATAATGTGGGTGTTCTGATTTGAGCTGGCGGGTCATCAGGTCGGTAATGGCGGACTGGACGGATTTGTTCTTAAAGATGATATCATAAACGGCCTCGGTAATGGGCATCTCGACTTTGTATTGCTGCAACAACCCATCGACAACGGATTCACATGTGGCGATACCCTCGATAACGGATTCGGTGGCGGATTGGGCAAGCTGTGGGGACTGGCCCCTGCCGATTCTTTCGCCGAATGAACGGTTCCTGCCCTTTGGGGAAATGCAGGTTGTAACCAAATCGCCGAGTCCCGTAAGGCCCGCGAAGGTCTGCGGATTAGCACCCATAGCAACGCCGAGGCGTGATATCTCGGTCAGGCCCCTGCAAAGGAGAGCCGCTTTTGCGTTGTCGCCCGCGCCGATGCCGTCGATAATTCCGGCGGCGATGGCGATTATATTTTTCATTGCGCCGGCTAATTCGACGCCTACAACGTCGGTATTAGTATAAATGCGGAACCAGGAGATGCTGAGGGTAAGCTGGATTCGCTGGGCGAGCTGGTCATCAGCGGAGGCGACGCAGGCGGTAGCTGGCAATCTAACGGCAAGTTCGTCGGCAATTGTGGGGCCGGATAATGCGGCTAAACCACGCGAGGCATCGGAGCCAAAGACGTCAGCGATGATTTGTGTGGGACGGAACAGAGTTTTATTTTCGATACCCTTTGCAACGGAGCAGACGGGGACGCCTTTGGAGGTGTGTTTTTTCAGCCGGGTCCAGATACTTCTCATAAACTGGCAAGGCACGGCGGAGATAATCAGGTCGGCGTCGGCAATAATTCTTTTGTCGTCGGGCTCGAAAATAATTGTTTCGGGGAGTTTGTGGCCCGGGAGAAATTTTACGTTTTCGCGGTTCTGAGCTATCTGCTGTAGTTGTTGGGCATCATAGCCCCAGAGACGGACGGGGATTTCTTTCTCCGCAAGGAGCATCGCCAAAACGGTTCCCATTCCGCCGTCGCCGATTATCGATATGTTTTTAAACATAGTATTAGCCACAGAGATATTATAGCCACTCCCGTTAGGGATGCCAACTGGCAAGAGGACACAGAGGTCACAGAGAATTTTTAGACGCCCTCCTTCGCCAAGGGCTTCCACCTTCGCTAAAGCTGCGGTGGACAGACCGGAGGGCAGGCAAAACGGTTTACCGCAGAGTCCTTCGACAACACTCAAGACAAATCGCTCGGAATGACAATGACTCAACATCCGCATCTCAAAGGGTTTAACGTCAGGTAAAAATTCCTTTGGAGAAATTATCAAGTGAAAGCCGAATAGGCGCAGTAGAACGGAAGACAGAAGACGGAAAACAGAAGACAGATTAAGAGTCGTCGTCCGTCATCAATCCTTCATCCTTTGGCAGTTACAAGGTCCGAAAAAAGCGGACGCGACAAGTTAATAAAGGGTGATTTAAATCGTCCCTTTTTCTTTGAAAATTCGTATAAATAATTATGGCAGGCACCCCTGCGGTGTTTGGTATAGAAAGCCATATTTGAAAAAACCGATACCCTTAACTCTGGGAAATCAGGCCTTGAGGCCCGAAAACGCCTATTGAATTTGGACTTTCGGACACAAGCAACGATTGCCCACCTGAAATTAATGGGTTTCTTCAATTCGCTTTCTTACGGCATCTGCGGAGGTAAAACCTGCTATAGAGAAGGGCCTGTTACAACAGGCCCTTTTTTTGTCCCTACAAGGCATCGAAGGGTGTATTTCAGGGTTTTTAGCGTTAAGCGGGGATGTATTTTGGCCGATTATATGGAGGGTGTAAGTGTTCACGCTCATTAGCTTTGTGTGACGGTCGGCGGGGTTTACCCTGCCCTACAACTGAAACGAAAAAGAGTTGCAACGCTGAGAAGAGGTGGAAATGCTTAAGATTCGTAACTACACGGTACTGCCAGCGCTGCCTGAGGTTTTGACTGACCTTCAGGCAATCGCGGTGAACCTGTTCTGGTCGTGGAACCATGAATTTATCGATTTATTTTCGCGGATTGACCCGGCATTGTGGCAGAGCTGCGGGCATAACCCGGTCAAGATGCTGGGCAGCATTCCGCAGGAACGGCTCAATGCGCTGGCAGAGAACCAGGGATTTCTCGCTGAATTGAAAAAGGCATCGGAAAAACTCCAATTATATCTCGAAGGGCCGACGTGGTTTGATTCGGTATGTCCCAAATCGACAACAATGACGCTGGCGTATTTCAGCGCGGAGTTCGGGATTCACGAATGTCTGCCGATTTACGCGGGCGGCTTAGGCATACTCGCAGGCGACCATATCAAGAGCGCATCGGACCTTGGTATCCCGTTAGTCGGCGTGGGGCTGATGTATCAAAAGGGGTATTTCCGCCAGTATCTCAACGTTGACGGCTGGCAGCAGGAGGCATACGTTGAGAACGACCTTTATAATATGCCGCTTGAGTTAGTGCGCGGCAAAGACGGGCAGCCGTTGACAATCAGCGTGGAGTACCCGGGCAGAGAGGTATTCGCCCAGATATGGCTCTGCTCGGTGGGACGCACCAGGTTATATATGCTGGACACGAACCTGCCGAATAATTCCGCGACCGACCGGATGATTACGACGACGGTTTACGGCGGCGATACGGAGATGAGAATTCGTCAGGAACTTATGCTGGGCATCGGCGGTATGAGGGCGCTTTACGCGATGGGCATCAAGCCGACGATATGCCATCTCAACGAAGGACACACCGCGTTTTCAACGCTGGAGCGGATGCGATATATAATGAACGAGACGAAAGTATCCTTTGACGAGGCGTTCGAGGCGGTAAAGGCGGGGACAATTTTCACAGTGCATACGCCTGTCAGGGCCGGTGTTGACGAATTCAGCACGGAGCTGATGCACAAATACTTCGCCGGTTATGCGCCATCGCTTGGAATAGACGCAAGACGGCTTATTTCCTTAGGCAGGATACTTCCTGATGACGAGGGCGAATCGTTCAAGATGCCGGTGCTGGCAATACGGATCAGCAGCTACGTAAATGGTGTCAGCGAGCTGCACGGGCAGGTATCTCGCGAGATATGGTCGTGCCTTTGGAGAAAGGTTCCGACAAACGAGGTTCCTATATCGTCGGTTACCAACGGCGTGCACACGAGAAGCTGGGTTTCGGAGGAAATAGGCCGGCTGTATGAAAGATACCTGGGACCGAACTGGGCGGATGAAAAAGCCGATTCGCCGGTATGGAACAATATCGACCAGATATCCGATGAGGAGTTCTGGAGATGTCACCAGCGGTGCAAAGAGCGGCTGATAACGTTTGCCCGCAGGCGTCTGAAGGCGCAGATGGAAAGAAGAGGGACATATCACAGCGAGCTTAACCGGGCGGAAGAAGTGCTTGACCCGGAGACATTGACAATCGGTTTCGCAAGACGTTTCGCAACGTACAAGAGGGCGACTTTGCTGTTTAAGGACCCCGCCCGATTAGCGAAAATGCTGAACGACACCCAAAGGCCGGTGCAGTTCATATTCGCGGGCAAGGCGCATCCGCGGGACAGCGAGGGCAAAGAGCTTGTCCGTGAAATCGTGCATTTTGCGGCGCAGTTTGACGTAGGACGCCGGATAGTATTCCTCGAAGATTACGATATCAGCGTCGCCAAGATGCTGGTACAGGGCGTTGACGTATGGCTGAATAACCCGAGAAGGCCCCTGGAAGCGAGCGGGACAAGCGGAATGAAGGCGGCGATAAACGGCGTGCTGAATATGAGCACGCTTGACGGGTGGTGGTGCGAGGGCTACAAACCCGATAACGGCTGGGCAATCGGTTCAGGCGAGGTATATGACGACGCCAACTACCAGGATACGATCGAGGCACAGGCGATATATAATATATTCGAAAATGAAGTTGTACCCCTGTATTACACCCGCTCGGCAGACAATCTGCCGCGGGCGTGGATACATCGGGCGAGAAAATCGATGAGACGACTGACGCCCCAGTTCAGCACATCAAGAATGGTAAGCGACTATACGCAGCGATGCTACCTTCCCGCGCAGGCAAGATGGGACTATATGGTCAGTGACAATTTGAGCAGGGCAAAAACCCTTGCCTGGTGGAAGGCAAATACGCAGAGGGCATGGTCGGAGCTGCTTATTAAAGACGTGAACGTGGAGATAGGCAACGGCGAAGGCGGAAGCGTATTAGACGCCCGAAATCCGCAGCTAAAAGTCGGCTCAAAGCTTAAGGTTAACGCCGTAGTCAAGCTCGGCAGATTGAAACCGGATGATATTTCGGTGGAACTATATCACGGCCCGCTGGATTCCCGCGGCAATATCGTTGACGGGGAAGTAATCCAGATGGATTACAAAAAATCCACAGGCGTTGACAATGAGCATTTGTTCTGCGGACTGACGCCCTGCTGCGCTTCGGGACGCAGAGGCATAGCGGTGCGAGTTGTTCCGAAAAACAAGGATCTGGCGACAGCTCACGAGCTTGGACTGGTTCTGTGGGAATCACATACCGAACAGCTTAACGAGTAACGGGCAAAACTGATTTACTCGTTTTCCTTGTTGGCGAAAAGCTCGCAAACCTCATTGGCAGAAGATGCCTTCTGCAGTTTGTTCCTGAATGCCTCATCGAGCATCAATCGGCTTATGCGGGCAAGCGCCTGAATATGCGGGCCTGTCTGGTCAAGGGGCGATAACAGCAGGATGACAATACTCACGGGCTTGTTGTCAACACTGTCAAAATCGATGGGCTGCGCGGCAATCCCCAGAGCAATCACCAGTTCCTTTACAGCGTTGCATTTGCCGTGGGGAATCGCTATGCCGGAACCGATGCCTGTGCTCCTGACCTGCTCACGATTGAGAACGGCTTGGAGAGCAACATCTTTATTCAGCAGCAATTTGCCGGCGTCAAGAAGATTGACAAGCTCCGTTATGACCGACTGCTTATCCTTGCCCGCGAGGGGCACCTTTACTAAACTCGGCTGTAAAATCTGTGAAAGAATCATTTTTACCGCTCATAAACAGGTTATATTACCCAAACGTCCCGAATGTAGAATAATAACAATTCAAAAAGTATAATGCAACAAGCAACCTGTTATTTTGAGCAGCCTTACGCAAATTTTTACAGGTCATTCGCATCACAAATCGGCTGCTTATCGCCCTTTACATATCGGCGATGGGGGGCTAAAATAAAGCCGCTATGGAAAAAATAAAAATATACGATACGACCCTGCGAGACGGGATGCAGACCGAGGGCATCAGTTTTTCTCTTGAAGACAAACTCGCCATCGCAGGATGTCTCGATGAGCTCGGTGTGGACTACGTCGAGGGCGGTTATCCGGCATCGGGTCCAAAAGATACGCAGTTTTTCGCGGAGGTTGCGAAACTGGGTTTTCGCAACAGCAAAATCGCCGCATTCGGCAGCACACGCAGAATCGACAACAAGGCGGAAGACGACGCATCTCTTAACGCGATTGTTTCCTGCAAGGCCCCCGCCGCAACCATCGTGGGAAAAACCTGGGATTTGCACGTTACAAAAGTTCTCGGCTGTTCGCTTGAGGATAATATCACGGTATGCGCCGATTCGGTGAAATACCTTAAAAAGCACGGTCTTGAGGCGATTTTCGATGCCGAGCATTTTTACGACGGCTACAAGGAAAATCCTGAGTATGCCCTAAAGGTGCTGCGGGCAGTGGCTGAGGCGGGAATCGACGCGATTGCGCTTTGCGACACCAACGGCGGCACACTGCCGGACAAGATTTATGAAATCACCAAAACCGTTTACGGACAGTTAAAGCCCCTGACCATCGGCATCCACACTCATAATGACAATGACTGCGCAATCGCCGGCTCGCTGGCGGCGGTCCACGCAGGCGCAAGGCAGGTCCAGGGAACAATCAACGGGCTTGGCGAACGCTGCGGCAACGCAAATTTGTGCACGGTTATCCCGAACCTGGCGTTTAAGATGGGCTTTGACGTGCTGACGCCGGAAAAACTCAAGTCAATAACCGAAGTGTCGCGTTTTGTCTTCGAGATTTGCAACCTGACGCCGGTAACGAATATGCCATACGTGGGCGAAAGCGCATTCGCTCACAAAGCGGGGCTGCACGTTGACGCCCTGCGCAAAAACAAACGAACATACGAACACGTTGACCCTGCACTGGTCGGCAACGAGAGGCGATTCCTTATCAGCGAGCTTAGCGGCAAATCAAATATCCTCGCGGAGCTGGAAAAAGAAAAAATCATCGAAGACAAAAAGCTGGCGAAAAAAATCCTCGAACGCGTGCAGAACCTCGAAAACAATGGTTATCAATTCGAGGCGGCCAACGCGAGTTTCGAGCTGCTCGTGCAGAAGATTATGGGGACATATAAGCCCGCTTTCGAGCTTATCAGGTACAGCACTAAAGTCGAGAAAAGCAATACCGGCGAGCTTATCACCGAGGCGACGGTCAAGCTGAAAATCGGCGAACAGGTTGAACACGTTGTCGGCGAAGGCGACGGCCCGGTTAACGCGCTTGACGCGGCGCTGCGAAAATCGCTTGGGAACTTCTACCCCGCAATCAAAGATATGCACCTTGTCGATTACAAGGTTCGCGTTGTCAACGGCCGCGAAGGAACTGCCGCTCGCGTCCGCGTAATTATCGAATCGCGAGACAAGAAAGATATCTGGGGAACCGTCGGCGTATCGGAGAACATCATCGAGGCGTCCTGGCAGGCGCTTGTGGATTCTGTGGAATACAAAATCCAGAAGGATACCCGATAGCGCAGCAATTTCGGCCTGTTGCGTCTAACTCATCAGGCAACAATTTTTGCATCGGCCTGTTGCCTCTCGGCAGGTGTATCCATTCTTTTTCTTTTCCTGCGGTTTATGGTTCGCGATATCTGCTCGACAGGTATTGAGCCGGTGGCCATTTCCAGCGCCTGTTCGGCGGTCGCGGCAAAGGCATCCGCGCCGATTTCCTGCCACAACCCTTCCGCACGGTTGAACAATCCGCCTGAGACCATAATTTGCATATTCGGATTTGCGCTAACGTCTTTTATGCGGTCGATAAGCTGGCGAATGGAAGGCGCCTGCCTGGGGCTTGTGCCGTAAACCAGTAACACATCGGGAGAGTATTCGTGGACAAAGGTAAGGACATCGTCATTGGTAAGTCCGCCGCCGAGGAAGCGCACGTCCCAGCCGTCGCTTTCGAAGATGTCCGCGATAATCTGTCCGCCAAGCTCCTGCAGCTCATCCGGTGCGCAGCATACTGCGATTTTTTTGTTTCGGGGCTGCCTTCGCGGCAGCTTGTTCTGCAGCTGGTCAACTATTGTGCGGCTGATTCTTGTGGCCAAGTGTTCCTGTGCAAGGGTTATCCGCTCGGCCCTTAATAGCCGTTCAATCTCGACCATTGTGGGCCAGACAACCTCCATATAAACAAGATTAGTAGGCGTTCCGCTCTGCAGCGTCTCTTCGATGACTAACCGGGAATTTCTTCTATCCCCCCTTAAAAGGGAGTCCAGATACCGCTCGACGATTTCCTCTCTAATCATAATCTTTCTCCAAATATTTTGTCCGCTACAATCTTTGCCCATTTTAACATCGGCGGGACTCCAAATCCCAAAATGTTAATATGGGTAATATATGAATCGGAAACGGTCATCGGAATTCTTTAGTTAAAATGGGTAACTTACGTAATTAAGGAAATATATCAAGGCGAGGTTTAACAGACGGGGACCATTTTAAATCAATCATTGTATATTCAAGCCGATATTATAGGGCCTTCTCGGCAAAATAATATTGGCTGGAATTTTTTGTTTTGGCGTGGAAATTAACCTAACTATTTTCGGCTTCAGGCCCCTGCCCTACCTCCGGCGGGGTAGGCGGGTGTTGCGGCGGGGGATGGGGCATATTAACCTGTCTGCAAACGACCGACCGTTCGCCAAGCAGGGTATCGTTGGCAAACAACTGAAAACGATATTCGCCTGTATGCTGAAAAACCACGCCCATCAGGTTTATGGCGACGGTTACTATTTGCCTGACGTCCTTGAAATCCACGGGCTGTCCCTGCTCGAATATGACCTTGTCCTGGTTATCAATATCAACGAGCCGAATTTTGAGGCGGGTAACACCGTGGCCATTGGTCATCTCACAAAAGAATATGAGCTGGTCGTGACGAACGGGGTACTTGGGGGCGTTGATGGTTTGAATAATGTTTATGATGCTGGGCATTCCCGACAGCCGGTCGAAAATTACCCTGTCGCAGACAATAACGGAAAGTAGAATCGGAGCAACCTCATCCATTTCAAACCAATCCCTTCGTAAAACATGATATAAAAATTATCCTAGTTTTCAGGCGTTGCTTTCAAGCATTCCGCGGAGTCGTTCCATTTCGCCGTCTTTCATACGATAACAGTGCTCGGTATCGGGGTATTTGCCCGCTCTTACCTGGTTTGCGTATTCGGCAAAGGCAGCGATTGTGGCGTCGCCGAGGTTGGCGAAGCTTTTGGCGAACTTCGGCTGATGTCCCTGTGACAAACCGAGAATATCGGGCGCGATGAGGATTTGCCCATCGCAGTGCGGACCTGAGCCGCAACTGATAACAGGCGCCTCGTTTTGCTCTGTTATTATTTTGGCGACCTCAGCGCAAACACCTTCGAGAAGCAGCGCGATTGCGCCGGCGTTTACCATTTGCTTTGCAAGTGCGATAAGCTCGGCGGCCATTTCCGCGGTCGAGGCCTCGGCTTTGAATCTGCCAATCCTGGATATGCTCTGAGGCCTGATGCCGATATGCGCCATAACAGCCATACCGGCGTCGTTGACTGCTTTGATGACATCCATGTATGCACTCGATGCCTCGATTTTTATTATTTGAGCGCCGCATTCAACGACAAATCTTCCGGCGTTTTTGACCGCCTCGGCTATGCCCACCTGGTAGGACAGGAAAGGCATATCTGCAATGAGACATACATCGGGGGCGGCTTTCCTTACGGCTGCGGTTATAGCGACCATAAAATCCATAGTCGCAGGCAGGGTGGAATCGTGCCCAAGGATAACCTGGGCGGCTGAATCGCCTACAAGTATCATCTCGACGTCGGTCTGAGCAACAAGCCGGGCCGTGGTGTAGTCGTAGCAACTGACTGCCACAACCTTACGACCCTGTTGTTTGGCGTCAATTAAATTGGCTACCGTGATTTTACCTGCCATTTGAATACCCCATAAAATAACAACTAACCTGTTAGAATATAGTGAACAAACAGGAGTAATCAAGCGTAAAATTGCAACGTTTTTATGAGGATTTTCGGGTTTTTAGGCAAGAATTGAAAATTTTATGGTTTTTTTAGTGAAAGGACTTGAACCGAGACGTCTCTAAATGTGTAGTGATGAGAAATTTCTCTAAAGAATTTCAGGGTATTGGGGCGATTATTTAAGAAGGTAATAATGGAGTCACAGAGGGCATTGACATAAGTAATCATTTTTCTGAGCTTTTCATCACCCTCCTCCGAAGCCAGGTTCTTAAACAAGAACTTGGCTTTTTTAATTTCAATATTTGGAACGTAGTCAAGAATTGTCTTTTCACTACTGTTAATTTAGGCAAAATGGGGTCTTGGGGACATTTTAAACCTTTCGATTCAACGTCCTCTGTCAGACATTGAGGATATACTTTGCCATTCTCGGTGGCCGACCAAGCATATCGGTAATATAGCGAATCAAGATGTCCTCAACGTTTTTCAGGGTGTTTTGGGAAGCAGAGGCAAGCAATTTTGAGTCGGACAGACATTTCGCCGATTCGGCAGTCAGCCGTATTTTGTCGGGGAAAGCTCCTTGGCAATCCCTGCAAATCAGGCCCCTTGCGTTATTGCTGAAATACGTTTCCGGCCAGCGAGAATCGAAGCGATTTCTGCAATTTACACAATAATCGAGGACAGGACACAAGCCGATTTCCGTCAGCAGCACTTGTTGAAACACTATCAAGTTCGCCAGGATTTTGCGGTGCTCATCATTTGAGCTTCTCTCCTGGCTGGCATCATGAATGAACTGAAGCAAGCTGTCAAACAGGCCCGGGTGTGGGTCGTAATCATTAACCAGGGCATTTACAAGTTCGGCGGCAAGCAGGCAGGCATTCAACGCAAAGATATCCGCCGACAGCACCGGGTAATTTACCATACCCGCAAGCGGCTCAAATTCAGCAAGAGTCGCCAGCTTGTCCCTGCCTGAATCCGAGAAGACAATATCGCCATAAGAAAATATCTCGATGGGGCCTCCGAAGGATGACTTCTGTCTTTTCGCGCCTTTGGCGATTACGGGGACTTTTCCCGTTTGCCTGGCAAAGAAAGTTACCACCTGCGATGTTTCAGAGTAGTCAACCGCCCTGATGCAGATGCCATGGTCATTGGTCAGCATTTTTGACGCCGTTTATTCGAGACGATTTTTCGTTTTTTATCATATACCAGTCCGAATCCTTGCTGTTGCAGAATTTCATCTTCGATTCTGTGCATTATTTTCGCTTTTTTCGGCTGTAAGTCATCGAAGCCGAGATTATGCAGCAGGCCATGGGTAATATAAAGGGCAAGCTCCGCCTGAGGGGAATGGCCTCGTTTAACGGCCTGTGTTTTCGCCCTTTCGCCGTTTACCACAAGCTCAAGCAATCTTGGGGCGATTTTGTTTTCCGACAAATCGAACGCCAGACAATCGGTAAAGTTTTTATGGTTAAGAAATTCGATGTTAAGTTTTCGCATACGGCGATTGCCGACTATGGCAACACTGATGGTTGCCTTCGTCAGGCGGAAGCGTTTACAGATTACACGTATGAGTTTGATGAGCTTGCGACGCGGGCAAGGGATATTTTTGAAATCGCGAATGATATGAACAGTTACGCCTTGCATAGTTGGTATATCGCTTTACTGGTTCAGTTCGGGCGGCATATCGGGCGGCTTGGGATAGGCGATTCGCCCATGGTAGTGGGCCGCGAGGGTTTTTGACATACGCGCCTCAATCAAGCTAAGCTCCCGCAAAGACAGGTCGCACTCGTCAAACTGGCCGTCCTGCAGACGCTTCATCGCCATATTATGTACGACGGCTTCAATCTTTAAAGGTGTCGCTTCCGGCAAAGTCCTTGTTGCGCCTTCGATTGCGTCCGCAAGCATAACTATTGCGGCCTCTTTTGTCCGCGGCTTTGGACCGGGATATCGAAATTCGCCTTCGGAAGGAGCCGGCAAATCAGAGGAATCACCTTGTTCGTGCTGTTTCATCGCTTCGTTGTAAAAATACTCAATAAGCATGGTGCCGTGATGTGTTTCGATAAATTGTCTCAGGACGGCAGGCAAACCGTATTCTTTTGCCAGCTCCATACCGTCTTTAATATGCCCGGCGATAATCAACTGGCTCATCGCGGGCGAAAGCTCTTTGTGCCAGCTTATTGAGCCGAGCTGGTTTTCGACGAAATAGCCTGGCTTATTTATTTTGCCTATATCGTGATAGTATGACCCGACTCTGCACAAAAGGCCGTTGCGTCCTATTGCTTCCGCGGCGGCCTCGGCAATGATGCCAATGAGCAAACTGTGGCTATAGGTTCCCGGCGCTTCCATAGCGAGCCGTCTCAGCAGGGGCTGGTTTGCATCGCTGTAATCCAGCAAGGTCATACTTGTCGCAATTCGGAAAACCTTTTCGAGAACGGGCAACAGGCCTTGTATCAACACGCCGACAAGAAGAGTAACCGCGGCGTTGGGGCCTGCGTCGGCGAATAAATTCCCCGGCAATTCGGGAGAAGATAGATACCTCATAGCGGTTGACATTATAAAAACCGTTATAGCCGCCACCAAACTTACCTCTAAAAGCCGCATCCTCGTGCGGATTTCCTTAAGTAAAAAGCAATATGGCAGCGCACCGGCGAGCATAGTGAGCAAAACGCTTAAGTCCGTTACCTGCCCTGTCGCTAAAGAAGCGAGGACGCAGTAAACAAAGCTCATCGCCATAGCGAATCGCTGATTATACGCGATAGTCAGTATAAGGGCCGTAGCGACGGCTGTGCCCGTAACCCAGAATATCTGGCCGGCCAGCAATACCGCTAATTTCGCACAAATCAGCATTGAAATAAGCAGAACGACCAGCCCTATCGTCCTGACACGGTTCTTAATAAGCCGTTTTTGATATTGAGAGATATGGAATGCGGCAGCCAGGCCAATCAGGACAACCACTGTAACAATCGCTGCGAGCCGGCCATAGGTCATCTGGCCCTTCGGGTCATATCCGAGCACCGCCACGGATAACAGCACAAAGAGCAGCCAGACAGCCGAGGAGTAAATGATGTCTGGGTCCGCCAGCCAGCTCAGGTCGGCAAACTGCTTTGCCATTTCCTTTCGCACCCGACTTCGCCGCTGAGTTGTCCTGTTAAAAAATCCCACCTGTGCTCCCTTTGTTTATTTCACAAAAACATCAAGGCGTTAAGTGTTCAGTTTTTGGTTTCGCAGAACGGTCGTAGGCACGAACAATGCTTTGAACGAGCCGATGCCGTACAATGTCGATTTGCGTCAGTTCGACAACACCGATACCCTTTACGCGGCGCAGGCGTTCGATTGCCTCGACTAAGCCGCTTTTCTGCCCGTGGGGCAGGTCTATCTGTGTTATGTCGCCGGTGATTATCATCTTGGAGCCGCGTCCCAGCCGGGTAAGGACCATAAGCATCTGCAACGCCGAAGTATTCTGCGCCTCATCGCAGATTACGACCGACTCATTGAGAGTCCTGCCCCGCATAAAGGCAAGCGGTATAATCTCGATGATGTCCATATCCATAAATTTTCGCATCTGGCCGAAGTCCATCATATCCTCGAGCGCGTCGAACAGCGGGCGAAGATAGGGATTTACTTTTGCCTGAATGTCACCGGGGAGAAAGCCGAGTTTTTCGCCCGCCTCAACCGCGGGCCGGGCGAGAATTATGCGCCTTATCTGTTTCCTTTTGAGCATCGATACAGCGACAGCGACAGCGAGATATGTCTTGCCTGTCCCCGCGGGGCCTATGCAAAACGTAAGGTCGTTGTTGAGCATCGCCTGGATATATTTGAGCTGTCTTTTACTGGAGGGCTCGATTACTTTTTTGTGCGAGTAAACAGCAATCGCCTCGGGTGACTGCGGCTCAGTAGAAACGTCAATATCCGAAAGTATGATGCCAACGTCATCGGCGGTGAGAAGGCCTCGTTTGAGCAGGTGCTTTTGCATCTTGTCGATAACTTCCACCGCCCTGTTGACGTTATCGGCTTTGCCTGCAACGAGGAGATTGTCCTGCCGGGCGGTCATCCTGACATCGAGGGCATCACGCACCATTCGAAGATTAATATCGGCAGGCCCGAACAATTCGAGTTGTTTGGCTATCGAATCGAGTTGTATTGTTATCTCCAAGAGCTTCCTTTAGTGCCCCAAAAAAGAAAAGAACAAATAGCCGAACGGCACCGTGATTAAAATCGAATCAACGACATCCAAAATGCCGCCGAAGCCCGGGACGCTGTTTGACGAGTCCTTGGTTTCGGCATCGCGTTTGAGCATCGATTCGGCCAAATCGCCAAGCTGACCCAAAAAGGCGAAAACGACGCCGAAAACAATAGCCAGTTGCCAGGACATTATATCACAAAATACTGCAAAAGCCACTGCTGCCAGAGCCGCCAAAACTACCCCGCCCGCCATACCTTCCCATGTCTTTTTGGGGCTGATTATGGGGGAAAATTTGTGTTTGCCAAAAAGCCGGCCCGCGGTATAAGCCCCTATATCAGAACACTTTACGACAAAAACAAGCATAAGCAGGTGCCACGGGCCAAAGTCAATATATGTCGCCGGCGCAAAGGCGCCCAACAATCCAAGATATAATATCGAAAAGCAGGCGGCTCCGCAGTTGGCGAAAACTCCCGACAAGCCATACCGAATTCTTTGATACAGAAAACACACCATGAGAGCAAAACTCAGTAAAAAAAAGATGAACTCCTCCGTCAACGTCAAACGCGGAAGCCAATAGCTACTGGTCGCCATCAATACCGAAGCGGGAATCGAAACCGGCAGAAGGATTTTGACGCTTTTCGTTGCTGCTAATTTCGACAGTTCCAGGAGTCCCGGAATCATCAACGCCGCGACAAGAACAACGAGCAATAACGGTTTCCATGGGTCAAGCAGAACTATGGCGACGAACGCGATGGTCATCAGTGTTCCGAATATGAATCGATATTTTAGCATTTAGTTCCTTGTCAGACACAGATTAACACAGTTTTTATTAGACACGGATTAACACGGATTTACACGGTTTTTTTAAGAATTTAGACACTGATTTACACAGATTAACACGGTTTTTGTTACTCATTAAATACTACTCATTATTTTAGTTTACCACCTTGCCAAGCAGAAAATAGTTCATCAAAGGTACAAAGAAAACCCTTCCTTCCTCCTTTTTGCAATCGATCCTTTTTTACAGGTGGATTAAACACAAGGTACGGTTCGCCAAGAAATAGGAGATAACGCTTTGGATATTTCTTCCAATCCCAATATTTTTTGGTGGCATCTATATATGTTTTATGTTTCTTGAACCATCGTTTTCCACGGACAGATTGAATGGCTTGTTGCAGGTTTTTCCGAGAATCTATTACCTCAAGCCGCTCTATTTTGGATATATAACTTATTCCGTAATGTACCCCTGGATAATCGCGACTTATTTTGTTGGCGAAATGCGGCGCAAAATATCCTGCCTGGGTTAACTGCCTGTCTTTTCCGTATGATTCACCATATAAACGAGCCTTCAGAAAAAGTCTGAGAGAGCTGGACTCATTAATTTCTTTTGTGCAAATTTCATCGGGTTTTTCCTTTTTTATCATGTTATTCGCCTCCAAATATTTGTGAATATCCTCACTAACATATTTTACTCCTCTATTAGTTGACTTCCTTAGCTTTTTAAGCAATTTCCCAATATCTTCCCAGCGAATATATAGAGCTTTGCGTTTTTTTTCTTGTTCTGACGGGCTATACGGAGTTAACAATACACGCCATTTAGCTTTGTATTCGATTGATTGTTTCCATGGATCCTGCCATCCCAATTTGGCCTCGATGACGCCAATTCCTTTAGTTGTTTCGACTCGAATATCTGAACGACCATTTTCTTCACTCGTTTCAAGTGAGATTGAACTTGCTGTCCCTTTGAAACCAAATTTTTCCAAGAAGATAGTCGGTTCAAGTGCCATCAGATACCCTAAAATTGCTGTAAGACGTGTTTCTCTTATTGTTTTTCCGAAAGCTCCAGTCAAAGTGGAAACAACAGAACCCCCTCTAAGTAATTCTATCTGTTCAGTCTTATCTACCTTTCTTTTTGGCATTTTTTATGAATCTAAAAAATACTAAAGCATAATAAAAAAACCGTGTAAATCCGTGTTAATCCGTGTCTAAAAAAATAACCGTGTCAATCCGCGTCTAACAAGCCATCACTTAAATCCGCTTCCATATCATAACCGAATACTCGTCGTTTTACCTTCACAGATTCCCCGAAATTTATCAACAATCCAATCTGCAATCCTGTTGCCTTCAAATAATTTACTAACTGCACTTCATGGGCACTGGCAATTTCACCTACTGCTTTGACCTCCACTATAATTTTATCGCTGATAACTATATCGGCGCAATAATCACCAACTGTTTTCCCGTGATAAAGCACTTTGAGTGGGACTTCGACGGCACATTTTATGCCTTTTTCCTGCAATTCAATCGCAAGGGCGTTTTTATACACTTTTTCGACAAAGCCATATCCGAGTTCCTTATGCACCGCAAATGCCGCGGATATGATTTTCTTGGATAATTCGCTATGCCTTAGCATTTTATTTTTTAACCGTGTAAACCAGTGTCAATCTGTGTCTAAATCTTTTTAAGAAAACAGTGTCAATCCGTGTAAATCCGTGTCTAATTTTTAAAAAATATCGTGTCAATCAGTGTCCGAGAAGCTTGTCGCCATCTACGACTGCCCCGAAACGTCTTGTGCGTTTGGCATAAGCCAGTATCGCTTTTTCGAGGTCGGACTGTTCTAAATCGGGCCAAAGCGTTTCGGTAACATAAAATTCGCTGTAAGAAATCTGCCAGAGCAGGAAATTGCTGACCCTGAGTTCATTTGCGGTTCGTATGAGCAGGTCGGGGTCGGGTATGCCTGCGGTGCAAAGATGACTGCTGATGCAATTCTCGTCGATATCATCCAGCTGAATCTGGCCCGCCTTGTGTTTGCGTGCGATTTCCTTTGTGGCGTCGATAATTTCCGCCCTGCCTCCGTAATTGAGCGCGAGGGCAAAAATCATTCCTGTATTTTTAGAGGTCAACTCGATGGTTTTAAGAAGCTCGGTCTTGACTTCCTTTGGCAAAGGGCCTATCCGGCCCAGGTGAACAAGCTTTGCGTTATCCTCCATAAGCTTGGGACGCATTTTGACAAGATATTCGGCATAGAGGCTCATCAGGGCGTTGACCTCTTCCATCGGCCTTTTCCAGTTTTCCATACTAAAGGAATACAGGGTCAGCGCCTCGATTCCGAACTCGACGCAGAGATGGGAAATTTTTTCGGCGGCTACTGCGCCCTGGCGGTGACCTTCGGAGCGAGGTAATCCTCGTTTTTTCGCCCATCGGCCGTTGCCGTCCATTATTATCGCGATACGACGCGGCATTTCTTCGGGTTTTATACCCAGCCGAGAGGCGGTTTGTGTAAGTTTGTTTTTCATCGATTTGATAATCGACAGCAATCCTATCGTCTGAAAATCGTCTGCTTTCGATTAGGCCCTACGCCTATCATCGTAACAGGCCTCTTTACGCTCTTTTCTATGAAACTCACGTAGTTTTGAGCATTCAACGGCAACTGACCGAAATCTGTTATCTGCGTGATGTCTTCTTTCCAGCCGGGGAGGGTCTGATAGATACATTTAGCTTTTTCGAGCTTATCGATATTGGCGGGGAAAAACGTGGTCTGTTTGCCGTCGATTTCGTAGGCGACGCAGACCTTAAGCTCATCGAGGCCGGTAAGGGTATCGAGGTGCATCATCGCGACCGAATCGATTCCTCCTATTGTTGCCGAATATGAAACAACGACCGCGTCGAACCAGCCGCATCTCCTCGGCCTGCCGGTTGTTGTGCCGTATTCGTGCCCTTTGTCGCGAATGTACTGGCCGATTTCGTTATCCAGCTCCGACGGGAACGGGCCTGCGCCTACTCTTGTCGTATATGCCTTTGAGATGCCTACGAACTCATCGACCATTTTGGCGGGCACGCCGGAACCGGAGGGCATTCCCAGCCCGCTGACGTTTGCGCTGGTGACGAAAGGAAACGTGCCATGGTCAATATCGAGCATACTGCCCTGCGCACCCTCGAAAAGAACCGACTTGCCTTTGGCGATAGCGCCATGTATGTATTCCGTCGTATCGATGGTAAAGGGCAGGAGCTTTTGGGCGTAGAATTTGCATTTTTCGATTATCGGTTTGGCGTCAATCGGCTCTGCTTTATACAGGGCCGAGAATAATTTGTTTTTGTAATCCACAATCGTCCGCAGTTTTATCTCAAGTGAGGCAATGTCGCGCAGGTCGCCCATTCTAACAGCGTAACTTCTGCCCATCTTGTCAGCGTTGCAGGGGCCGATGCCGCGAATGGTTGTGCCTATTTTCTTTTTGCCGAGCGACTCCTCGCGCAACTGGTCTTCTTTCTTGTGATAATCCAGCACCAGATGGGCGTTCTCGCTGATAAAGAGACGCTTGTCTAACTTGATGCCTTTTTGGGCAATAGAATCTATTTCGCCGAGCAGCGTTTCAGGGTCAACGACGACCGCGTTTGTGATTACGCAAATCGCTTTGGGCCTGACGGCTCCGCTGGGCAAAAGGTGCAGCGCAAATTTATCGTTTCCCACCACAACGGTATGTCCCGCGTTTGCGCCGCCGTTATAACGAACGACGACGTCGCTGTCTTCGGCGAGGATATCGACGACCTTACCCTTGCCTTCATCGCCCCACTGCAATCCTATGACACAACGATTCACGCTCAACCTCTTAATTTATGTTTAATATAATCGGCAAGCCCCCAGGTTTATCCCGAGGGTTTATGAAAAGAGAAGTTTAATCGCCAATGAGAAGGATTTCAACTGATTTTCGCTACCAGATGGTCCAGTACGGCTTTCAGGTTGTCGTAATTCCTGTCGCTGATTTTACGGTCGATTTCTTTGCCTTCAGGTGTTTTGTAAGTAAAGGTGAAATGGCCCTTTTTGTCGAAATCGGTCTTGTCGATTTTCTGGACCGAGTCGTAAGGGATGCTTGTTTTGCCGTCGATTACAAGGGCATTGTCATCAGCCACGACTTTCTTATTACGGATAACCAGCAAATACACGCCTAATAATACCGCCGCGCCCACAAGATAAACCGGGGCTTTTTGGTTGAATACCATTGTGCCGTCGGGTTTGCCGTCAGGGGAATGTTTCTCCCTGAACGACTCATTGAAGTAGCCGTCGTAAACGCAAAAAGCAGCGAAACCAACCAGGACAGCCATATAAATCAGATATGTCTTTACCTTGTATTTGCTTAAGGGGGCCACAATCGCCATAGTCAATCTCTTCCTGTGTTTTAGGTCAGTCGTTTTTGCGCTATAACATTGATAAGCGGATGAACAAGATTTGGGACAATTTTGTCCGCCATCAGCTCGTCGGCGAGCATACATTGCCTGTCAAATGATTCCAGCGTGTCGAATTTGCCCGACGCCGCGCGATACTGGCGAACAGTGAACGACAAGCTTATCGCATCTTCGACCGTCTGCGGCGGTTTATCGGGGTCGAAAATACTGGTTCGCGATTCGACGCTGATTCTGGCCTGGGTGCGGCAATCCTCAGAGAGCGCCACCACTATTTCGGGCGAATGGTCAATCGCTTTTGCCAGCGGTATGTCCAGCAGACAGTTGAAAGCCGAAGAGCCAAGGGCTTCGGCGATAATCTGGTCGTGATTGCCTGCGCAGAAAAAGTCCATCGCGTAAGTAACGTCAAGAGAATCAACGTCAAGATGACTTATGCCCAGCATATACGGAATCAGGCCCAAAACAAATTTGTCCTGACTGTAAACTTCCGCGAACTCCACGGGGTTTACGATACCTGAGCTGACACGGTCGGCTTCCAGTGCCACCCAGCGGTACTGGCCGCTGCCGTGCTCCTCTTCGAGACAGTATTCTGTGTTTTCCCGGCGGGTAAAGCAGCCCATCGTGGGATACTGCTTTTGAAGCCGCTCAAAAAACGCCAGAACGGTGTCGCTCTGGAGGGGTAAGTCAAGCTCGGTGTTGACGAACATATCCAGATAAAAATCATCGCACAGGGAACTATAGCCATTGGCCATAATTGAAGCACTCTCTACACAAACCACCCAAACATCGACCCGGCAGTATCCGCAATTTGGCGGATATCCCCAAACCCGGGTCCGCTGTTAATTATACTTTAAAAAGTTCGCTTTGCCAGATTTTTCTGAGCCGAATTTGCAGCCGAATAACGCGGCAGCTCAAACGCCCATACGTTTCAGGTCGGGGTCGGGCAGCATCATTTCGGTAACAATAGCCGCGATTGTGGCAAGAACCGCGGAAGCAAAGGTGTGCATTGCGCACAATGTTATCAATTTCGATGCCGTAGCGCTATGGTCAAGTATTGCCGCGGCAACAGTGGCAAATATCCCGATAGCAGCACCCGAGACGGTCGCGGCAACAATTCGTCTCCACAATGCCGCTCCGCCCGCGCCGAGGGTTACGGCAACCCCGCAAAGTACTGGTGCCAAAATAACAAGCAACCGGATATCTCTTAACCGGGGCAGCACCCAGTAATCGTCCAAATAACTGTTATATGCAAAGGCAAATGCCGCAACCGCGGCGATGACACAGCCAACCGCGTGCCAATAGCGGACAGGATACGCCGAGCGGATTTCGGCGCGGCGGGCCATACGCCTGCGAATCGTCAAAGGCCAGTTATAGAACAGGCAGAACACCCAATGCTCCAATAACGCCCCCCCCTCGCCAAACACCGGCACTATGTGAACTATTTCGGTTGCCCAGTGCCCCGCCATAAACCTCGCAAGGGCCGGGTAGCGATATGTCATCTGAATCGGAAAAGCCAGATACCCTATATACTTGAAGAAACTAAGAAACAGCGCAATGTTGTAATCTTTAAAACTGCGGTCATGAATCGCCAGGCTGACGGTGTAACAGCCTCTTGCAATCGAACCGGGAGAAATAGGTATGACCTGAAACAGCACAACAATGCCCACCCCTATCGCCCATGCTTTTTCGCGGGGCATTTCAGGGTGCATATATACATAAGCAAATGCACATATCAGCGCGACGATGTGCGTCGTCGGCATCAGAAGCAAATGAACGACCAAACTTACCAGGTATTTTTGAATGTATGGCTCTTTTATCTGCGAGAGAATAGTGTCGGCGTCGGAATCGGTGAGTATATGCTTTTTGCGCCCCTCGGCAACCATATCGCGAAGCCACTGCTCGCGCATCGCAGCACTAAAATACAACTGGAAAGGCCTGATGAATATGGCCGACAATTTTTCCTTTCTGAAGGCCGAATCAGTAAAGAATCGATGCAATCTCACAGATATGAGAATCAGCAGCGGCAAATGCAGGAAGAACCTCCCGGGCTTATCGTGGATTTTTAACGCCTCGGTCATACTTACACGCCCGGCTCGATACCAGCCGATGGTCTTTTCGAAAATTTTCCCATCGACCGCCCTGCGAAAATAATCCCAGCGGGTAAACATCTCCGTGTAGTGGCGTCGCCAGTCGGCCCTTGCCCGGAACCGGCGGAAAATAGTGCCTAAGAAAGGTATCAGGCCGAGAAGCAAAAACATTACCGCACTCGTTTTTTTGCCGCGCAGTTTTATCTCGCTTTCGTCGTCGATGATATTACGGACCTTCCATCCTGTGATTGAGCCGGCGAGAATCTGTGACCATAACTTCGCGTCATAAAACAGCCGGATATTGTTATGAGTAACGTCCGGGATACTGCTGCGGTAAATCTGTTCCTCTGCTTTAAGCTCGTCGAGCATTCCCCGCATATCCGCGAAATGCTGGGGGTCTGCAAGCACAAACGATTCGAGTTTTGATACGTCCCCGCGATCGAACTGTACGATTGAGCCGCGCATAATGCCTTTAGCTATCAGCGAAAAATCGCCTGGACTCATCGGCAAAAACGGCAGCAGCACAAGCCCGGGCCTGAAATCGACGGCCGTCAATCCTTTCGCGGGCTGGTCCTCGGCACCTTTGCGTTTGAGGCAGTTGGGCTGGCTCTTGCAGGTTGACCATTCGTATTGCCTGGCGAACTCGTATGCACCGATACTATGGAGCATATTTACGAAATCAGCCATAAATTTCTTTTTTGCGCGGTATTCTGGCGAGCCGAGATAACGAGTATCAGTGATTTTGCCCCGTCGCCAGAATTTAAGCAGGTCCATCCTGTCATCAGCTTCCAGCAGCCAGGTGCGTCCCTCGACCCATTCGCTCAACTCGCCGCAGCTGCCGATTTTTTCATCAACAAAAGTGGCGTGAATATCAACGACGGCCATCTCGTCGCCGAAGCGGATTTTGGCCGCCTGCCTGATGAATTTTTGCCAAAGCGCGCCTGCTCTTGCCGCCGCGGGATTGACCTGAAGCTGGAAAGGCCCCTGAAAACCAATCTTATAAAGGATATCGCGAAACAAGCACGCAAAACCCGACGGCGGAACGAGAATCTTCATCGCGTAAACGCCGCCCTGCTCGATGCCCGCAATGGGGCCGGTCGCGTTTTGAATATCGCGGATTTTAACCCTGTAAACCTGGCCTGCAAACCCGCCTCCGATGAATTTTTCTATCAGCAAATGCACTCGGGCAGTGTCAGGCGTTTTGAGGCCTGTAACATCGTAAACCAGTTCCGTCCCTGCGTCATACCGGCTGACTCGCATCGGACGATGAAGACCAAGACCCTGATACTTCGCCTGAAGTTTCCTGCATATATCGGAGCTGTATTCCGTTGTTGCCATTAATACTCCCTGTTACTTTTGACAGCAAAATTATTTAAGAATCCAGAATTTAGCGGAAATGAACAACGCGATTCCCGCGTACACCCCCGCCATCAAATCGTCGGCGAGAATCCCCCAGCCGGCGGGCAATTCTTCAAGCCGATACGAGGGCCAGGGCTTGACCGTATCAAACAAACGAAACAAAAAATAACCGAGCACAGCAATCGAAATAATCTGACCGCCCGAGGCATTGGCCATAAGCAACGGCATCGCCAGAAAAGTCAATGCCTGTCCCGCAATCTCGTCAGCCACCACCTCGTTGGGGTCTTCATTACCCGTCGCGGCAACGGCAACGTGGGAAAATTTAACGCACACAAACGAGCCGGCTGCTATAAGCGCAATCATCAGCGATACCGGAACCGCCCCCGACCCGCCGAAATAGCAGGCACGACCAAATATAATCGCGGAAGGCAATGACCCCCACGACCCGGGCGCCACAGGCAGCCAGCCAAGCCCGAAACAAGATGTAAGAAGACGTTTCATAAAACCAGCAAATCCGCAGAAAAATTAAACGTAAAGGATTATAACGATTAGGCCTTAGATTTCCTCAACCATTTTCAGGCAGAAACGGTCCGTCATACCGGCGATGTAATCGCAGACGGCACGCTGGAGACCCTGTTTCTCAATGAAACGCTGGAAATAGCCCGGCATAAGCTTGGGCTGGTTACAAAAATGCTCGAAAAGCCAGGTAAGCCACTGCTCGACTTTTTTGCCGGCGGAAAGCAGCAAAGGATGCTGATAAAAATTCGCGAGAAGGAATTGCTCCAGCTCTTTTAATTGGGCGCCGCTTTCTTCGGGCAGGATAATCAAGCTTTCCCGCCGGCGGTATATGTCATCGAGTGTTTTAATTTTCGCCTGGCGAATCGCCTGGCTGCTTTGCTCGATACAATCACCTACGAGTATATCTATAATCGCTTTGGCGCTCCTTGTCCGGCGGACTATTCTATCCTCAATCCTGTCTGCCTGTGCCCGCTGTTTGGCTTCCTGAAACAACTTTATGTCTTTTAACTGCTCCGCCTCGATAAGTCCCGCCCGCATACCGTCTTCGAGGTCGTGCGAATTAAAGGCAATCATATCTGCGATATTCGCTATCTGGCCTTCGAGCGAACAATTCAGCTCAGGGAAATCGGCATCCTCGGGTTTATCGTACGGGCTGCTGTGTTTTGCCAGCCCCAGCCGGGTTTCATAAGTCAGGTTAAGTCCCGCGAAATCCGGGTAAGGATGCTCAAGCAAATCAACGATTCGCAGCGATTGCCTGTTGTGCTCGAAGCCGCCGAAATCAACCATCAGCTTATTGAGAACGCTTTCACCCGTGTGGCCGAAAGGCGAATGGCCCAAATCGTGCGCCAGGCATATTGCCTCGGTAAGTTGCTCGTTGAGACCAAGAGCCTTTGCGATAGTTCTGCCAATCTGGGCAACTTCGATTGTATGAGTAAGGCGTGTGCGGTAATGGTCATCGAGGCCGGGCGTGAAAACCTGCGTTTTGCCTTCGAGCCGGCGAAACGCCGCACAGTGAATTATCCTGTCGCGGTCGCGGTCGAAATCCAGTCGATAGGGATGCGGCTCTTCGGCAAACAGCCGGCCTTTGCCGGATTTTTCACTGACCGCGTAAGGAGCAAGCTCTGAACGCATAATCACAGGATTGGAAGATTGTTTTTGGCGCTTATTTGTTTTAATACCGCAAGAAGCTCCTCGATGCTCTGGCTGATGAGGTATGTATCGCTGCAAACCCGGACGAAATTAGTATCGCCGTTCCAGCGAGGGACAACGTGTATGTGCATATGGTCGGGCAATCCCGCGCCGGCGCATTTGCCGAAATTGATGCCGATATTAAAGCCGTGGGGCTTAATCGCAAGAGAAAGCGCTTTCTGTGCATCCCTTATTAATTTGGTCATTTCAAGAAGCTCTTCGTCGTTCGCCTCGCTGAAATCGTGGATGTGCCGGGCAGGTGCAATAAGAAGATGCCCGTTGTTATAAGGGAAGCGATTCATCACCGCGATGCAGTTTTGGGAACGCCACAGGACAAAATTCTTGTCGTCATCCTGCGGGGTTTTGATATTTTTACAGATGAAACACTCGTCTTTGTCGGCCAGGCCCTGAATGTAGCCGATTCGCCACGGAGCCCAGAGATTCTTTTTTTTCAAACTGATAACCTCCAAAACGCTTTCCTCTTGATTATCAATTCTTTTTCCCCGGGGCTATAAGCTGCATTGTCATTGTCTGCTCAATGGTTATCTTCGGATTTATGCCGCTCAGTCCCATAGGCATACCCGCCGTGGCATGCATCGTGTATTTTTGAGTGTACTGCTCGGTTCTTCCGGCTTCTATATTGAAAAGCTCTTGTCCATGTCCCTGTATATCGAGCACTTTGTAGTCCCGCAGAAAACCGAATATCCCGCTCATCATGAACACCTCCGTATAAGGAATAGGCCATTCGGAGGGATTTGGCCACAGCAGAGAATAGGAACTGCCTATGACGGCTATACGGCTATTGGGGTCATTGGGGTCCTGGCGGATTTCTTCCAGTGTGTAATTCACGTTTCTGGCCGCAAAAAGAATCATCGTTGCGGGGGCCGGGAGCACGGACTTCCACTTTTCGCCGACGGCAACACCTTTTGACGGGTTGTTTATATGCGACACGGAATCCCACAGGAACCACTGCGTGGCAATGACATCATAAAGCATATCCGGGTCTTTGATGAGACCGTTTTTCCTGTCGGCCCTGAACGCCTGCTGACCCGCCTTATGAAGCACGTCAACAAATTGTGAACCGTCCACAATTTTACCCCTAGCGTCAACGGTAAACGTCCAGTCCTTGCCGGAGAAACTTTCCGCCGCCTCCTTCCAACTCTGCGAGCGAGCCGACGACAAGGTGCGGTGTGCACTCGCAGATTCACAATGTGCCCTGATTGTCGAAATACCGTATGGGTCCACTGTAACAGGTGTATAAAAAACAACCATTTCCAGCGATTCCGACGAGCTGTTTATCTTGTTTACGTCTCCCGCTCTCGACGGGCCCCAGTCTACCGCCATATTCCTGCTGCTGACAAACTTATATTTAAGGGGCTGGCCTGGCTTGAAATCAACGGTCAACAGCGTTCTTTTTGAAGTCAACGCCGCCTTTTGCGCCGGGGTGCAGCCGGCGATAATCCCAACAACAAGAGCCGCTATAAGAATTTTCGTCTGGTTCAATCCTGTCCCTTTCGTTCAAATCCGAATTATTTAATTCTTTCAATGCTGTACCCGCGTTCCGCGGACATATTCAGCACCACCGGCTCCGAGGCATCACCCTGCTTTGCCGGAAGCACGACAGTCCAGGTTGCCTGGAGATTTTCATGGTAATTTTCTATCCTGCCCGCTTTCACGTCAAATTCCCCGGCTCCCGTATATAATTCCTTCGAGTCGAATTTCCGCGACTCACCTTCTTCAGCCTTCCTGCCGGCGAATTTTGGCTCAACTTCGGAGGTTGGTATCGCGTTCATATCGATAACCGCAATCTCTCGCCCGTCGTTTCGCAGTTCCTTAAGGGTGTAAATTTTTTCGTAGGATTTAATCCCCATTTTCCCGAACACAAAGGTCTTTATTGAGCTCCACTTGCCCCCTGGTTTAAGCATTTCCTGTCCCTGCTTGGGCAATTGCATTGTGCCGTGCCTTTCTATTATCGAATCCGGCAAAATCATCTCGATTCCTTCCTTGTCGGAAACAGTTCCGCCTTTCATCATATCCATGACCGGCGGCAACTCATCGACAAAAGTCACAATGTTCCGCGGATTGAATTCTATCATATAGGTTTTGCCGACTAACTGTATTAACGGGTTTTTGGAATCCGAATGCCTTGTGCTGTCGAAATCCGCGGTTGTCTGCCCCTTGCTCGTGAAAAAGCATTTCAGCCCGTCGATCGATATCTGCGCGGTGGCTATGCCGTTGGCGTCAACGGTTTGTATCCGTCGCGTAACGGCCATTTCGATGCGTTCTTCGCTGAAGCTTTCGTCAAATGCCGCTTTCTCGGGAACCGGCCCCTGCCATTTTGTGGTCCTGCGAGCTATGGTTGTAATCTTATATTTATCCAACTCACCGACGGTCGATTTCAACGCGATTTTAACCCGACCATTTGACTGTTTTTGTGGTTGCGCCGTTTCACAGCCCCATGCGAACACTCCACAGCATATCCCCGCTACCACTAAACCCCTGAAAATACCGTTTTTTGCCATAATTTCATTCTCCGTGTAGTTTCCGTGTAGTTTTAAGTTTATCCAAATTAAAACGGTTATTATACACGCCGGCGATATCGAAACAACCTATTTTTCTTCAACAACAGCCGCCTAAACGCTACAATATACGCTTTGAAAATGCCCGGGTTTGGATATGACTTTGCAGAAAGGAAGATAAATGAGAAGCGACAAAATAAAGAGCGGTTTTCAGAGAGCGCCCCACCGCGGCCTTCTTCACGCCTGCGGCGTAGCCGAGGCCGATATCAACAAGCCATTCATCGCCATCGCAAACAGCTTTTGCGAGATAGTTCCCGGCCACGTCCATCTCAATAAGGTAGCCCAAATTGTCAAGCAGGCCGTGCGCGAGGCGGGCGGCGTGCCCTTCGAGTTCAATACCATAGCCGTCTGCGACGGAATCGCGATGGGACATACCGGCATGAAATATTCGCTTGCGTCGCGCGAGATAATCGCCGACTCGGTCGAGACAATGCTTCAGGCGCACTGCTTCGATGGAATGATTTGTATCCCGAACTGCGACAAGATTATCCCCGGTATGCTGATGGCGTCTGTCCGGCTCAATATCCCCACTATTTTCGTCTCAGGCGGCCCTATGGCAGCCGGAAAAACCAAAGATGGCAGAAGCGTTGACCTTATCAGCATCTTCGAGGGCGTCGCCAAATTCAACGCGGGCAAAATCACCGAAGAACAGTTGAAAGAACTCGAAGCCACGGGCTGCCCCGGTTGCGGGAGCTGTTCAGGAATGTTCACCGCCAATTCGATGAACTGCCTTTGCGAGGCAATCGGCATCGCCCTGCCTGGTAACGGCACCGTATTGGCAGTCAACCCGAAACGCGAAGATCTTTATAAACAGGCGGGCAGGCAAATCATCCAGTTAATCGAAAAGAACATCAAACCGCTGGATATAATCAGCGCCAAATCAATGGATAACGCACTTGCGCTCGATATGGCAATGGGCGGCTCGACAAATACCGTCCTGCACACACTGGCAGTCGCAAGCGAAGCGGGCATCAAATATGACCTCGACCGGATAAACAAAATCTCCGCGAAGTGTCCCAACATCTGCAAGGTCTCGCCCTCAAGTCAGTTCCACGTCGAGGATGTTGACGCCGCGGGCGGCATTAGCGCAATACTAAAGGAAATAAGCAAAATTCCCAAGCTGCTCAATCTCGATACGCTCACCGTTACGGGCAAAAAACTCGGCGAAAATATCGCGGACGCTAAAATCAACAATACCACGGTTATTCACACAATCGAAAACGCCTATTCAACGACAGGCGGGTTGGCAATACTCAAAGGCACCCTCGCGCCAAAAGGCGCGGTCATCAAAACAGCAGGCGTCACACAAAATATGCTTACCCACAAAGGCCCTGCCGTCATTTTCGACAGCCAGGAAGAAGCAGGCGAAGGAATCCTCGCGGGCAAGGTCAAGGCGGGCGATGTAGTTATCATCCGCTATGAGGGTCCCAAAGGCGGCCCGGGTATGCAGGAAATGCTCAGCCCCACAAGTTATATTGTCGGCGCAGGATTAGGCGAATCAGTCGCCCTCATAACCGACGGCAGGTTCAGCGGCGGCACACGCGGCGCATGCATAGGCCATGTCAGCCCCGAAGCCGCAGTCGGCGGGCCAATCGGACTGTTGAAAAAAGGAGACATAATCGAAATCGACATACCCAACAACAAAATAAACGTGAAGTTGTCTGCTAAGGAACTCGCTGCCCGCAAGAAGAAATGGAAGCCGAGGAAACCGAATATCACCACCGGCTGCCTTGCCAAATACGCCTCTATGGCCACAAGCGCAGACACCGGAGCAGTACTGAAATGGTAAGCCGGGATATTTGACGCGAAAAAAACTGATTTGAAATGCACCCTCAGGATTAACATCCAAGCCAGAATTGGGCAACTAAGTCCCATAAAATCTTTTGTGCTTGAAAATTCTGCGGGAAATTGTTAGAAGAATGAAGCGGAGGAGTGGAAGTTAAATTTCACTCCCGGCTGTGGTTCGGCGAAGTTACTTTTCACCGCCAAGACCGCAGTAAATATTTGCTGAAGTCGTAACGAAAACACCCGGCAATCAGAACGGAAACTGATACAGAAGTTTTTTGGGCTGACAATGGACGTTGACAGGACAAGGGAAAAAGGGGGTTCAAACCCACAGGATGGTCAGGAGAGATTTGTCCCGACTTGCCCGATATGCGGAGATAAACACTGGCCGCATCATCCCCTTGCGCCCTGCTTCAACGCCAAAAAAGTAAAAGAGAGAGCCAAAGCAGAAGCAACGGCAAAGGTGCTCGCTGAAAAACAGGCGAGAATTGATGCCAAACTTCAGGCAAAAGAGCAGGCCCACGCGGAAAAGCTCGCAAAAATCGAAGCCAAGGAGCAGGAAAAGGCCGATAAGCAGGCGTATTACGACGCATTAAAAAAAGCGGAGGAAATCGCTAATAACGAGGCGCAGGCAAGGGCCGAGGCACAGAGAATCGCCCAGGCCGAAACCAGGGCGAGAATCGTCGCGGAGGAAAAAGCGAGGACTGAAACCGAGGCGAGAATAAAAGCTGAACAGCAGACGCGAATCAAGCTCGAAGAAAAGACCCGCGATTTTCAGGAATCCCAGCGACAGCTCGAAGGAAGATTGAAGTCCGAATTAGCGACCAAAGCCCAGTTGCAAAAACAAATCGACGAATACCACCTGCTGATTAGCGAACTTCGGGAAAACCTCGATGCACAAACAAAAGCACGCAGTATTGTAGAACAGCAGCTTTACGCCGAATCGCAGGCCAGAAAACAGACCGAATCGGATTTGCACGAAAAGGCACAAGCCTTCGGCAAGGCGATAGAGGATATCCAGGTAAAATTGAACGCCCAGACGCAGTCGCTCCAGGATACCGAAGACAAGCTCAAGCAATACGTCGGGAACCTGATTCAGACAGAAACCCGGCTGCGAGAGGAACAACAAGCCCGGCGCGAAGCGGAAGAAAAATCGGAAATTAACGACGCCCTGCTCACCGCCGCGAGGGAACGCTCTCAGGCCGAAATCGAGAAAAGAGCGAAGGCCGAAGCGATGGCGGAAGCCCAGGCCAAAGCCGCAAGCGTGGCACAAGAGCAAATTCAGATTGAAAAACAACTGCGCCTGCAGGCCGAAGAAAAAATGCGGGCTCAGCTTGAAGATAAAGCAACGGCCTTTGGAAAGTCAATCTCGCAGCTCGAAGAACAACTGAGGATTGCCGACGAAGCAAAGCAAAAGGCCCAAGAAGCTCTTGCTCAATACCTTGAGACAGAAACCCGCAGGCAGGCGGCCGCTGATGAGAAGACACGCCGGCTAAGCGAAGAAGTTATCAAAGAGATAGCGACTGCGCAAGCCGAGCAACAGGCCAGAATCGAAGCGGAAAAGAAGACAGACGCCGCGATACAGGCCTCTATGCAAACCGAAAGGCAGGCAAGAGCGGAGCTTGAGGAAAAAGCCAAAACATTCGGCCGCTCAATTGCCCAGCTTGAAGACCAGCTCAAAAACTTAGTTGAAGCCAAATCGCAGGCCGAGGAACAATCCCGCCTGCAAACACAAGCGCGTCTCGAAGCTGAAACCAGGGCAGGCCGTCTCGCGGAAATGATAACGCAGCTTAAATCGCAGTTAGATGCGCAAATCAGTAATAAGGTAGCTCTCGAACAAAGCATAGAAGCGGAAATTCGGGCGCGAACCGCCGCCGACGAGAAGGCACGCCAGTCGGATGAAGAAGTTATCAAAATTACGACAACACTTGAAAACGAAAAACAGGTCAGAATCGAGGCGGAAAAGGAAATGGATGCCGCAATACAGGCCGCTATGCAAACCGAAAGGCAGGCAAGGGCGGAAATTGAGGAAAAAGCCAAAGCTTACGGACAGGCGATAGCAAAAGCCGAAGAAAAAATCAGGATGCTGACGGAAACCCTCAAACAAACAGAGGAATCGCTCAACGCCGGCCAACAGGCAAAACAACTCGCTGAGCAACAGATAAAAACAATCGCGGCGCAATCGGCGGAACTATCCCAACAGCTCGAATCGCAGACAAACGCGCGACTGGAAATCGGGGAAAAGTTCAAAGCGGAAAACCAGGCAAGATTAAAGATAGAAGAAACTCTTGCCCGGACAGCCCAAGAGAAATTGCAGGCACAAACCGTCGCGCAAACCGAGACAACGGCGCGGGCCGAGGCCCAGCAGTCGGCAAAAACCGAAAGCGAAGCGAAAACCCGGCTTGCAGAACAGTTGGCCTCGGCAATCACCGCTAAAACGCAGGCCGAAAAGCAGCTCGAACAGCAAAACAACGCACGACTGCTCGCCGAGAAAAATGCTCAGCTCGAATCGGAAAAACGGGTACAGGCCGATGCACGGGCAACATCAGCCGAAGAAGCGAGGAAACGTGCCGAACAGACGGCAAAGGAACAGACGCAGGCACACGCAGAATTTGAACGGCAGGCAACAGCTCAATTAGAGGAAAAGACACGAAGTTATACCCGTGAGACCGCGACTGCGCAGGAAAGAGCCAAATCATATCAGGCACAGGCCGAACATCTCGCGAAACAATTAGATGCCGAATCACAAACACGAACATTGCTGGCGGAGCAGTTGGCTGCTGAACAAAAAGCAAAAATAGACGCAGCCGAACAAATCAAACGCCTGACGGAGCAGCTTGAGCGTCTCAAGGCCGAATCGAAATCGGCAAATGAGTCAAAGACCCAGACAGAACGAAAACTAAGCGAGGAAACACAGGCACGGGCAAAGGCGGAATCAGCCGCACGCTCGCAGGCGGAAAAATCAGCCGCACTGGAAGCGAAATTAAAACAGGATATTGATAAGTTGCAGGCACAACTAAACGAGACAAAACAACAAATCATCCTCGAAGCTAATGTCGCGCAGGATGCTGAAGACCGGCTAAAAGCGGAAACGCAAGCCAGATTGAAAGCGGAGGAAAAAGCTCAAAACGAAGCACAACAAAGAGCAAGAGCCCAAGCCCTTGCTGAAGCGCAATCAAAAGAAACGGCACAGGCACAGGCAAAGGTCGAGGAGCAGGCCCAAAAATGGCAGCAGGTCGAGCAGCAGATAATGACTGAGCTTGAAGAAAAAGCGACAGGATACGGCCGGGCGGTAGCGAAAGCCGAAGAAAAAACCAGGACTATCGCCGAGTTACTTAAATCGGCACAGGACCGCCTGAAAGAAGAGATAGACCAGCGAAGCCAAATAGAGGAAACCTTGCGCAGTTATCAGAAAACGTTGGCAGACGCACAGAACCAGTTAAACCTGGAGGAACAAACAAGAGCACAGACAGCCGAACAGCTTGTCGCAGAACGCGAGATCACTGCGCAATTGCAGGAGCAGTTGTCGGCTTACGCTGAACGCCTCAACCAGATAGAACGGGAACTCAATAGCGAAACCACGGGCAAAGCAAAAGCCCAGGAACAACTGAATGTGATTATCAAAGAAAAACAACAGCTCGAAGAAAAGGCGCAACTGGAAGCAATGGAAAGGGTCAGGGCGCAGGCGATTGTGCAATCGCAATCGGAGGCCAGAGACAAAGCGGAAAAGCAGTTACGCGATTACGCCGGGCAGCTTGACGAGCTTAAGAGCAACCTCGAAACACAAGCCGCTATGACGGCACAACTGCAAACAAACCTCGCAAACCAGACACAGCTAAAAACAGAATCGCAAACCCTCGCCCAAAAACGCGCCGAAGAAAAAGCACAAGCGGAAGCAATCGCTCAGGCCGAAACACAGGCGCGGATACAGGCAGAACAAAGGGCCAAAGAAACAATTGAGTCAGCAGAACGAAAAGCCGGAGAAGCAATCGAATCGGCAGAACAAAGAGCCAAAGAGGCAATTGAATCAGCACAACTAAAGGCCAAAGAAGCAATAGAATCAGCAGAGCAGACAAGACAGCAAACAAAAATCGAACTTCAGGAACAAATGAAGAGCTTCACCGCGGCGCTGGCAAATATACAGGAACAGTTAAATCACCAAATCGAAACTCGGGTCGAGGCCCAGCAGCAGATAAGAACGCTTACGACAATAATCGAGGAATTAAAAGAACAGGTCTCCTCACAATCGCAAAACAGGGCCAAAGTAGAACGAAGCGTTAAAGACCTCGGCGACGCGCTTGCCGAAGCCCGCAGAAAACTTGACGCCGAAAGCCATGCAAGAAGCCGGGCCGAAGAGCAACTGGAAGCCGAAGCAGCAACAAGAACGGACGCCGAGGAAAGGTTGACCGGTTTGGCGTCAGCGCTCGCTAAAGCCCAGGGCAAAGCGGAAGCCGAAGAAAAAGCGAGACGATTGTCGGAGGAAAAAGCCCGCGCCGAAATCGAGGCAAAAGCAAAAGCCGAACAACAGTCGCACGCACAACTGGAAGAAAAAGCGATAAGCTATGGCGAAGCAATAGCCACCGCACAGGAAAAAGCAAGGTATTACGCCGAAGCCCTCACCGAAGCAAAAAACAAACTCGCCGAACGTGAACAATCAACCGAAGACATTCGCAATCGGCTCAACAGCGAAACCCGGATGCGTCAGCAGCTCGAAGAGCAGGTCGAGCTTTATCGCAGGCAGATAGCGCAGGCCGAGGCACAGGCCAAAACACAGGCCTCGGAATTGACCGGCATCGAAAAACAATTGCGTTCCCAGTTGACCAGTGAGACAAAAGTTTACGAGGAACGAATTACCCAGCTCGAAGAAACGCTGCTTGCCGAAACAGACGAAAAAGAAAAACTCCGCCGGCAATACGATACCGAATCCGAAACCAGAAATGCCGCCGAGCAGCAGTTGCAGCAAAAAACCGAGGCATACGAGCGGGTAATCGAAGCCGCGGAAGAACACCTGAAAAGCGAATCACAAAAGGTCTCGCAAATCGAGGCGCAGTTGACGGCGTTGCAGCAGGCAAAAGCCGAAGCCGAACGCAAACTCGAAGCGGAAACCGAATACAGAATATCCGCACAGGAAAATCTCCGCACCTACGCTGACCGATTGGCAGAGCTTGAAAAACATCAGGCAAATCTTACTTCCACGAATAGCGAATCGCTCAAAAAAATCGCCGCCGAGACGCAGGCAAAAGAGCAAATGCAAAAGCAAATCGAGCTGCTCACCGCCGAGATAACAAAAACCGAACAGCAATTGCGTGAGGAACATCAGGCAAGAACAGAACTGGAGCAAAACCTCAAGGCCCAGACCGACGCCCGATTAAAAGCCGAAGAGCAGGCAAAGATAGAATCTCAGAAACGCACCGAAATCGAGGAAGAGCTGAGCATCCAGAAGGAACTGACGGCTCAGGCCAACGCTGAAGCCGGCGTGCAGGAAGAAGCAATTGCACAGGAAAGAAAAACCTTACCCTTCGATATCCGCGAAATACCCGCCCCCGAAAAAACGCAGCCCTGTGACTGCTGCGGCAGAAACGACCTTACGCTGAGCGAGCTGCACAAAATCGATTCAGGCCACCTCTTCTGCCCCGACTGTTTCGCTGCGTTAAAAAGATAAGGGCCTGACACAGGAGGAAAGCGACAGGCCCCCATTTCGAAAAGTTATTTCGCGACCTTGAATTCGTATTTATGAACAATGTCCTTGCTCTGACCCGTCAGTGCGAAGCCACTGTCGTCGTCGAGACCTTTACCCTGACCTGTCAATGTGAAGCCGGCGCCGGTCTTTGCATAGAGGAAATCCTTGCCGCTGAACAAGTCCTTAGGCAACCCCGCGGGAAGTTCATCAGGCAGTTTGCCCGTCTTTGCCCTGACTAAATAAATGTCAATCCCCGCAAGAACCGCGTTGAACTGCGTTCTGTTCCTTATATCTATCATCACAAATTGGTTAATTCCAGGAAACAAAATCCTCGTCATAACCGCCTCGGGCTTGGCCTTGGTGGTATTCTCAATTTCTTTATTTAAATCTTCCATCGCCTGCGTTGCCTGTGGATAAGGTAAATCGTAAGCGATTTGTACCCTGGATAGAATGCCTTGATAATACTCTGTTGCCCTGACGTAAAATTCATTCTCATTATGCTGGCTAAAAATCTTGTCCGCCTTATCCAACTCATCTTTAGATAGACCTAACTCACGAACCCCTTCAATCAGTTCTTTCCTGTCTGCAGGGCTCATAAAATAAAATTTAGCTTCATTTCCAATCGCTGCTCTCATCGAAGGAACTCTGCCGGATATATCAGCAAGCTGCCCTCCAAGCCACTCCAGCGTTTCGGTATTATTCGATACATGCGGCAGGATATCCACGATACACTTGTTTGCCATACTGCCAATTGCACTGCTTATTACCACCTGAATTACCGTATCATTGCCAACGTGTATTCCCATCTTGTGAACCGTAATACATCTCTCCAATGCCTCTTTGTAATCACCTTTTTCAGCAAGCATCCTTGCATCGGCAGTGAGTATGTATGCCATTTGCCTGCATTTAGCAAGCTCAGGTAGTCGCATGCTGATACCTTCCGAAAGGTCATACCCCCAATCGCAATGACTGATGCCGGCGGCAGCAACCGCATACTTGATTACATAACGATTCCTCTCGATATACTGACGAACCTTGTCGTCCGGCTTTGCCTCACCCTTCCCCACGGCTGCCAATATTTTGCCGAGAGCATCATCCGGCTCTTCTTTGAGTATAAAAGCTTTATAATAGAGCACCGCCGCGTTGTCAGGCGGGTAAGCAAACGCCTGCCCAGCCGAAACCAACAATACCACACCAATCAAAATGATTTTTAATGTCGTTTTCATAAATCCTTCCTTTCCGGCTTTTGGCCGTTCTAATTCAGCAGTTCACCAATTGACACATTTGTGTTTTTTTGCCCTAACATCTTAAATGCCTTGTTGCTTTGCTCATCCACCGCGTCCAATCCGCCCTGACGATACGCAAGCGACAGTGATAACACGGACAGCATTTTTGTGGGCGACCTGTCCTCCACAAAAGTCGCAACCGTCGGCTCGACACGTTTATCTGGCTGGCGATGCGTAAGCAATATCACAAAAGCCACGATTGCAATTACAGCGGCCACCCTGACAAGCGGACGCACCCACAAAAATCGCCGGACGTTCAGACGCGTCCTTGCTCGCGAGATAAGCTCCTGATACTCGGCCGAGTATTTTCGCTTCCATTGTTCGCCGTCGAACTTGACCTTGCCGGAGTCAATCGTCTTCTTTAGCTGCTCATCCAACCATTTTTCGTTTCGCTCGTTCATAATTGGTCCTCGCCAAACCCGTTTTGCTTCAGATATTCGGCAATCTTTTCTTTGGCCCTTCGCAACCGGCCGTTTATCGCCTGCTCCGAAATACCCAGCGCCTTCGATATCCGCTCATAAGGCAATCCGTCATAGTAGCGAAGGTAAATCACTTCTCTCGCCTCAGGCGTAAGGCCGGCTACCGCTTCACGGACTGCCTCGGTATCGGGCGAATCGTCCTGTCGGGCCGGCAATTTCGAGAGCTTATCGACGTCACAGATTCTCTGCTGTTTGCGGCCAATGTCGTTTGCCGAATTCCTGCATATCACCCCAAGCCAGCTTGCAAAACTGTCGGAGCATCGCAATTCGGGCAGTTTAATCGCCGCAACCGCAAACGCCTGCTGGGCCGCGTCCTCCGCAAGGTGTCTGTCTCCGATTATGGAGTGAGCAATCGCAACCATAGCCGGGTAATACCGCCCGCACAGCTCGGTAAAGCTGTCTCCGTCGCCCCGCTGGGCCGACTCCACCAACTGCCTGTCCGGTCTTTCGGTCATTAACTTGTCATCTCCAACGCATTGGAACTCGCTGGCGAGAGCCGCGCTCTCATATTTAAGACGCCCAACACCCCCCAAAATGGGCGCAAAAAATGATTTGCCCTGCTTTTTTCATTATAATCCCTGGTTTCCTGTGTGGAAAATAGATTTGACGCGACAGCAACGTTTTACTATACTTCTATGTTTAATTATTATCAGCAATTGGCCCCGGAGAACAATATATGGATAAGAATAAAATCATCGCAGAAGGTATAACATTCGATGATGTCCTGCTCATTCCCGCCAAGAGCGATTTAGTGCCCAGCCAGGCAGACACAAGAACCCGCCTCACCAACAACATCATGATTAATATCCCCCTTGTCTCAGCGGCGATGGACACCGTTACAGAATCCTCGCTGGCAATCGCGCTCGCTCAGGAAGGCGGCATCGGCATAATCCACAAAAACCTGCCCGTCGCCGACCAGAAAAGGGAAGTTGTCAAGGTCAAACGCTCCGAAAACGGCGTCATAATAGACCCGATTACCCTCTCGCCCGATGAGCCGGTCCGAAAAGCCCAGCAGATGATGACCGAGCAGAACGTCTCAGGCATACCCATCGTCGAGGGCAGAAAACTCCGCGGCATCCTCACCAAAAGAGACCTCAAATTCCTCAAGGATTACGACGCCAAAATCAGTTCGGTAATGGTAAAAAACAACCTCGTAACAGCCCCGCCCAATACCACGCTCGAACAGGCCAAGGGAATCCTGCAGGAACATAAAGTCGAAAAGCTGCTGCTGGTCAACGATAATGGCGACCTGACGGGTCTGATAACAATGAGAGATATCGACCGGGTCGAGCGATACTCAATCGCCGCCCGCGACCAGAGAGGCCGATTGAGAGTCGGAGCCGCCGTCGGCGTCCACGATTACGAAAGAGTCGAGGCCCTCATCGCCGCCGAAGTTGATGTAATCGTTGTCGATACCGCTCACGGCCATTCGCAAAACGTCATCGACACCGTAAAAACAATTAAAAGCAATTACAGTATCGACGTCATCGCGGGCAATATCGCGACCGCCGACGCTGCCAAAGACCTCATCGACGCAGGCGTAAACGCCGTAAAAGTCGGAATCGGCCCCGGCGCTATTTGCACCACAAGAATAATCTCCGGCGCAGGTATGCCCCAGGTCTCCGCGATAATGAACTGCCTCTTGGAGGCCTCTAAACACGATATCCCCGTCATCGCCGATGGCGGTATCCGCCACTCAGGTGACATCACCAAGGCCATTGCCGCCGGTGCCTCAACCGTGATGCTCGGCTCACTCTTCGCAGGTCTCCGCGAAAGTCCGGGACAGTTAGTCATCTACAAAGGCAGACAGTTCAAGGAATACAGGGGTATGGGTTCTCTCGGTGCGATGATAAAAGGTTCCGCCGACAGATATGGACAGAAAGCCACCGCCTCCAGAGACAAGCTCGTCCCCGAAGGCGTCGAAGGTCGTGTCCCCTACCGCGGCTCGCTCAGCGATTTTGTTTACCAGCTCGTTGGCGGACTAAGGGCCGGCATGGGTTACTGCGGAACTCGAAATATCGAAGAGCTTCGCACCAAAGCGCGTTTCGTCCGCGTAAGCTCCGCATCCGTCAGCGAATCGCACCCGCACGATATAAAAATAACCAAAGAATCGCCAAACTATTCGACAGTCGAACCACTTGAGGACTAAAAACTATCCGCTACACGCTATACGCTGAAAAACTATGAACCACGAAACAATTGCGATTCTCGACTTCGGCAGCCAATATGTGCAGCTCATCGCAAGGCGTGTCCGCGAGCATAACGTTTACTCCCAAATCTTCCCCGCCAATACTCCCGCGAAAACACTGGCGAAAGAAAACCTCAAAGGAATAATCCTCTCAGGCGGCCCCGCCAGCGTCTATGACAAAAACGCAATCAAATGCGACGAGAAAATCTTCAACCTCGACGTCCCCATCCTCGGCATCTGCTACGGCATGCACCTCGGCTGCTCCGTCCTCGGCGCAAAAGTCGTCCCCGCAAAACACAGGGAATACGGACGGGCAAATCTGACAATCACTAACAAAGTAGGCCTGATGGCGAAACTCCCTGACTCAATAACCGTCTGGGAAAGTCACGGCGACCAGGTCGAGGACGCCGACCACAACTTCATCAAGCTCGCCTCCACAAAAACCTGCCCCTTCGCCGCCGTAAAACACAAAAAACAAAAATTCTTCGGCGTCCAGTTCCACCCCGAGGTCTCGCACACCCCCAAAGGCGCGGTCATCCTCAAAAATTTCCTCTACGATATCTGCGACTGCGCGGGCGACTGGAAAATGAGCGATTTCGTCGCCGATACCGTCAAAAAAATCAATAAACAGGTCGGCGACCATACAGTCATCTGCGGCCTCTCCGGTGGCGTCGATTCCTCCGTTACAGCCGCCCTGCTCCACAAAGCCATAGGCGACCGCCTCGTCTGCATCTTCGTCGATAATGGCCTCCTCCGCAAAAACGAACGCGAACAGGTCGAATCCACCTTCCGCGATCACTTCCACATCAACCTGCGCGTCGTTGACTGGTCAAAACAATTCCTCTCGAAACTCGCAGGCGTCACCGACCCCCAGCAAAAACGCAAAGTCATCGGCGCAGAATTCATCGCCGCCTTCAAATCCAAAGCGTCAAAAATCAAAAACGCCAAATTCCTCGCCCAGGGCACCCTCTACCCCGACGTCATCGAATCCGGCGCCAAAGATGGCAACCCCGCTGCGAATATAAAACTGCACCACAACGTGGGAGGCCTCCCCAAAGAGCTTGGCTTCGAATTGGTCGAGCCGTTAAGAGATTTGTTCAAAGACGAAGTCCGCGTTGTTGGCGAATACCTGGGCCTTCCCGAACACATCGTTTGGCGTCATCCCTTCCCGGGTCCTGGATTAGCGGTGCGCATAATAGGCGAAATTACCCCCAAACGCCTCGAAGTCCTGCGTGCCGCCGACGAAATCCTCATCGACGAAATCAAATCCGCAGGCCTTTACAGAAAAATCTCGCAGGCCCTCGCCGTCCTTGTCCCCGTCCAGACCGTCGGCGTTATGGGCGATGGCAGGACCTTTGAAAACGTCATCGCAATCCGCGCCGTCGAAACCACCGACTTTATGACCGCTGATTTTTCCCAAATCCCTTATGAGGTGCTGGGGCTTATTTCGAGCAGAATCATAAACGAGGTTCGTGGCGTAAATCGCGTCGTTTACGACATCTCCAGCAAACCCCCAGCAACTATCGAATGGGAATAAGTCCCCTTCCTCATCCGCCCGCCTGTCCCCTCGTAGCGAAGCGAAGATCCCCGCATGTCTTCGGCGGGGAGCCAGCTACCTTGGTTCCTCTGTCGGGGACCCAGTATTTTTCTCTAACTTCTTACTTCTAACTTCTAAATTCTAAATTCTAACTTCTCCCTTCTCACTTCTTAATTCTCAATTCTCAATTCTAACTTCTCCCTTCTAACTTCTTAATTCTAACTTCTAACTTCTCACTTCTGTCTCTTGGAAGTTTAATTGTGCGAACTCCCCATGGTATTTCTTCGCCGCCTTATCGTATGCCCTCGCCGCTTTTGTTTCATCATCGAATCTGCCAAGCCATATCCTTTTCCCCTCTACTGTGGTTCTTGCTACCCATCGCCCGGATTGTTTCTCGAAGAAGACCCCGATAAACCGCGATGTTGTTTTTCTGGTGGTCTTTCCTTTATTGAACTGGTTCTGCGAATGTGTCGCCAGCCGAAGGTTCTCTTTCCTGTTGTCTAAGGTATTGCGATTGTGATGGTCAACCAGCATCCCCGCCGGCTCACCCATTATTTCCCTGTGCATCGAAATAATTTTTGTCCTGTTGTTCGAATCGCCCACTAACCGCACCGCGTAAATTCGAGGCCCGTTTTCCTTCGCGCACCAGTTAAACCTGTTCAACTGATAGAAGTCCCCCGGCTCAACAATCGTAAACCTCCCTTCGCCTAATGGAATTTTGCGAAACGCCTGCCCATATTTGCCCCTGCGATAAACCATCACCGGCCACGCAAATATTTTATCTAACCAGTTTGGAACACTAAATTCAATCCTCGTCATAACATCCTCCTTGCTTGCCACGGCGTAGCCCTTAGGCGAAGCCGGGTCCCCAACTCAACACTAAAAACTCAACACGGAGCGGAGCGACGAGCCCGCTTCGGAAACTCATAACTACGGAGGAACACGCTTCCTCCGTATATGGCGCGATCTTGCGCGCTTTTGACGAAAACTAAGGGATTTCCTGATGGGGTCAAAAACGATAAGTCCTTATGCCGAAAAGAGATAAATTTTTTTATTTTTTTCGCATCTAAGGGTTTTCGACCTGCGCTAAAATGAATAACAACTGTTTTTGTCCAGAATTTAAAACATTGGTGCAAAAGGGGTTACAGCAAAAACGGGCGCCACAAATGTCCCCTATTGTTTCTGTAAGTGTCGATGTATAAAGATTTTAACACTGCTTTCTTACTTCTAACTTCTCAATTCTAACTTCTAACGATTGCTCCCTTGTAAACCCCGTGCCGAATAGTACAATTACCGATATCCCAAACGGACAAATCCTATTTGAAGAGGCAAAAAACAAGGGCTGGATATGAATAAACAGAAACTGCTTGAAATCATCCAAAACGCGGCTAAAACGCGACAGAAAAAGCTTAATTTAAGTGGCCAAAAAATAAAGGAATTGCCTCCTGAGATAGGGCAACTAACAAACCTGACGGAGCTTAATCTTCTCGCTAATCAAATTACCTCACTACCTCCGGAGATTGGGCAACTAACGAACCTGAAGGAGCTTCGTCTTTCCAATAATCAACTTGCCTCGCTGCCTGTTGAAATTTGGCAACTTACGAACCTGACGACGCTTGATCTTTCCAATAATCAACTTTCCTTACTGCCTGCTGAGATTGGACGACTTAAGAATCTGACATCGCTTTTTATTTCCAATAATCAACTTGCCTCACTGCCTGCTGAAATTGGGCAACTTACGAACCTGACGGCGCTTCATCTTTCCGATAATCAACTTACCTCGCTGCCTGCTGAGATTGGGAAACTAACGAACCTGATATCGCTTTGGCTTCACCTTAATCAACTTTCCTCACTGCCCGCGGAAATTGAGCAACTAACGAACCTGATGGTGCTTATTCTTCTCAATAATCAACTTTCCTCCCTGCCCCCCGAAATAGGCCAACTAACGAACTTGAGGTCGCTTTATCTTTCCGATAATAAACTTTCCTCCCTGCCCTCCGAAATTGGCCAGCTAACGAACCTGAAACAACTCTATTTGCATAATAATCCCGCCCTTAATCTTCCGCCGGAAATCTTGGGGCCTATTTGGTCGGATATTCTGCAAGATAAAAGCAAATCGGTCAAACCTGCTGATATTCTTAATTTTTACTTCCGGCGACTGAAAGAGAATACCAGACCCTTGAATGAAGTGAAGGTGATACTTGTAGGCCAGGGTAAAGTAGGAAAGACCTCCCTCTTAAAACGTTTAATGAATCAGCCGTTCGATCCAAACGAATCTCAAACACACGGTATTAAGATTCATCGTTTTCCCAGAACCATCAACGGAGAGACAATCAACCTCAACATCTGGGACTTCGGCGGCCAGGAGATTATGCACGCCACCCACCAGTTCTTTCTGACCGAACGAACTATTTACGTACTTGTGTTGGATTCCCGTGTGAATCGCTTTACCAATAAGGTGGATTATTGGTTGCGTCTGATTGAAGGATTCGCTAAACAGTCGCCAGTTATTGTGGTGTGCAATCAGTGTGACCAGCAACATATGGATCTCGACTGGACGGGCTTGCCGAAGAAATTTCCCTTGTTAAAACGATTCGTCAAATCCGTCGCCTGCTGCGAATCGCCAAATGGTCCTCTTGGCATAGATGATGTGTGGTCTGCCATTGACGAAGAGGCCTCACGTCTCGATTCTGTCCATATCCCTTATCCGGTATCGTATTTCACGGTCAAGGAAAAGCTCGAAGACCTCAAGCAAAAAAATAAAATCCCGTATCTGACCAATACACAATATTCCGATCTCTGCACAAATGCAGGTGTCATTGGGGATCAGGAACAAGCCCGTCTTTTGGACATTCTGAACAGTTTGGGAGTGATGCTTTATTATGGAAAGCATGCCGTTATGCGGGATGTGAATGTGCTCAATCCCGAATGGATTACCAATGGTGTCTATTCGATCATCAATAACCCTGATTTGCTCCGGGCTCGAAACGGCATCTTGGATATCGGAAAACTCGACCGTATTTTAGACCCGGCGGTTTATCCAAAAGAATGCCATCGTTTCATCCTCGATATGATGGAAAAATTTGAGTTGATTTTCCCCATGGATGGAACAAGAGGTTCGCAGTATCTTATCCCGGATTTACTAAGTGAACAGCAGCCGTTTACCGGAAAATGGGAAAATGTAATTCGGTTTGAATACGAATACGACCCTTTACCTGATAGCATCATAACTCGGTTTATTGTTCGTATGCATCCGTCCATTTATCAGGGCACATATTGGCGAAACGGCGTAGTTTTGAAATCACGGGAAGGAAGACATCCGGCCCTGATAGTTTCCGACCAGGATTTAAATAAAATATCTATCCTTGTTGAAACATCGTCCGGCTCGGAAAAAAGTGCTAAACGTTTTTTGCGTGATATTCGTTTGCAGTTAGAGCACATCAATGCAAGGCCTGAGCGAAAGGGTATTACCGAAATAGTGCCGCTTCCAAATGACCCGACTAAAGGTGTCAGTTATGACCATTTATGTTTGCTGGAAGAAAAAGGTATCCACGATTATCTGCCTGATGGTGCCAAAGAAAAAATCGATGTTCAGGAATTGCTGAATCGAATTGAAGAACCCGAATGGCGCGAAGAAAAACGCCGTCGATTAGAATCAATTCAAATTTCGGAATCTTTGATAACTCAATTTGCTGCTCCTTCTCATAAAAAAGTTGATAAGGAACCTTTGCGCACAAAAGCTCATCAAATCATCACGATTATTGTCGGACTTATTGCCATATTCGGTTTTATTACGGGAATAAGAAGTTGTAGGGACATACCGCAGAAGAAACCTTCCTCGCCCGCGACAAACCAGCCCAACACCCCGCCCGCGCTATCAATTAGTAGCTCATCTGAGGATAACGAAGTCAACCAGTAAATCGCCTGAGGGTGAAAAGCGAATAGTTCGGCTGCAATTGGCCAAATTGTTAAAAAAATCCCGCAAACTCCGCATCCTTAAATCGCCAACCGGCAATCGACAATTGCTTAATCCGTGTCTTTGCTCGTCTTGAATTGATGGCTTCGGCCAACGTCGGCTAAATAGCCGAAGGAAAAACAGTCAGCTTTATAAAAGGGCGATTAGCCCTTGTGGGCGAAACGAGGGCCTTGCGCACGAATCATATTTGGAGCAAAGGCCGTGTTGAGAACATTTACCCGCCGTGCAGTTTGGCGGGCAAAGCTGACTGTTCTCTGTGGAATCTGTGTCCTCTGTGGCTAAAAAAACCTGCGGAATCTGCGAAATCAGCGTCTAAACCTTTTGTGCATTTTCGTGGCTAATTAAAACAGTGCAATCTGCGAAATCTGTGGTTTGATTAAATCGGCAATTGAATTGTGGTCTGCTGTCTGTGGTCTTATGTCTGGTGTCTTTGGTCTTATGTCTGTGTCAATCCGTGGCATCTGTGGTTAAAAACTTAGTGTCTTTGTGTCTTAGTGGCTAAAACTTAAAATCGCCACATCATATTTATCGCCCCGTACGAATCCGTGCTGCCCTGCTCTTTATATTCTCTCGTCATGAACGTCTGCGAATAGTTCACCTCGAACGCTTTGTATCGATAAGCGATTCCCATCTGGAGCACCCCGACCGCCGGCTCCGTCGTAAGTCCGCTCAAAAACCGGTTATACTCAACCAGCTTGCCCCCCACCCGCGTAAAAAGATACATCGATTGATTTCCCGCGGGTCTATTAATGCACGCCGACGCCGGCGCCTCAAGCCGCCCAGGTCCAAAATCATTCGGCAGATTCATCCCGTATCTGAAAACTATCCCACCAATCGCGTTGCGGTGCAGCGTTCCAGCCGTCGCCCCGTATTCCAGGTGCGCATCGAAATTTTCCGTCCGCTTGAAATACTGCTCATCAACCCTTTGCCTTCTAATCCACGTCAGGTCCGCGTGAAACTCATCGCCCAATTGATTATCCCATCCCTCCGGCTCTGCTACCCCGATATGGCGGTGAATAAATTTTTGAACGTCCCCCCCGCTCGCCACAGGCCCTATCATCCCCGTGTTCAACTCTAAATGTTCCATCTGGTTTTCAGAGGCCCGCTGCACAAATATTCCCCAATACAGCCACCCCGCGAATTGCATATCGTGTTTGTCTCGAAGCGCCGGCGCTTCAACATGGTCTGGCGTGTACATATTCTGGCCGAAAAAATATCCCACTGCTGTATTTACTTCCCCGTCGTTTTGACCGAAACCATTCCAATGCGAATAATCTTTCAGGAAATTAACGTCCGGCTGATGCGTGAACTCCAGTTTTACCCCGTTGGTATAGTGCCGGTCGGTCTTGTATAAGGGCTTGATAACCGTTCCGTCGTTTTCCAGGTAGAACGCAAGTGTTCCATCTCCGAATGCGATACCATTCATCGCAACGCAGATAATCCCCGCAAGGATTGCTATGCTGACCCTGTGTTTTCCCATCTGCTTCTTAATAAAAATTAACTCCTCAACATTACGCTTTGGGCGAGGTCTTCACTGTTTATATATCGCCTGTTTGACAGTCCTTGGTTTCTATTTTGTGTACCAGCGACCGTTCCTATTCATATATCGCCCATTTTGCCAAAAAAGGTTGAAGCCCGCCACTTAATTTCGTAGCGCAGCGACCTGTCCCGCCAACTGCCAGATGTCCCTTACGGGAGTAGCCCTTGGCGAATGGCGAAGACCTCGGCGTAATTCTTCAATGTAGCCGGGTAGTCCTTCGACGAAGCCGGGTTCGCCCATTCTACAAAAATATCGAACCTTGTCCACCTCCCTTTCCTAAAAATGTATTAAAGAATTGCCGTATGTGTTGCGGATAAGGATTCCTGCCCGAAATGGAAAACAACTGATATGAACAATGGGCGGTACAGGATTCGAACCTGTGACCTCGTGCGTGTCGAGCACGCGCTCTAACCAACTGAGCTAACCGCCCGGGACACCCAAAATCCGGTCGGAAATATATTAACGGAAATTGACGGGGAGTCAACCTTATTTATTGTAAGCTGTGAGGGGGGCATCGCGGAGAGTCAACGTTTTTATAGTTAGATAGCCGTCCCACAGATTGTGGGTAAATTATTGGGGATTCGGCCATATTCCGTCCCAAAGATTGCGGGGGAATTGTCGGGGTTAGGGCATATTCCACATTGCCTGTTCCTGATTGGAAGCTGTTTGTTTTGTGTGTAAGCGAGATGATTTTCGGCAGGCCGGTGAATTGCAAGAGGATATGATAATGGAGCCAGTGGGGATCGAACCCGCGACCTCTTGCATGCCATGCAAGCGCTCTCCCAGCTGAGCTATGGCCCCTGCTGCCTGTAATAATACCAGATATATGCGATTCTGACAAACAAAAAATCGCAGCCCAACAGGCATTGCTGCCCGCGATTGCTATCCTGATACCATCGGCTATAATCCGGTAAAACCGATTGCCAAAACGGGGCGTATAACTCGTACACCGGTATTGAGACGGAAAACTTTGGCCATACGAAAGAAAATTTTGATAACGGGGCAGGTCCAGGGGGTAGGGTTTCGCCCGGCTGTATATCGGCTCGCCACGCAACTGAATCTGAGCGGCTTCGTTTATAACGACACTAAAGGCGTTACAATCGAATTACAGGGCGAAGAAACCAAAATCGCCGAATTTGTCAAGCGGCTCAAGGGGCCGGACGCCCCGCCCCTGGCGGATATTATGTCCTGCTTTGCCGGCGAAATTCCAATCGTCGAAAACGAGAAAGGATTTGCGATAAAACAAAGCGACGCCTGTGGAACCCCAATCTCACGAGTAACAGCGGATATCGCCACCTGCTCGGATTGCCTGCGGGAGCTTTTTGACAAAAACGATTTCCGCTATCGATACCCATTTATTAACTGCACCAACTGCGGGCCAAGATACTCGATAATCAGAACCATTCCATACGACAGGCCAAATACAACGATGGCTGCGTTTGCGATGTGCGAAAAGTGCGCTGGCCAGTATCACGATGTGTCAAACCGCCGGTTTCATGCCCAGCCCGTCGCATGCCCGGTATGCGGGCCAAAAATCTGGCTCGCCGATAACAAGGGTAACAAAATTGAAACCGAACCCGATAAAACAATCGCTCAAACTGCAAAGTTATTGAAAGAAGGCAAAATCCTCGCCATAAAAGGGATAGGCGGATTTCACCTCGCGGTTGATGCCTTCAATAATGAAGCGGTAATCCAGCTGCGCGAACGCAAAAAAAGAGAGCATAAACCCTTCGCAATGATGGCGGATTCGATTGAGACGATAAAACAGCACGCGGCAGTAAGTAAACAAGCGGAAAAATTATTGAAAAGCCCTCAAAGCCCGATTGTGCTTTTGCCAAAGAATGCCAGCTCACAGATTGCATCATCCGTGGCCGAGGGGACAAACACCTTCGGATTTATGCTTTGTTACGCCCCCCTGCATCATTTGCTTTTCGCGGAGGGGATTAAAATACTGGTAATGACAAGCGGAAATATCAGCGATGAACCATTGATATGCAAAAATGATGAGGCGACTGAACGTCTCGGAGATATCGCCGAGGTGTTCCTGATGCACGACAGGGAAATTTACAGGCAGGTGGATGATTCAATCGTGCATATTATTGAAGATAAACCCGTATTACTGCGCAGGTCGAGAAGTTACGTGCCCGCGCCAGTAACCATAAAACAAACAAGTCGATGCGACATCTTCGCCGCAGGGGCAGATTTGAAAAACACGTTCTCATTTGTCAAAGCGAACCAGCTTATATGCAGCGAGCACATAGGCGACCTCGAAGACGCCGCGGTATATCATCATTACAGAAAATCAATCGAACATCTGCGCGGGCTTTTTGAAGTTAAGCCAAAAATAGTCGCCTGCGATTTACACCCTGCCTATTTGTCTTCGCAATATGCCCACTCACTGCCCGACGTAAAAATCATCGAGGTCCAGCACCATTGGGCACATATCGCAGCGGTTATGGCGGAACACAATTTAGATGAGCCGGTGATTGGCCTTGCCTGCGACGGCACCGGCTATGGAACAGACGGCGCGATTTGGGGATGCGAATGTCTTATAGCTGACCTGGATGACTTCGAAAGATTCGGGCATTTGGCCTATTACCCGTTAGCGGGCGGCGATGCCGCAAGCAAGCAGCCAATCAGGCCTGTAATTTCACTATTGGCGCAGGCGTACGGAAACGAATTTGAACCGGCTAAATTCCGCCGGCTCCTTGATAAAATCGAGCCAGATGAATCAAAACAGCAACTCATTTTCGAGCAAATAAATAAAAAAATAAACACCGTCCAAACATCAAGTTTGGGCAGATTATTTGACGCGGTCGCAGCGATGCTGGGCCTGGGAAATTACAATCACTTTGAGGCGCAACTACCAATAACGCTTGAGGCAATTGCGGCGACTGACTGCGACCAACAATACGATTTCGAACTCGCCGGGGAATCCGACAAACCATTGACACTTGACCCGCGTATAATGATAAGACAGATTGTTGCTGATATAGAGAATAGCGAAGAAAAGGGAAATATATCGGCCAAATTTCATAATACTATAGTGTCGGGTTTGCTCGAAATGGCCAAGAAAGCGAGACAGGCAAAAAATTTGAATATTGCGGCATTAAGCGGAGGCGTTTTTTGCAACAGGTATTTGTCTTGGAGCCTTATCCGATTATTGCACAAAAGCGGCTTTTCGGTATTATACAACCGTGACTTTCCAGCAAATGACGGGTGTGTCTCCGTCGGTCAGGCGGCAATAGCAGTTCACAAGTCATTAAAATACGACTGAGAAATGTCTCGTTATGTGTTTAGCGATACCAGCAAGAATAGTTAAGCTCGAAGAAGACAGAGCGGTAGTTGACGCGATGGGTAACCAGTTCAACGCAAGAACCACCTTTTTACCCGATGCCAAGCTCGGCGACCTCGTCCTGGTCCACGCGGGCTTTGCCATATCGACTATCGATGAAGACGAAGCCAGGAAAACATGGCAGCTCATCGAGGAAATCGACGAGTTCAACGATACCCAAAATAAGGTTTCAGGATAAATAACCCGGCCCTATGCTTCAAAGAATCAAAAATGCACAACTTCTTATGAACGCCGCGTGCGGAGTCACGGGCAGGCCCATCAATATAATGGAGGTCTGCGGCACACACACCGTTTCAATATTCCGAAACGGCATAAGAGGAATGATTCCGAAATCAATGAAACTTTTGTCAGGCCCCGGCTGCCCCGTTTGCGTAACGCACCAGGGTTACATCGACACCGTCCTTGAGCTTGCGGACAGAAATGACTGCCTAATAGCGACATATGGCGATATGATTCGCGTACCGGGCAAAGGCGGCTCCCTCGAAACAAAAAAAACCGCAGGCAACGTCAGGATTGTCCTTAGCAGCGAAGACGCCCTGCAATTAGCCAAGGAGAACCCATCCAAAACAGTGGTCTTTATTGCCGTCGGGTTTGAAACAACCACGCCCGCGACAGCGGTAGCCGTAAAGCAGGCCGCAAATGAAGGTATCGAAAACTTCTGTATCCTTAGCAATCATAAGCTCGTTGTGCCCGCGATGCAGGCACTGCTAAGCGACGAAAACAACAGGATAGACGCGTTTCTCTGCCCAGGCCACGTCAGTGTCATTATAGGTTATGGTGCGTTTAAGCCAATCACCAAGCAATTCCGCAAACCCTGCGTCGTGGCGGGCTTTGAGCCGATGCAGATAATCGAGGGCCTCGCGGAAATCTGTCGACAGATAATCGAGGGCAAACCCGAAGCAAAAACAATTTACACCGCCGTCGTTACCGAACATGGTAACCAAATTGCACAAGGCATTATCTCTGAATGTTTCGAGCCGGTGGACGGCTACTGGAGAGGGCTTGGAAAAATCCCGAAAAGCACATTACAGCTCAAAGAAAAATACAGCAAATTCGACGCGTTTAAACGATTCGGCGTAACGGAAAAACCCGAGAACGACACGACCGGCTGCCGCTGCGGCGAAGTGCTTTGCGGCCTGATAGACCCGCCCCAGTGCGAACTTTTTGGCCGGGTCTGCGAACCGCTAACCCCGGTAGGCCCCTGTATGGTCAGCTCCGAAGGCGCCTGCGCCGCCTGGTTCAAATACAGCAAACGGGAAAAACAAAACAAATGAGCCAGAAAGAGCACGACAAAATCCTGCTTGCTCACGGCGGCGGCGGACAGCTCTCAGACCAGCTAATCCGCAAACATATACTGCCAAGATTCGCCAACAATACCCTCTCGGAACTTACCGACTCCGCCAAACTTAATCTCGATTCAAAATCAATCTGTTTCACTACCGACAGTTACGTCGTAAAGCCCTTGTTTTTCCCCGGCGGCGACATCGGAAAACTCGCCGTATGCGGAACGATAAACGACCTCGCCGTCAGCGGCGCAAGACCTGTAGCTATGTCGCTGGCTTTGATTATCGAGGAAGGTCTCGCGTTTGAGGTGCTGGATAAAATCTTAGACAGCATCGCTGCGACCGCCGCCCAAAACAACGTCGCGATTGTAACAGGCGACACCAAGACCGTCGAAACCGGCGCTGCAGACCAGATATTTATCAACACCGCGGGCATCGGGGTCCGACTCGAAGGGGTGGAACTGGGTTTTAGCAACATCAAAGCAGGCGACAAAATCTTAATCAACGGCTCAATCGGCGACCACGGTATGACCGTTATGTCGCTGCGACAGGACATCGGCTTTAAATCGCAGCTTAAAAGCGATTGTGCAGCCCTGGCCGATTTGACCTGTAAACTTTTGACTGAGACACACGGGGTAAAATTTATGCGAGACCCCACTCGGGGAGGACTCGCGGCAACGCTCAATGAAATCGCTCAGCAAACCTCATTCGACATACGGATTAATGATGCCGATATCCCAATCAACCCGACGGTCCAGGCGGCTGCCGACGCGCTTGGCTTTGACGTTCTGAATATCGCAAACGAGGGCAAATTCGTCGCGGTCGTCGCCCCTGAAATCGCCGATACTTGCGTCAACATCTGCCGGCAGCATCCTTTGGGGCAACAGGCGGCGATAATCGGAGAAATCGTCAAGACCGATGATGCTCCCGTTGTTGAAACAATCACCAAAATCGGAGGCAGAAGAATCGTCCAGATGCCTTATGGCAGAGAATTGCCGAGGATTTGCTGATGCACGAAGCGTCCATCGCACAAGCCCTGATAGAGACAATATCCGCCGAAGCCAAAAAACAAAAAGGCAAACCGGTCGCCGCAAAAATAAGCTGCGGTGCATTTAGCGGCGTAAACGACGAGGCGCTTCGCTTCGCCTTCGAGGCCATCAGTGAAGGAACCGTCTGTAAAAATATGAAGCTCGCCATAGAGCAAAAGCCGATACAGGCCAGATGCAAAAAAAATGGTCATACTTATGTATTTGACCTGCACAAGCCGAGATGCCCAAAGTGTCGATGCGAAGATTTCGAGCTTCTGCCCGATGAGCCGCTTTTACTTGAAGAAATAACATTCGAGGACAAATGAAATGCGTAAAATCAAGGTCCGCAAGAAAATACTTATCGCCAACGAAGAATACGCCGCCAAAAACCGTGCGTTCCTTAAAGACCGCAAACTCCCCTGTCTCAACGTGATTTCTTCGCCCGGCTCAGGCAAAACCACACTGCTGGCAAAAACAATCGAAACCCTCAGGGGCAAACTCAGTATCGGCGTCATCGAAGGCGACATCCAGACTGATATCGACGCAAAGCGAATAAGAAAAGCCGGCGCGCCCGCTCACCAAATCAATACCGAAGGCGCGTGCCATTTGTCCGCTGCGCAGATTAGCTACGCCTTTCACAAGCTCCCAATCGACCGCCTTGATTTGGTCTTCATTGAAAACGTGGGCAACCTCGTCTGCCCCTCGACATTCGACCTCGGCGAAACCGACAAAATCGCAGTCCTCTCAGTCCCCGAAGGCGACGACAAGCCCGCCAAATACCCGATGATTTTCGCCAGGGCCGCCGCGGTGCTCATCAACAAAATTGACATCCTCTACGCCACCGACTTCAATATCAAAAAAGTCAAAGCCGACATCTCCAAACTCAATAAAAAAACAAAAATATTCCTCGTATCCGCTAAAACCGGCGAGGGTATGAAACAGTGGTGCGACTGGCTTGAGAAACGGGCTATTAACAAGCGGACAAAATCAGCGAAAAAAACGCGGCCCCGTCAATAATCCTGTATCCCATACAGCCGATGCTCGCGGATATATTGCAGCACCTTCGGGCTTATCATTCCGCTGACCTCACGCCCCGCCGTTAATCGTTTTCGCACCTCGGTGCTGCTGATATCAACTAACGGCGTCTCAACAACGTTTCGCTGCATCTTTTTTACACGGTCTTCTCCCCACAGCGAAATATACTTCGAAAAATCCGACGGCGCAAAACCCGCCCTGTGCATCACAGCAAGGTTACATTCGTCAATCAGCTCCGTAACCCCATACCAATGCGGTAAATCCTCAAGAGCATCGGCGCCCATAAGCCAGTAAATCGAAACATTGCTCCCAAGCTCCCGTCGAAAATATCTTACGGTCTCAAGCGTGTAACTCGGCCCGGCTTTCTTCAGCTCGTAGTCGCTGGACCCGAACCTGCCGTTGCCCTGTGTCGCAAGCTTAATCATCTCCAGACGGTCCTCGTCGCCGGCCTCCGGGAAAAACGCCTTCAACGGCGAACGCTTCGCCGGGACAAATATAACTTTGTCTGCGCCAATACCTTCACCAGCGACGGCTACAACGGTCGTATGACCGAGATGAATCGGGTCAAACGTTCCGCCAAACAAAGCTATTCTTTTTTCGCTCATAATTCATCATCATAAACGATTCCCGCGACACTTAAAACCACATCAATAAAAATTTCTTTGAAGGATTCTTAGGTATTTGGACGATAGAAAGTATAGCTACTGCTTTTTGCCTCTTTGACAATTCAGCCGGTGAGTTTTAAATTGTTTATGTTATTGTACGTAAACTGGTTTTTTGTGCCATATGGAGGTAACAAACAATGGCTAAGAAGAAAAAAGCTGCAAAGAAGAAAACCGCGAAAAAGAAAAAGAGAAAATAGCATGACGCTTCCGGCGTAAGCCGGCAAAGGTTATGCGGAAAGTGGAAGGTCCCAACGCAACTACTACGGAATCTTCCACTTTTTCTTTGCGCCAAAAACACCCCGGCCGCCAATCCTCAACCTTGCATTTGCCTTACCTTTTCTTATACTATGTTCCCGTATGGACCATTTTAATTACAAACAGGGCAAGCTCTTCGCGGAGCAGGTGGCGGTTGACAAAATAGCCGAGCGGGTCGGCACGCCGGCGTATATCTACAGCAAGGCAACGTTCCTCGAACACCTTCGCAAAATTCAGCACGCCTACAAAACAATCGACACAATGGTCTGCTATTCGATTAAGGCCTGCGGCAATATCAACATACTAAAATTTATGGCAAAAGCGGGCTTCGGCTTCGACATCGTCAGCGGCGGCGAGCTTTACCGCGCACTCCAAGCGGGCGCCGACCCAGGAAAAATCGTTTATGCAGGCGTAGGCAAAACCGATAAAGAAATCATCGAAGCACTCGATGCCGGTATTGCCTATTTCAACATCGAATCCGAGGCAGAGCTTGAAAATCTAATCCTGCTTGCCAAACAAAAAGGCAAAACCCCGAAAGCCGCACTTCGCGTCAATCCCGACGTTGACCCCAAAACACATAAATATACAACCACGGGCGTTAAAGAAACGAAATTCGGCGTCGATATCGAACGGGCGGAAAAAGTTTTCGACCAGTTCGGTAAAAATTCCGCAGTCAAACTGTGCGCAATCGATATGCATCTCGGTTCCGCGGGCCACACCGTTGAGCCATACGTTGAAGCACTCAACAAAGTCCTCGTCCTTGTGGATAAATTGCGAAAAAAGGACTTCACCATCGAGACGCTTAATATCGGAGGCGGATATGGCGCTGACTACGTCACCGCGCAATCCCCAACTGCCGAGGACTACGCGGCGGCAATTGTTCCCCTGCTTAAAGGGAAAAAACTCAAACTCATCCTCGAACCTGGCGCAAGCGTCGCCGCCAATGGGGCTATTCTGCTGACGAAAGTCCTGTATTGCAAAACGAGCGGAAGAAAAAATTTCGCAATCGTCGATGCGGGTATGAACGACCTCATCAGGCCGCCGCTGTACAACGCGTTTCACTTTATCTGGCCTGCAACGGTTGAGGAAAGATTCTCTTACATAAAAAGAACTGAAAAGCTCGACATAAAAGGGCTGGAGTTTGTTGACGTCGTCGGTCCAATCTGTGAAGGCGCCGACTTCTTCGCCAAAGACAGGGCGTTGCCCCCCGTTAAACGAGGCGATTTACTCTCCATCTTCACCGCCGGCGCTTATAGCTTCACTATGTCCAGTAACTACAACGCACGAGGCAGAGCAGCCGAAGTCCTCGTCGATGGCAACAAATTTGAAGTGATACGCAAACGTGAATCATACGAGGATTTGATTGCCCTGGAAAAATAAGAACCTCTAACCTAACGAATGTCATTGCGAGCGCAGCGAAGCAATCTACTAAAAATTCCTCTCGACGAATTCCGTGTCAATCTTGCTCTTAACGAACAGATTATGCGAGAGAATCGACAAGCTCGCCGGGATAGTCGTCTTAATCGGCTCAATCACAAATTCCGACAATGCCCTGCGCATCGTCGCAATCGCCTCATCCCTCGTAGGCCTATAGGCAATCAGCTTGCACAGCATCGAATCGTAACTTGGCGACACCGTCCAGCCCTGATAAACATGCGTATCGACTCGAATGCCAGGCCCGCCCGGCGGGATAAATCGCGTTATCTTCCCCGGACAAGGCGAAAAACCGTTCGCCGGGTCTTCTGCGTTTATCCGGCACTCAATCGCAACGCCCCTGTGCTTGATATCTCTCTGGGTCAGCCCCAGCTTCTCACCCGATGCCACCTGCAACTGCATTTTGATTAAATCCCGCCCCGTAACCATCTCCGATACCGGGTGCTCAACCTGAATCCTCGTATTGACCTCGATGAAATAAAAATGCTGGTCCTTGTCCAAAAGGAACTCGACAGTCGCAGCGTTGACGTAATTGGCATGCTTGATAATCCGTATCGCTGACTCGCAAAGCTTCTGACGCGTCTTTTCATTTATGACCGGGCAGGGCGATTCCTCAATCATCTTCTGATGCCTTCGCTGGATGGAGCAATCCCTCTCGTAAAAATGCAGCACTTTGCCCGTTGCGTCCGCCATCACCTGCACCTCGACGTGCCTCGGCTCGACAATCAGCTTTTCGAGATATACTGAACCGTCGCCGAATGCCGCCGTCGCCTCCGCCTGCGCCGAAGTGAAACCAGAGCGAAAACTCATCTCATTATGAGCCACCCGCATCCCTCGCCCGCCGCCCCCTGCTACCGCCTTTATCATCACAGGGTATCCGATTCCAGCCGCTATCTTCAAACCCTGCTCGATGTTCTCCACGACGCCGTCGGAACCGGGCACCAAACTTACCCCTGCCTTCTTCGCTAATTTCCTCGCTTCAACCTTGTTTCCCAAAAGCCGCATCGCCTCAGGAGGCGGCCCGATAAACGTTATGCCGCACTCCTTGCAAATCTGGGCGAAATTCTCATTCTCCGCCAGAAAACCATAGCCGGGATGTATCGCGTCAGCGTTGGTAATCTCCGCCGCACTCATTATTCGCGGTATATTAAGATAACTTTCCGCAGGCACAGCAGGCCCGATGCAGATTGCCTCGTCCGCCATATCAAGATAGGCCGCACCTCTGTCCGCCTCCGAAAAGACCGCCACCGCACTTATCCCAAGCTCGTGACAAGCCCGGATAACACGCAACGCTATCTCACCACGATTCGCTATTAGAACTCTTGAGAACATAAGAAAAACAATCGATTATCAATAGTCAATTTAATCGGGACGAACTTTGAACAGCACCTGCCCATACTCGACCGCGCTGCCATTGGCCGCCACAACATCAACGATAACCCCGCTCACCTCCGCCTTGATTTCGTTCATCACCTTCATCGCTTCGATAATACAAACCACCGTATCCGGCTCAACCCGCGAACCAAGCTCAACGAACGGCTCCGAATCCGGGCTGGGCTGGGCGTAAAAAGTTCCCACCAAAGGCGATTTTATCTCCGCGGGCTTATCTTCCTGCGGTGCCGGTTCCTGCGCCTGTCCAGGCGCAGGGGCCGCGGTGCCGGGCAATCCAGTGCCGAACATAGGCACCGCCGTAATCTGCTGCTGCGGCTGCGCCTTTTTGACGCAAAGCTCCTCATCGCCCTGCTTTATTTGCACCTCTGCAAGGTTATGGTCTTTCATTATTTCGATTATTTGCTTTAATTTACTAAACTGCTCATCCCATTGCGCCATCGCATTACCCTTTCTATTTGTAACCTGCTGACCCACCAGTATAGCTAAAATTAAGATAATAGCAAGGATTTGCCTCCTCGATTTGCCCTTTCCTGCTCAACAGGCCGCCCACCCCCAGAAATACTAAAAAGCGTGCGATTTCGTCTCAAGAAATCAAATATATTCGGACGAAGACACTGTTTATGTTTTACTGCCTTCCCTGCGGCGGAGTGTGTCCGTTCCGGACCGAATAATACCGGGGTAATGTTGCCGAAGGCGTTGTAAAAAGATGTATCATTGTAGAAAGGGTAAAAAAATGAAACTCAGAACAATTGCTATCATTCTCATCACGTTGACTCTCGCGTTTGGCAGCAGCACCGCCTTCGCCAAGAGTAAACACCATCATCACAAAGCGGTCGCCACCTCACAAAAAAGCCACCACGCCGCGAAGCTTCATCATAGAAGCTCTAACACCGCCGCCCCTGTAACCGCCCCCGCACCTGCTGAACCCGTTGCCGAAATTCCTCAGCAAGTGCAATAACCCGGCTGACGAACACAAATTCGATTCTTTGTGCGGGCAGACCTCTGTGTCTGCCCGTTCTTTTTTTAACCCAATCACGCTGTTCGCCGCAAAAAGGCAACGAAAACACAAAAGCAACCACGGATTAACACGGATTTTCACGGATTTCTGCCTTCCGTCTTCCATCCTCTGTTTTCTGAATGCGGGAAGGTTTTTCATGCTTGAAACTCAATTTTTCAATTTGCGGATTGATTCTGCAAATTGCGGAGTCGTTCCGCAAAGCGCAGACTCTGTCTGCACAGGCGGGAATCGTTTTTCAAGCTTCATATCTATCGATTCAAATTTGTTTTCATAGATTTCCATTTTGACGGAGTAAAATCACGATTTGAATTCGTCGAAATCGAATTCAGCTTCCCAAAAAACGGGTTTGCAATCCATCAAAACGGCTTCTGTTTAGTAAATTGCGGGTTTGAAGTCGTTGATTTCAAATTTACAATCGACGATTGCAAACTGGTTTTCGATGATTGCAAATCAATTTTGCCTTTCGTAAATCGTTGTAAACGCGTTACTTAGCATAAATTGGCGAATTTGAGGACGATTTTTAATCCGTTCTTAGTTATATGACCCTGCTTTAATACCGAAAGACCAACAAAGAGCAATATTAGACACGGATTAACACGGATTTACACTGTCTGTGTTTTTCTGTGGAATCTGTGGTTAAACTTTTTAGGGGGTTTGTTATGCAGTGTCCAAGACAGCATGCCGAAGTCGTTGGTTTAGTTGACAATATCATAAGTGGCGTATCCGAGCATCCGGAGATATTTACCCTCTGCGACGCGGGTGTTTTACAGGCCAAACGCATTAAATTCGAGCAGGATAGCGCTGCCCTTCTCGATGCCCAGTCGAAAGTCGCTATCGCCGCGTCGGCCAAGCTTGAAAGTTTCAGACAGTTACAGCAGGAAATGAAAAACCAGATTAAATTAGGCACAGTCGATACCTGCGGCAATCCAACCGAGCTTTCGTTTATCGGCTGGGGAACAAAACGAGAGCCGCAGCAGATTGATATACCTTCTTCGCCGACAAATCTAAGGATTACCGCGCAAGGTGATAAAGGTATGCTTTGCCTTGTCTGGGATAAACCGAGAGGCGGCGGCCCTGTCCGCAGCTTTATAATCGAAAGAAAACAGTTCAACGGCAACTGGTCCGAATGGCAATTTGCCGGTACTTCTTATAACAGCGATGTAAAGCTTACCAAACAGCCCATCGGAATAAAGCTCGAATATCAGGTCAGGGCAGGAAATTCCTCGGGACAGAGTTATCCGTCGAATACGGTGGCGGTAGTTCTTTAGACGCAGATTTACACTAAAAGACACTGTTTCTTGACGCTGATTGCGCGGATTACGCTGGTTCTTGCTATCCGCTATCTTTACTTGACACAAAACACCGTTTAACGGAGAATGGGGTGGATAATCTTTTAAAGCTTTGGCAGAGAGGACTATGGCAAAAAAACCCGCATCCAATTCAAAGAAAGCACAAACAGGCGGTAAACCTTCATCGCTCGTCGATACCCGCGTCATTTATTGCGGCGATAACCTCGAACAATTGAAAAAACTCCCCGACGAATGTGTTGACCTGATTTATATCGACCCGCCTTTTAATTCGAACCGCAACTACGAGGTCTTCTGGGGCGAGACAAAGGAAAAACGCGCCTTCGATGACCGACACGCCTCGACACAGGCATATATCGAATTTATGCGTCCTCGATGCGTCGAAATGCACCGCGTCCTCAAGAAAACCGGCTCATTCTATTATCACTGCGACTGGCACGCCTCCCACTACGTCAAAATTATGCTCGACCAGATTTTCGGCGAAAACCAGTTTCAAAGTGAGATTATTTGGAAACGGACAAGCGCACACAGCAGCGCAAAACGCTATGGCCCTATCCACGATAGTATATTCTTTTATACTAAGGGAAATCAGTGGACATGGAATCAGCAATACCAACCCTATGATGAATCATATACCGAACAGAATTATAGTAATGTTGACAGTGATGGCAGAAAATGGAAGTCCACGGATTTGACGGGAGATGGTATAAGAAATGGTGAAAGCGGACAACCTTGGCGAGGTATTGATGTGACTTCCAAAGGCAGACATTGGGCAGTTCCAAAGGATATTGCGATGGCACTTTCAAACGGTACTACTCAGGAAAAGTTAGATGCTCTTGATACTGCTGGACTTATTTATTGGCCGAAAAAGGAAGGTGGTATGCCTCGCTTAAAACAGTATGCGGAGGATATGTCAGGCATTCCGCTGCAAACTCTGTGGATGGATATCGCTCCAATTAGTGCGCACGCTGTTGAACGTCTTGGCTATCCGACTCAAAAACCGCTTGCGCTTTTGGACAGAATAATTAAAGTATCAAGTAATCCTAACGATATTGTTCTCGATGCCTTTTGCGGTTGTGGAACAGCAATTGTTTCCGCTGAAAATCTCGGTCGTCAATGGATTGGTATCGACGTTTCGCCTACGGCCTGTCGTGTTATGGCAAAACGTCTGCGCGATGTCTGCAAAATCAAAGAAGATGAAAAACTCTGGCGAATTGGCCGAGGGTTTATCGTCCGTGATTTACCGCGGAGTGAAAAGCAGCTTAGAGAAATTCCGCCGTTTGAATTCGAGAACTGGGCTGTTATCGCTTTGGGTGGTATTCCCAATAAGGCACAAGTCGGCGATATGGGCATCGACGGGCGTATCTATCCGGTGTCGGCCATGCCGAAAAAGGACAAGGGAGAGCTTGGCTTTATGGATGTCTGGTATCCCATTCAGGTCAAGCAAAAGGACAAGGTGGGCAGACCTGATATCGATTCCTTCGAGGCGGCTATGATGCGCGAAGACAGAACAAAGGGATTCTTTGTTTCCTTTGATTTTTCATCCGATGCCATGAGTGAGATACAGGCCTTCTTCAAAAAGACCGGCAAGACCATAATCGCACTTACTGTCAAAGACATCCTCGACGAGCAAATCGCCTATAAATTAGCGTGAAATGAGTTGCTAATATGAACGATGGTACATATTCACGTTTAAATGAAGCCCGAGCCGTTGCCAAGGGGCTTCTCGATAAAATGGAAACAAACTCGCTTCCGATAGAGGCATGCCTTTTACAAGCAAAACGCCTCGCGAGGCTAATAAGGGATACCGATGCTCAAACATGGCTTGACTTGGAAATTCGTGGTTATCCTAAAAAGTTCGATTATAAATGCCTTGGAAATTGTCTGCCTTATGCGAAGGCTGGAGGAAGAATAACCGAAGGTGGTACTTATTATTCGCATAGCTTGCCTTGGTTTGAAGCGGCTTGTGCGGCTGACAAAGGAATCCTTGAAAAAGCTGATATCAAGCCAAGCGCAGGCACAACTTATAGGATGAACTTGGAGCACATCGAAATAGTGAATGATACTAAGAGAAATTACTTAGAACGCGTAAGCCTTTTTTCGTCTATAAAAGCATCGGTACATAATTATGTGAGTGCAACTCTAATTTCGATTGAATTTGGGGATTTTGCAGCGTCAATATTTGACGAACTTAGGCATGAAGTAGATATCTTTATTCGGGAACATTGTCCCGAGTCTGTTGAGAAATTGTTGGCTATTGCAGAACGAATGTCCGAGACAAATGCGGAAGCTCATGCCGAGGCGCTTGCTTCATGCCGTCGCTTATTGATGAGTGTAGCAGATTCCGTTTTTCCATCGTCTAACAAGGATTGGGCAGATAAATCCGGCAAGAAACGAAAGGTGAGAGAAGAAAACTACAAAAATCGCATATTAGCTTTTATTGAGTCGAAAATACAGTCGTCCACTACCGTCGGTCTTCTAGAGAATGAATTAGAACATCTTGCAGCGCGATTAGACTCCGTTTATGATAAATCATGTAAGGGTGTTCATGCCGATGTTTCCCCAAATGAAGCAAGATTAACAATCATCCAAGCATATATTTTTATTGGCGAAATTGCCAGATTCACAAAGGTTGAAAATCAAAAATAACATGTTGCAAAAAACACATAATCATTCAAAAGAGAAATGCAGCAGTCGGGAGTAACTGATATGGCCAAAGGAAGAAAAAGAAAACATTCTTCAAGACCCATTGTTTCAGGATACCCTTTATTTCGCAATGGTATAGTTTTGGGGGATTAAGTCAGCACGCCGAGCAACTCGGTGGTGAAAGTTATCATCTCTAATAAGCCGATAAGAACTATACTAGTGCGTAGTGAAAATATGATGACAATCTTAACAAAAGGATTTACCTGTGGCTGATACTTCTAAATTTACCATCTCAAATTACGTTGTAGCTTATATAGATATTCTTGGCCAACAAGAAGCGTTAAAAAAATTCCCCTTAGTATTAAATTATGATACTGATCTAAATTCATTGTCACAAGCAATGCAAGAAACATATGTAAAAATACAAGAGATTAGAAATTACATAAAAACCTTTTTTGAAGATAAATCAAAACAAAAAGTCGGCAGCGCCATATATGACAGACTATCTGATAAAAAACGTAAAGATGTTGAGCGATTTGAAGGCGAGCCGATTGAATTCCAACATCATGGTGATTATGTTGTCATATATAATAAGTTGAATAATTATCTGGGGGAACCGTGCGTCAAGCCGATATGGATGATGATCGGAGCGATTGCTGGGCTTCTACTTGATGAATTTTCGAAACATACCCCTATTAGGGGGAGCATTGAAATCGGTGTAGCAGCGGATTGGGACAATTTTGGCATTTATGGGTCTGCGTTTTTTAATGCGTATAAATTAGAGAGATACGTTGCAGATTATCCGCGAATAGTATTGGGAGATGAGATTTTTAAATATCTTTCATTCTGGGCAAATAATCCCAAAGAAGATAATGTTACTAAATGGAATAAAGAATTAGCAACTCGTTGTCTCTCCATCATATGTAAAGATAGGGATGATAAACTATTTCTTGATTTCCTTAGCGAGAAGATGTCAGCATTTTTCGGGAATGTCTATGACTTTTCGGCGCCACATATATGTGAACGAGTTCTTAGAGGATCAGAATTTGCAAAACAGCAATACGAACATTTTAAAGGAAAAGATCAAAAATTAGAACGTAAATACAAATTGTTATATGATTATTATAATAATTGGCAACCGAGCTATTAATATTTTCTGGAAAATGGGACATTCTGTTTTTGGCGATTCAAAAACAAAACCGGCAGGACAAAAAAACAGCGTAACCAGCGCAATCAGCGTCTAAAATAAATCAGTGTCATCCGTGAACTCTGTGGCTATAATAAAAACCTCTATGGCAAAAGAAAAACTATCAAAACTATTATCAAAGCAGGTGGTATTGGCCGACGGGGCGATGGGAACGATGCTCTACCAGTCAGGCGTCTATATCAACGCCTGCTTCGATGAGCTGAATCTAAGCAATCCCAAACTCGTAACCAAAATCCACAAGCAATACGTCGAGGCCGGCGTTGACTTCATCGAGACCAACACCTTCGGCTCAAACGAGGTCAAACTCGCCAAATACGGCCTGGCAGAACAAACCGAGAAAATAAATAAAGCAGGCGTTGAGTTAGCTAAAAAAGCCGCAGGCGATAACGTCCTTATCGCAGGCGCGATCGGGCCGCTCGCACGCGATATCGCCCTGTATAACCAAATATCCAAACAGCAGGCAATATCCGCCTACAAAAAACAGGCCAAAGCATTAGCCGACGCCGGCGCGGATTTTCTCATCCTTGAAACCTTCTCCAATACCGATGAGCTTTTGCTCGTTATCGAGGCCGTGCATAGCGTAACCGACCTCGAAATCGTCGCCCAGATGACCACTACCGAGCTAAACGAGACGCCTTATGGCGAAAAAATAGACCACGCAATCGGCCGAATAGCCGGCAAGAAAGGCGTAACAGCCGTGGGCCTGAATTGTTCCGTAGGCCCATCCGCGATGCTCAACGCCCTCGAAATCATCCACGCCGCAACCAATAAGCCAATCTCCGTCCAGCCAAACGCGGGCCTCCCCCGCCAAGTCGAAGACCGGCTGCTTTATATGTCCACTCCCGAATATATGGCGGAATTTGCAAAGCGATTCTACGAAAAAGGCGCACGAATCATCGGCGGCTGCTGCGGCACTACGCCAGACCACATAAGGGAAATGGTTCGCGCAGTCCGCGCAATCGACAAGGCCGCGACGTCAAAGGCAAGATTTAGCGTTGTAACAATCGAAACGCCAAAAACAACCGAAATACGCGAAACGCCTCTGGCGGAAAAATCGAAGTTCGCCGCCAAATTAGCATCAGGCCAAAAGGTAACAACCATCGAAATTACGCCGCCCAAAGGCCTCGATATCGACCCGATTCTCGAAAAAGCCCGTCTTTGCGCGGATATGGGTATCGACGCAATCAATATCCCTGACGGCCCGCGCGCAAGCTCGCGATTATCGCCAATGGTTACAGCCATAAAAATCCAGCAGGCCGCGAATATCGAATCAATCCTGCATTTCTGCTGTCGCGACCGAAACCTCATCGGAATGCAATCCGACATCCTCGGCGCATACGCCATCGGCCTTCGCAATATGCTCGTTATCACCGGCGACCCGCCAAAAATGGGCGACTATCCGCAGGCGACAGGCGTATTCGATATGGATTCAATCACGCTGACGGGCGTAATCAGAAATCTCAACCGCGGCATCGACCTCGGCGGCAACCAGTTCAGCCCGCCTACCTCATTAGTAATCGGCGTCGGCGCAAACCCCGTCGCCACCGATATCAAACGCGAAATCGATAAATACC
>CAIODZ010000032.1 GCA_903857265.1 uncultured Phycisphaerales bacterium
CGCCATTTTTGCCGCCCGCCAACGCCTTTCCCCTGCTATCAACTGATAACCAGAACCCATAGGCCTGACAATCACCGGCTGAATTACACCTTTTGCCTTGATTGACTGCGCTAACTCCGTCAATTCCTGTTCGTTCCAAAAAGAACGAACCTGATATGGATTTGCTTCGATTTCATCGACTTTTATTTCTCGAAACGAACTATGTAACTCCTTATTTGGCAAGATGTTAGCGTTTATTTCGGCTATAGGAATTGATAGAGGAAATTCCTCTGCGGTTGTGGTTATGGGACCTAACAGTGATGCTAGCCCCCTGCCGAGATGTTTGGGTTTGTCTGTCTTCTCAGTCATTATTTCGCTCCTTCGATAATCTTAATTTTCCCTGTACCAACCCTGGCTTCAGGCTATTTCACATACCATATTCTTATTGAGGTCTTCACAAAATATTTCGGTGTTTGTAGCGGAAACTCTTCAGTGATGCCAGAAAAAAATTGCTCGTTATACAAAAAATGTTTCACGTGAAACAACTGCAGGGGGCAACATCGCCTGCCCTAATGTAACCGTGTAACCGCAGTAACCATTAAATTCTAACTTATTATTTAAACCGGACAGGTGATTTGAAGAAATAGAAATTCGCTGGCATCACCGATAAAGTCCCAACCGCACAAATCTATCAACAGGCAATATTTGAATCTATGCATCTGCGCAAGGTTTCGTATCCCCAGAGAATATCCAGGCCGCCCTTTTTAAATAAAGCAGCAAAACACATGTCCATGGGGTTGGCGAAAAAATCAAGATTGCTTTAATAGCTTCTCTACCTTCATTTAGCTTTGTCGTTGAGGTACCAAGAATAACCGGCCGCCCCTTCTCCGTAGGCGTAGCAATAAGAGATACCATTCGCATCTTCTTAAGAGCAATGTTTCACGTGAAACACGCTCAAAACACCTGATGCTTACAAAATAAACTCGCGTATTGTTACTTATGATATGTTTAGTTATATTTACACCAATAACACATTACTGTTTACCCTGTCCTATGTCGTGTTAGATTATTTGGGGAATTAAAGGAACTGCCAAGGCAAGTTTTTTGAATCGGCTTCGATGAACTTACATTGAGCGCCAGCCGGTAGCGAATGGCTCTTTGGAGTCATCCGGGATTTTACGAGAGGCCGATTGCTCTACCAGCACTTCAACGTGCCGCTGTTTTGGAATAAAATCTTCGACGCATTTATTTGAAAACAGGGCAGCAACCATTTTTTCGAACCCCAGAATAATGGCGCACAGCATAATCGCCTGGGTGATGCTGCGGGGAGCGGAAGGGGTGCTGATAAAATGCGCCGTCACTGATACGGCAAGCAGCAGAAGCGCTATTGTTTCCATAATAGCTTCTAATAATCCTATTATTGGGTGGCGGACGTAAAAATAGCCGCCGCCGGGAAACGCTATCGACAGCATAGTGGCCCGGGACTTTTTCTTAAATTCCATGGAACAGTTGGGGCAGGCATAATAGTCCTTTATAAGCGGTTTTGTGCACCTTGGACACAAATGCGTTCTTTCCATTGTCGGGCTTGATTGCCCCTTGAGCGGCATATCCCTTAGCAGCTCCCTCGCCTTCTTTTTGCCGTTTCTGCCGATGCAGCAGAACCTCTCTGTTTTGCCGCTTTTATATTTTACGATAAGCGTTGTCCATCTCAGCCGAATATGGCGACAATCTGAATATAATATTTGCGCAACAGACCATCGGTGCTGCATATTGCGTGTTGTCGGAACATGAAGTATGCGCCTGTTGGTGATAGCAAACAATGACCGTTTTAGCGGCTGAAGCAGAAGACTCGTAAGCAGCTGCTCGACGAAAGTTGCTGGCGAACAGCCGGATATGACATGCAGGATTCTTTCGCCCGGTTCGAGAAACGGCGCAAGGAAACTCAGTTTGGCCAAAAGTTTTCGCTGATGTTTTTCAATCCGTCGCCCGTAAATGCCTTTATGGTCCGAAAATAAAACGTCTGTATCCACAGCAAGACCGTATAGTTCCTCCTTAGGAACCTTTCGGGTAAGATTTTGAGCAATATCAACTGTCTGGGTAACCATTCTTTAACCTCTGATTGGTTGCCGCTATATCGACGAAAGGAGGGATATGTATAATTGATAATTGAGATTGACACACGTAAAATGATGACTGCAACCGGCTTTCCCTTAAAAATTATCTATATTTCGATCATCGATAATCAATAAAGATGTGGCTGGGAACGGTTTTTGATAGTATATTTTTTTGGGCGGTGCTTAGTATGCGGGCTGTTATACAAAGGGTATCGAGCGCGACTGTCGAGGTGGACGGGAAAATCGTGGGCCAAATCGGCAGGGGGTTGCTCGTGTATTTAGGCGTGGGAAAACCGGACGGTCAGGCCGATGCTGAGTTTATGGCCGAAAAAATAGCTAACCTGCGGATATTTGCGGACGATGCGGGTAAAATGAATCTCAGCATACAGGAAGTAAAAGGCCAGGTCTTATTAGTCAGCAATTTCACGCTTCAGGGCGATTGCTGCAAGGGTCGCAGGCCCGGATTTGACGGCGCCGCCGAACCGGAAATCGCCGAACAACTGTATGACAAAACGGCTAACTTGATTGCTGATAAGGGTTTGGAGGTCGCCAAAGGGGTTTTTGGCGCAAATATGCAGGTAAAGAGCATAAACGATGGCCCGGTAACATTTATTCTGGATAGCGCTCGTTCGTTTTAGCAGGCGATAAAATCCTCACGAAAAACCGTTTTGGGCAAAGTAGGGGGGTGTTATTGTCGAAAGAATTTGGGTTTGCCCGGCAGAATTTTAGTTGTGGGGCAGCGAAAGATTCATATAATCTTGTGCCCGACTCCAACGTAGATAATATCAGCGGAAAGGCCTTGGTCGGGTGAGCAACGCTGAGCTTGAGTTATCATTGAAGAATGGACAGTAATAAAATGGCAAAGCGAAAAACCAACAAAATAACTAAAAGCAGCAAGAACGGCCTGACGGCAGCAGAGATACAAAAATTCAGGGAACTGCTGCTCGCCAAACGCGCCGAGCTGCTCGGCAACGTCTCCACTATGGAAGATGAAACTTTCAAAAAGGAGCGAAGCGAACTGTCGAGTATGCCTTTCCACATGGCCGACGCCGGCTCAGATAACTTCGAACAGGAATTCGCCCTGGACCTGATGGACAGCGAAAAGAAGATGCTCAAGGAAATCACCGACGCGCTTAACCGTATCGGTGAGGGAACATTCGGCGTTTGCGAAGGCAAGGGCGAATCAATTTCCAAGGCCCGGCTTAATGCCATACCCTGGGCGCGATACTGCGTCGCCTGTGCGGAGCTGAAAGAGAATGGTCATCAGTTTGGCGGTGAAACTGATGAAACAGGCGAGATTCCGCCTTACGAAGCCGGTACTGAACCGGAGGCCGGCGAAGAAGAGGAAAACGAACCGGAGGCCGAACCTGACAGCAGCACAGAGTTTGAAGCCGAAAGCGACCACGAAGGGTAAACAATAACTATCGGTAAACAGCTCCCCTTAATACTCAATAAGTCCGTCTCTCCGTCTTGACTTAATCGTGCGACTCAAACCTTTGTGGTCAGAGATTTTGACTTGCCACGCTTAACCTCGATGGTCTTAATCTTTGTCTTGTGCGTCTTATCCCGCAGAATAGCCGTCGGCTCGCCGCCTATGGCCCGCAGTTTGGCGTATCTGTTTTCCAGCAGCGTTTCTATCTTTGTCCGCTTTAGAACAGCAAGGGTCCTCGTAATGTATTGCTCAACGTTATAAACGGTGTCGTGGATGTTTCGATGAGCTCCGCCCAACGGTTCGGCTATCGCTTCATCGACGAGTTTCAGCTTGAGCAAATCTTTGCTTGTCAGCTTAAGCGCTTCGGCCGCCTCAGGCGCCTGTGAGCCGTCACGCCACAAAATGCCCGCGCAACCTTCTGGCGAAATCACCGAATAATACGCGAACTCCAGC
>CAIODZ010000033.1 GCA_903857265.1 uncultured Phycisphaerales bacterium
CTGGTCGTCGAGAGGATATTTAGGTCCTTTTGTTTTGAGAGTTTCGACGTAGGCATTCATCTGGGCGGAATCAACTTCGGGATGGTCCATTGTGGGGAGAATTCTGAATTCGAGAATACCAGCTCCTTTGAGCATTCGCTGCAGGTCGCTGGGGTCGTCGAGCCGGCCCCTGAAGGGGAAATAGGCGCTGTAAGCTTTTGCGACCCTGTCGATTTTGTCGGTTAATTCAGGGAATTCCTTTTTGAGGGTCTCAACCGCCCTTTTGCTTTTGGCGGAACCGGGCGCGCCGGCTTCGAGTGCGGAAGTAACCTGGTCATTGGACAAATTCAGCTTATGGAGCGTCTGTTTGGCCTCTTCATATCGACTGTTGACGCCGGTTTTAGGAGTAGTGAGGCGGTCAGCCACGTCGGCCCATTTGGCGTAAATTTCGGTATATCTGGTGAGCAGGTCCAGATTGCCTTCGGAGCCGAGGTATTCGAGGATTGCTTGTTTTCTTTTGTCATCCTTGAGTTTGGCCCATTCAATGACCTGAATTTTAATATCGTCGAGTTTAAGACCCGCGAGCTTAATTAAGCTTTCGGGCGTAGCCATCTGGTTAGCAAGGTCATCTCTTTGCTGCTGGAGGGCTTTTCGCTCATCGAAGACCTTTGCGAAGTCGTTGAGGATTTGTGCCCTGTCGTTGGAATCGCGGGCGAATTTTTCAAAGTCCTTTGCTCGCAGCTCCGCGGGTTTGGCGACGGAGCGTATAATGGCGGCCTGGGTAACATTTCCCGTCAAAAGATCGGTGAGGGCGGTTTCGTATTGCGTTCTTTTTTCTCTGGCCTCGGCACTGGCGAGCGGCATCTGGATTTCAAATCTTGTGCTGCCCTGTGGTCTCCAGACGAGGTTTTGTATGTTGGCGGGGTCGATACGGCGTCTCAGGACGGTAATTACCCTTTCCGAGAGGCCTCTTTTCTCGTCTGAGCTGAGGCCTTTTGCGTCGATTTCGTAAATCAAGCTTGTTCCGCCGCCGAGGTCGATGCCCGGCTTGAGTGTTTTGCTCGGCGGATAAAGCGTCCAGGCCGCGAGGATGACCAAACCAACAATTAATACGATTTTCCAGGTTAGATTCTTATTCATATCAAATCCTTGTTATATCCGGCTTTTATTGTCCTTCGTTCGAAATGTTTTTCCCGATGGCGGAGGCCGCCACTTTGATTTTGGTATTGGTTGACTCATCGACTTTGAGGGTAACTTCGTCGCCTTTGACGTCAACGACGATGCCGATGATACCGCCGATAGTTCTGACTTTGTCGTTCTTTTTGAGGGTCTGAATCATCTTCTGCTGCTGTCGCTGGCGTTTTTTCGGCTCGCGGAACATAATAAAGTACAAAATCACAAAAATGCCGACGATGAAAACGAGTTGCATAATCGACGAGGAGTTCCCGTACGATGCGGGCCGTGAGGTATTTGGGTCGGGAGCGGCAACGGTGCCGGTTTTGGTCTGATTCTGGCCCACCGGTTCAGCGGGAACCTCCGACTGGCCCTGGGTTTCGGTCGCCTGTGCCATTATCCACAAATTTTCCATATTTGTCATCCTTACAAAGAATTACGCTAACCAACAAGATAAACGGGGAATCATAATGCATCAGCGGAAAATAATCAACATCGAACTTTTTGTTCTTCCCGCCATAGTGCTCCTCGATGCACAACTGATGGATATTGACAATCATCAGAAACATCGCCCAGCCCGCAACGGAGAATTCTGTAAGAATATATTCCTCGACTTCACGCTGATAAGTCAGTGCCGAAGGCGAGCCGTGTAAGTGAATCCATCCTGCTCCATTCTTCGCTGCGCTACTCCCGTAAGAGACGCCTTATAGCAGAACAGCGTGGTCGTTGGAAATTGGGGGAATAGGCAAGCTCAACACACCAAGATGGGATGTGGTTTTTTTGTTAAAAAACCGCTTGCAGGGAGTCGATAATAGAGATTATAATATGTGGCAGTTTATGCGGGTGTAGCTCAGTGGTAGAGCGTCACGTTGCCAACGTGGATGTCGTGAGTTCGAGCCTCATCACCCGCTTTGAATATATAGTGTCGGCGAGTTACCGGCTAAATGAGTAGTTTGGCGTTGGTCGTCGACGCGTTTGGGCAACGAAATATGAAAAAATGTGGCTGCGGGAATCAGGTTTCCTAATGCCATTTTTGTTTTGTATGAGCGTAAGCCCGGTATGATAGGAGAATAACATGGCAGAGCAACCACAGGAAACAACCCCAAAGAACACCGTAAAAATCGAAAAGTCAGGCCCGTGCAAAAAAAAGGTCATCATCGAGGTCCCCCGTGAGACAATAACAAAGGCCACCGACGCCCAATACGAGACGCTGCGCAAAGACGCGCTGGTGCCTGGTTTCAGAAAGGGGCGTGCGCCGAAACGATTGCTGGAAAAGCGATTCGGCAAAGAAGTCGGCGAGCAGACAAAGCTGAAAATACTGGCAGAAGCGAGCGATTCGGCGATAAAGGACAACAAGCTGGATGTTCTGCGCGAGCCGGCGATTGATTATGAGAAGATAGAATTGCCCGCGGAAGGCGCCCTAAAGTTCGAGTTCGAGGTTGAGGTGCGTCCTGAGTTTGAGCTGCCTAAACTTGAGGGCATACCGGTCGATAAGCCAAAACACGTGGTAACCGACGGGAACGTTGACAGGGAAATCGAGATGCTCTGCAAATACGCGGGGACGTGGACGCCTAAGGATAATGGCAAGATTGAGCTTGAAGACCAAGTCGTCGCGGACGTGATGCTGAATATCGAGGGGCAGGAGCAAAAAGTTGATAACACCGAGATATACGCACGCGCAAACGGCTTTATAGCGGATGTGCCCGTCGAAAAGTTAGATGAAATCCTGATTGGGGCGAAAACAGGAGATGTAAAGACCGCGGAAGTGGAAGTGCCAAAGACGTTCTTCAGAGAGGAACTGCGGGGCAAGAAAGTCGATATCAAGATAACGATTAAGGACATCAAGTGGCTAAGACCAGCGGAATTGAATCAGGACACGATAAGCAAATGCGGAGTGGCAACCGAGGAAGAGCTGCGAAAGGCAATTCGCGAAAAGCTGGAAGGTCGGCTCGAAGGTCAAGCGAAACAAGAGATGGCCGAGCAGATATACAAATATCTGCTTGATAATATCAGTATCGATTTGCCGGCAGACGTCGCCGCGGACCAGGCAGTCGCGTTATTACGACGCCAGTATATCAACCTGATGATGCAGGGTATCGACAAAGAGCAGATTGACAAGAATATCGAGCAGTTGAAGGCGAACACCGAGCAGCAGGCAAAAGAGCAGCTCAAGGTATTCTTCATAATGGACAAAATCGCGGAAAAGCTGGACATCAAAACGACGGACGAGGAAATCAACGGGCACATCGCCCACTTAGCCGTCCAGAAACATGTCCGGCCCGAGCGAATGAGAGAGGAAATGCAACGGGACGGCTCACTCGAACAATTCAAACTTCAGGTCCGCGAACAAAAGTGTGTAACCAAGCTGCTTGAGTCGGCGAAAATAACCGAGGTTGAGCCGAAGGCGCAAAAACCGAAGGCAGAAAAGGTAGAAATCCACAAGCACAAGAAAACGACCGAAAAAACAGAGGCCAAACCAGCTAAAAAGGCGGAAACCGCGACAAAGCACGCGCATCCCAAAAAAGCAAAAGCCGCGGATAAGGAAAAGCCGGAGAAAAAGACAAAGCCGACGACCCGAAAAAAGAAAACCTGAGCGTAAGAATATCCGATAAACACCTTAATCGGCGGGGTAAACCTCGCCCTAACTTTGTGAGTTAAGGGAAAACTTGATGTTCAGCACAGGACCCGAAAAACGTATGATAATTGAGCCGAAGGAACAGTACCAGGACCAGTACGGTCAGGGAGGCAGTCATTACCAGCAATTTCGCCAGATGAGTTTGGACGATATGCTGCTGGAAAACCGGATTGTGTTCCTCATAGGCGAAATTAACTACGCCAGGGCTACCGAGGTAATAATGAAAATCCTTTACCTCGATAACCAGAAACGCAACACGGAAATCAGCTTGTATGTGAACTCGCCCGGAGGCAGCGTTGACGACACGATGGCGATATACGATACGATGCGGTTCGTAAGCTCGCCCATCGCTACTTATTGTATCGGCCGGGCTCAGTCGGGCGGAGCGATAGTTCTCGCAGCAGGAACAAAAGGCAAACGGTTCGCGCTGCCTCACGCAAAGATTATGCTGCATCAGCCGTGGGGCGGAGTTTTTGGACAGGCGGCGGATATAAAGATTCAGGCCGAGGAAATCCTAAAGGCCAAGAAAATGCTCAATGAGCTGCTTGCCAAACTTTCAGGCCAACCTGTTGAAAAAATCAGCGCGGAGACCGAAAGAGACAGGTATTTGACGGCAAATGAGGCGCTTGCATACGGACTCATCGACGAGGTCCTGGAACTCGACGATTCGGGCAAAAAGAAACCGAGCGATAAAAAAACAGATGATAATAAAACAGACGAGAAGAAACAATAACCACTGAAGAGAGTGAAACTATGGCAGTTGACCAGAACTTAGTTCCGATAGTAATTGAAAAGACAGGTCGCGGCGAACGGGCATACGATATTTACTCCCGGCTGCTTAAAGACAGAATCATTTTTCTAAGCGGGCCGATAGATGACGTTTCCGCAAACCTGGTGATAGCTCAAATGCTGTTTTTGAGCAACGAGGACAGCAAGACGGACATTCACCTTTATATCAATTCGCCCGGCGGGTCAATCTCGGCGGGACTGGCTGTTTACGACTGTATGCAGTTTTTGCGCTGTGACGTGGCGACCTATTGCATAGGCCAAGCGGCGAGTATGGCTGCGGTATTGCTTGCGGGCGGCCAAGCGGGAAAACGATTCCTGCTCGCCAACAACAGGGTGCTGATTCATCAGCCGTTGATTTCGGGAGAGCTGATTGCGCCAGCGACGGACCTTGAGATTGAGGCGAGGGAAATAATGCGTCTGCGAGAACGAATTTACACAATACTTGCCAAACACACAGGCCAGTCCGCGGAAAAAATCGAGAAGGACTGCGACAGGAACCTCTGGCTGGACGCGGATGAAGCGATAAAGTATGGTCTAGCGGACAGGATAATCCAAAAGGCGCCGGAAGCGGTCAAATCGGCAAATAAAGAAAGTTAAATTTAAGAATTGAGAATTATGTTCTTAGTTCGCAGCTCATTGTTCGTTGTTTCATTGGTATCGCTTGTCTTCGCGTTTGGGTGCGACAGCGGTAAAGCGGGCAAACCAACGACCGCACAGCAGGTCCAGCAGCTTACCTCGCAAAATACAGAGCTTCAAAATCAGCTCGAACAGGCCAATACGGAAAACGCCCAATTATTAAAACAGGCGGAGTCGCTTTCCAAATTGCCGGGGGAAAAAAGGGCCGACGCGATTTATCATATCAAGTCGGTCAAAATAGGCAGTTACACAAACTTTTATGATGACTACAAGACCCCGGGTGCAACAGGAAAGAAAAAGCTGGTCGTTTACGTTCAACCTATTGATGAGACGGGCGACACCGTAAAGGCGGGCGGGACCGTTGAAGTCCAGCTCTGGGACCTGAACAAAAAGGAAAACGAAGCCCGTTTAGCACAGTGGCAAGTTGAGCCGAATGAGCTTAAGGCGCTCTGGCTGGGCGGAATATTTTCGAGCGGCTACCGGCTGAGTTTTGACGCGGCCGAGATTGTTGACAAATTCGACAAGCCGTTGACCGTAAAGGTCAACTTCACCGATTACCTGTCGGGCATGACATTCACAGAGCAATTTATCATTCGCCCGCCACAACCCGCAGGCAAAAAATAACCACCACACTAATTAATAGTCCATATCTCAGGGTCGTTACTTTTCAAACCGATAATAATGCCGAAAGTTTTAAGTTTCGCCCCCCTGCTTAAAACCCCCGATTAAGACATTCGAGGGCAAGCTTGCAAGAGCAGGGTTTTAAGTTACAATGTTCCCGTATGCAGGAATTATTGAATAAGATAATTTGCGGCGACTGTATCGAAACGCTGAGTAAAATCGACCAGCCCTTTGCGGATTTGATATTTTCAGATCCGCCTTTCAATATCGGATATAAGTACGACAAGTATCACGACAAGGTTGAACGCAATAACTACATCGCATGGACAAAGGACTGGATGACGGCGTGCAAAAAGGTCTTAAAGCCAACCGGCTCATTTTATATCGCCATAGGTGATGACTACGCCGCGAATGTGAAGGTCATCGCGGATGAGCTGGGATTTGTGATGCGCAACTGGATAATCTGGCATTACACCTTCGGCCAGCAGACAAAAGACAAATTTGCCCGCTCGCATACGCATATATTTTACTTTGTGAATAATCCTAAAAACTTCATATTCAACGATTTCGCCGTACGAGTCCCATCGGACCGACAGATGATTTACGCAGATAAGCGAGCCAACCCGGCGGGCAAGATTCCCGACGACGTTTGGGAGGACTCGCGGGTATGCGGGACATTCAAAGAGCGAACCGGCTGGCACCCATGCCAGATGCCTGAGCAGTTGCTTATGAGAATCGTCGCGGCAAGCTCAAACGCCGGCGACTGCGTTCTTGACCCGTTCGTCGGCTCAGGAACAGCAGCGGTCGCAGCAAGGAAACTGCGGAGAAGCTACGTGGGAATCGAAATCTCCGCAGATTACGTCAAAAAAGCAAAACAACGGCTCGAACAACTCGACGCTCGCGCGAGCATTGAAAAAGAACATAAATTGAATATCGTCGAAATAAGCGAATTAAAACGGCTTATACCGGATATCGGGTATCCGCCGAAACAGGTTCTGTCGAATAATGATTTGCTGGAACTTTTCACGAGCCAGTTTGCCATACGAATGAACAATCAAAAACAGTATGTCTCTTCGGAGATAGCGACTGCTTTGAAAGGCATAACGGATTGAGCATTAAAAACACGAAAGGGATTTTGTGTCTTTTAGCCGCTTTCGCGGGGACGGCGATTATGCTTACGCTGGCGCAGCAGCCAATTGGCTGGTGGCCATTGGCGTGGGTGGCGTATGTGCCGTTCATCCTTGTCTGCTTATGTGAAACCAAACCGTCTAAAATATATCTGGCTGCCTTTGTTGTCTCGACCTGTTACTGGTTAGGCAATATATACTGGATGAGCTTTGTAACGGTCGTGGGCTGGATTGCTTTTTGCCTTTATACCGCCCTGCTCTGGCCTTTACTGGTAATATCCCTGCGATGGTGCATTAAGAAACAATTTCCGCTTTTCATCGCCGTCCCCGTCCTGATTGTGGGTATCGAGCAAATGCAGGGGCTTTTCTTAGGCGGCTTCTACTGGAATTATCTCGCCCACAGCCAATACGCAAATACCTCTTTAATCCAGATAGCCGACATATTCGGCGCAGCGGGCGTATCGTTTGTGGTGGCGATGGTGAATGGGTTAGTCGCGGAAATGTTATTATTTCGTCAGCCACGGTTTGTTGTTCGCAACCTGATAATTGCGACAATAGTTCTGGCCAGCACATTGGGATATGGTCACTGGCGAATAAACCAGTCGGCTCAATCCGTCACACAAGGCCCGCTAATTGGGGTGGTGCAGACAAACATCCCGATATCCGTCAAAAAATCATTTGTCGCGGAAGAGCAGATTCTCAATGAGCTGCTGGAGCAAAGCAGCCAGTGTATCTCGGCAAACGCGAAACTTGTCGTCTGGCCCGAGACAATGGTGCAGGCGATATTGAACCCGCAGGTTTTGCGACTCTTAGTTGATGACCACTCGTATAAAATCTTCGACGAAATCATCCGCGAACACGCGAAAAAAGGGGCGTATATACTTGCCGGGGCATACGACGGCACGCCGCGATACGACGCAAATAACATCCGGCTTGCGCAGAAATTTAACTCCGCTTTTTTGTACAAGCCCGACGGCAGCCAGTCGCCTCAAAAGTACTCGAAAATATATCTTGTGCCCTTCGGCGAGATGCTGCCATTCTCCAATATCCCGCTGGTCCACAAGCTGTTCCTGACGATGTCGCCTTACGATTTCGATTATACGATTGACCCGGGCACAGAATACACGGTGTTTGATATGCAGACGCCGAATACAAACCGCAAATACAGATTCAGCGTAATGATTTGCTACGAGGACGCGGTGCCGGTTATGGCGAGAAAATTCGCGATGGATGAGAAAGGCCAAAAGCAACTCGACTGGCTCCTGAACATAAGCAACGACGGGTGGTTTGTCCGATTCGAGAAAGGCAAAGTCCTGCCCGCCACCGAGCTTTCACAGCACGCGGCGATTTGCGTGTTTCGGGCGGTGGAGAACCGGTTAGCGGTGCTGCGAAGCGTCAACACCGGGATAAGCTGTATGATTGATACTCTGGGCCGGATTAAAGACGGCTACGCGGCAGGGAATCTCCCGCAAAAAGCGTTCGACCGCCAGGGCGTAAAGGGCTGGTTTGCCGATATAGTGCCGATTGACGCGAGGACCACGTTTTTCAGCAAACACGGCCCGTGGCTGGATTTTACTTGTCAGTTGTGCCTGGTTTTAATCATAATAGAGATAATTATCGAGCGGCTCGACCTCAAACGACGAACCAAACGCGAAAAAGGGAGTAACCTGAATGACAAAGAAACACCAGTCAAAAAATAATGTTATTTTCGCATCTGTCATACTCGCCCTGATTGCTTTTGTCGGCTGCGAGGCCAACTCTGAAAAACAGCGAACCGCCGGCATCGGCACCGACAATTCCGCAAACAATGACCTCAAAACCGAGGCGACAAAAATTATCCTGGAGGGACTTTCCAGCAGCAACCCGCAGGTCAGGGTCAACGCAATCGAGATGGCAGCCGCAACAAATAATCAGCAGTTTATGACAGGTGTCCAGCGGCTGACAAAGGACGAGATCGTCCTAATCAGATTCGCCTCGGCGGTGGCAATCGGAGACGCAAAATACTCCGCTGCCAAAAACGACGTCGCACAACTGCTCAAAGATAACGACGAAAATGTCCGATTGGCCGCTGATTATGCAATTGTGATGCTGGGTGGTTCAAAATCATACTCGCGACAAATTCGCGCAGCTTTAACCGGCAACGATCAGCAGATACGGGCAAATGCCGCCTTTCTGCTTGGTAAAATCGGAGATAAAGGCGTCCTGCCATTACTCCACCAGCTGATTCAGGATGAGGCATCAGATGACAGGGTTCGGCTGAACGCCATTGAGGCGATAGCCCGGTTAGGAGACGAGAAAATATATCAGAAACTCTGGGCAACGCTCATAAGCGCATACGCCGACGACCGCGTTTTCGGTATCCGGGCAATGGGAGCACTGGGAACATCAAAGGCAAAAGATTCACTTTTGACGATGCTTAAAGATGATGTGCCTGAGGTTCGTCTTGTGGCAGCGGAACAGCTTGGCTATTTGGGCGATACCGAGGGCGAAAAGATAGTGGCAAATGCGCTGACGCACGATGTTTCAGCCGCAACAGACCAGGAAACAAAGGCACGAATTCAGACGCTGGCGGCCATGGCGATAGGCCAAATCAGGACGCCTCTCCTCAAAAAATTCCTGCCCGAATTACTGAAAAGTGATTCCCAGTTTGCCCGGCTTGCCGCTGCTAAGGCGGTTTTTCAATGTGCCCAAAAGAATAATATAGGACGGTAAAATATGGCTCTTAATTCTCAGGTAAAATACCCCATTTTAACATAATTAACTTGACGTAAAACGCCGAAAAACGTAGAATATAGTATGTTGTAAGGTATTGGGGAGCAAAGTATAATCTCTCGATGATATTGGAATCTGGTAAAACTGGTGAAAGGAGCTAATCTTGAGCAATCTAACTAAGATACTCATAGTTCTATTGACTGTATCAGCAATTTTTCTGTGCGGAATAGTGGTGACATACATCGCCAATGCGAATAACTACAAAGAAAAATACACCAAGCTTAGTTCAGACCGCGCTGCGCTCGAACAGGAAAAGGAAAGTTTGAATAACCAGCTTAAGGAAAAAATTCAGCAAAAGGACGACCTTGAGAAATCGCTTAGCAGTCAGGTTGCCTCGCTGAAGACCAAGGAAGACGACCTGCAGACGAAGATTACCGGCATCGAAAGAGAAAAAGCCGAGCTCCTCGAAAGAGTCAACAGCTGGGCAAGCATCACAAAGGATTTCCAGGCAACCACCGACAAGCAGACGCAGTTACTCAGCACCGCCCAGGAAGATGTCAAACAGTTAAAAGCCGACCAGATAAAGCTCAGCAAAGAGCTGGAGCAGACCAGCGCAGCAGTTGTTGAAAAGAACGCGTTAATAGATGCGGCTGAGGCCGAGAAACGCCGGCTTATCGAAGAGAAAGCGGACCTGCAGAACCGCTTGGACAAGATTGTCCAGACAGGCGGCAATGTCCCGGCGGCAGGCGCACCCGTAACACAGGAAAAAGGCAAGGCGATGCCCTCGCAGCCCGCAAACGAAACAATAAACCTCAAGGCACAAATTTCTGAGGTTGATGCGAAGAATTCGCTGGCCACAATATCGATCGGCTCGGCGGACGGTGTAAAAGAGGGAATGAAGTTCCACGTTACACGCAGTGACGAGTTCATCTGCGACGTTCTCATTGTTAACGTGGATACCGAAAAGGCAGTCGGCGTCCTTGAGTTGGTTCAGCAGCCGCCAAAAGTAGGCGACAACGCCTCGACCAACCTGTAAGGTTTGAAGGTTTTAGATAAGTTTATTGAGGATTGGATATGAGTCCTGAAGCACAAATACGCAGCACAAAACCAGAGGCAATGAGCAATCTTTACACAATCATATTGGCGGTGGCGTTCGGCGCAGTGCTGGCCACGGCGGCATTTGTCGCTGTAAAGTGCTATTTCGACTACAACACGCTATTTACAATTCCATAAAATTTCCTTGTTGAGCCGGCAAGCAGGATGCGATATAATGCCCGGGTAAACCGGGCATTTTTATATATTGAGAACGGACTCGATGAAGTTTATAGACGCTATATTGGGCAGGTTCAGCATGGATATGGGTATCGACCTCGGTACCTGTAATACGCTGGTTTGTGTCCGCGGCAAGGGAATAGTCCTTAATGAACCCTCGGTCGTCGCGGTCCGCAAAGGAACCAACCAGGTCCTCAACAACGGCGAAGCAGTCGGACTCATTGCACGTGAAATGTTAGGCAAGACCCCCGGCTCAATCAGTGCAATTCGACCCCTCAAAGACGGCGTAATCAGCGATTTCGAAATCACCGAGGCGATGTTAAGCTACTTTATCCGCAAAGTTCACGGCAGGGGTAATCTCATAAGGCCCCGTGTGGTTATAGCCGTGCCAAGCGGAATTACGGCAGTAGAGCGAAGAGCGGTCATCGACAGCGCAGAACGCGCAGGCGCACGAAAAGTATATCTTGTTGATGAGCCGATGGCAGCGGGCATCGGAGCGGGGCTTCCGATTACAGACCCGACGGCCTCGATGATTGTCGATACCGGCGGCGGCACAACCGAAGTCGCAATAATGAGCTTGGCGGACATCGCCACCTGTGAATCAATCCGCGTAGGCGGCGACGATATGGATGAGGCGGTCATCAATCATCTCAAACGAACATACAACCTGCTCGTCGGCGAACCGAGAGCGGAAAAAGTAAAGATACAAATCGGCTCAGCGGTGCCCCTCGAAGAAGAACTGACTATGGAGGTCTCAGGAAGAGACACCATTTCAGGGCTTCCGAGGAAAATTGTTATCACAAGCGAAGAAATTCGCGAGGCGCTGAAGGAGCCGGTGGCGGCCATTATCGACGCCGTAACAAGAACACTCGAAAAGGCAGACCCTGAATTGGCCGCGGACCTTATCGAAAATGGAATTCACATCTGCGGTGGCGGGTCACTTTTACGGGGAATGGACACGGTATTGGCAAACGCCACGGGCTTAAAGGTAATTCGCGTCGAAGACCCGCTGACAGCGGTGGCGCGGGGCACGAGCGTTTACCTGGAAAACCTGGAGTTGTGGAAAGACACAATGGAGCATTCCGACTCCGGCTGGTAACGGCACAGGATGCTGTAATAACCAGAATTTGTAAATTTAGTTATGGCAGGGAAGCGAATCAGAATCTCCAGCAGGATGTTGTTCGCCTGGTTTATGCTGGGCGGGTTAATCCTTTTATTTTCTCCGCTTGGAATCACAAGCAGGTTTCAATTCGCATTTGCGCGTCTTTTCCGCTGGCCTTTGAGCGCGGGAAGGCAGATGCCTCTTTCAGCCAAAACCGAGCTTTCGCTCAAGAACGATGCCGAAAAAAAAGAATCGCAGTATCAAAACTACATCGCGAACCTTGAAGCGGAGTTGCTCCAGAAAAACCAGACGATTCAGCAGTTGTCGGGCTTGCGCACAAGATTACACGACCTTGAGGGAGCCAAATTAATACCCGCAGACATTATCATCTCCTCATTAACAAGCCGGCAAAGTGAGTTTATCATAAATCGCGGGAAAGACGACGGCGTGTGCAAAGACATGTTCGTCATAGGCGACAACAGCGTCATCGGGACTATATCAGACCTGTCGGGCCGCACGGCCAAGGTCCGGCTGTTCACCGACGCTTCCTCGACCGTCCAGGTAAATATACCTGACGTTGAAACAAATATGCTGATGCAGGGAGCCGGCAATAACTCGGCGAAAATAAAAATGGTGCCGGTAAAACACCAAATCAAGGTCGGCGAGCCGGTGATGCTGCGTAAAAAACCGGGGTTTCTGGATTCCGCCATGGTCGTCGGCGAGGTGCAGCAGTGCAAAAGAGACAGCAAGAACCCCGCGCTGTGGGATATCACCGTAAAACCAAGCTGCGATATTACAAAGCTCAACAACGTGGCGGTAATAATAATGAACCCGCAGAGCTCAGGCAATCTGAGTCGGGCCGAGAACGCCAAAGCATCCGGCGGGAAATAAATATGCGCCCCCCCGCTCTGCCAATAGTTTCCCTTTATATCACCCTGGAGAAATAACATGCACTGGCCGCGTTTTGCGGTATTGGTTCTGATTGCCACACTTCTGCAGAAAAGCTGGATTAACACAATCGCGGTAACGGACCTCCGCGTAACGCCGGACCTGCTTTTGATTGCGATGGTATTTTTCGCTGTCCGCTGCAACGAAAAGGAGGCGATTATCAGCTCGTTTGTGCTCGGCTTCGCGGCCGACATCGCCGCAACCGGATTCTCTATAGGCCCCCTGATAATCAGTTTCGGGCTGTTCGGGACGGGCCTGTCGTATCTGCACCGGCTGATATCCATCAAAAAAGTGCCCCACCAGGCGATTACCATATTTGTCGTCGGGCTTGGCACGGCAATCCTGGCCTGGCTGCTGGCACGCGTCGCGGGGCAAACACCGAAACCAGGCGGCTTCATCGCTTTAATCGGAACATCGATTTATTCGGCGGTGCTGGGGCCCGTTTTATTCTTGTTTTTGGACTGGCTGATGCCTATAAAAAATAGGCGTCGCGGGCGAAAATAATCCCGCCTTGAATTTCTCGACATATTTTAAACGTCATCTATGTATAAAAAACGAATGGCCATCCTGGTAATCGCGGGCACAATTTTGCTCGGCATTTGCGTGCTTCGCCTGATAGATATGCAACTGCTCTCAACGTCGTTTTACAGGGAGCAGGTTGCGCAACTGCGGATTCAAAGCGGCTCGTTCCAGCAGGTCAGAACAATGCGGGGAAAAATACTCGACAGGAAGGGACAAATCCTCGCCGAAGACGAGCCGAAATTCTGGCTGGCGGTAAACTATGATTTGAGCCGGTATCTTGATGAACGCGTGCTCCAGGCGTTATCGCTTCGTGCCAAATCTAAAGAGCCGGACGCCAACACATCAGGCCTGCAGCAGGAATTCGCCGACCGGCAGGAAGACATCGAGCTGTTAATCGACAAATGCTTACAATTCGGTATGCCGCGTCAGGACGTGGTCACCCGGCTTCAAAAAATAAACGACAAAATATGGAACCTGCGGACGTTTTTCGCCTGGGCCAGAAACGGCCCCAGTTCCGACATACTGAAAAAATACAGCCGGAATCTTAATAATGTCCCGCTCACCGAAGCGATGGCGGATTTTGAAAAGAAATTCCCCGACCCCTGCGACCGCCTCCTGCTGATAAACAAAGTGGACGATATCGCCGAACTTAAAAAAGCCCAGCCGGTCGTCGAGCTGAAATCAGAAGACGCGGTATTCGCCGCAAGGGTGGAATTTCTCAAAGTCCCCGGCGTGGAAGTCATAGCAAAGGGCCAGCGTGTATATCCCTTCGGCCAAACCGCGTCGCAGACAATCGGCTGGGTAGGCCCGCCCGGTCAGAAAGACAAAGACATTTTCGCCGACGACAAGTTGGCCAACTACCTTGATGACGAGCTTTGCGGGCGGGAAGACGGCGTCGAATACGTCTGCGAGCCGATTTTGCGGGGTAAAAGAGGCGAGATTGTATATGACATAGACCGCAACTTAGTGCGCCAAACAGAGGCGCAGTTCGGCCAGGACGTCCGCCTGACAATCGATATCGAACTGCAGAAAAAAATCGAGCAGCTCATAACCAACTGCTCGCAGAACCCCAACTGCAAGTCCCCAATCGCAGCGGTCGTTATCGACGTCGGCTCAGGCGATATTCTCGCTCTGGCGTCGCTGCCGAATTACGATTTGAACCTGGCTCGGCAAACTTACGGCAAACTCGCCAGCGACCCCTGTGAGCCGTTGCGCAATCGTGCGATAAATATGCATTACCCGCCCGGTTCAGCGATAAAACCGCTGATTCTGGTAGCGGGAATGGAGGCCGGCAAAATTACCGCGGGAGAAGTAATAAGCTGCCCCTCGCACAAGGCCCCACAGGGCTGGCCCAACTGCCTCATATATCTCAGAAACCACTGGGGACATGATAGTTTATGGTCAAACACCGCCCGCAACGCCATAAAGGGAAGCTGCAACGTTTATTTTTCGCATCTGGCAGACCGAATCGACCCGGTTGTTCTGCAAAGCTGGTTTTTCAGGTTTGGCTATGGCCGACTCGCTCTGCCCGATTCGGTTACTACCCCATCAGAATCAAGCGATGAATCACCCGAGCCAAACTACCCCGTGCGACACTTCAGGCAGGCACAGGGACAGATATCAAATACTCCCGCAAAGGACATGATAACCAGTTTCGAGCAATTGCCCTCGCTTGAGCCGGACGAAAGACGATGGTTCGGAATTGGACAGGGCAACCTCAGGGTAACACCATTGCAGGTGGCAAACGCAATGGCCTGCTTAGCAAGAGGCGGCGTTTATCTCCCGCCACGACTCATTGCCGACCCCTGTTCGCCAAAACCGGAGCCGGTCAACCTCAATATCTCGTCTGCGACACTGGCAACCGTTTATGAGGGGATGCACGCCGTGGTGGAAGAATCGGGTGGCACCGCCAACAGAGAATTTGCGTCTGCGTTAGGAAATTTTTCTTCGCGGGGAATACGACTGTATGGCAAGACCGGCTCTACAACACAGCCCGAACACGCATGGTTCGCCGGCTTCGCAAAAGACGCGAGAGGAAGAACAATCGCCGTCTCTGTTCTCGTTGAGGGAGGCCAGGCAGGTTCAACCGACGCTGCGCCGCTGGGAAGAGACATCCTGCTGTTCTGCGCCGAAGCCGGATACCTCGGCTATAAATAATCAGTGAACCTTAGGGTTATCTGCCGCCAGGTAACTCTTCTGCGAACCCTGGCGATTCTCAAGGTAGGTAAGCGTTTTTTCGATTATTTTCCCTGCGACCGGCGCTGAGATTGCTCCGCCCGTGTAGCCCTTGCCCAATGACATATCAGGTCTGCGAACCGATACAAGAACGATAAGCTGCGGGTCTTCGACCGGCGCGCCCGCGACAAATGATGCGATATACTGGTGCTCGGCATAGCCCCTTTCGCCGGCTTTAGCGATATTGGCAGTACCCGACTTGCCGAACACCTGCCATTTTTTCAACTTCGCTTTTTTGCCTGTCCCCTCGTTGACAACTCCCACCATAGCGTCTGTAACAAGCCATTTTGCAACATCAGGGTCAATACAATATGCCAGCGGCGGCGGCGCCTGTGTCAGCTTCACGATATTGCCCTCGTTGTCAACAACCGCCTTAACCACGTGCATATTTACAGGATGCCCGCCATTGGCAAGTATGCAAAATGCCCGGGCAAGCTGTATAGCCGTAACGGTTATCTCCTGGCCGAATGGTATTCGCGTAACGCTGTAGCCGGTCCATTTCGCGGGGGGCCAGAGCAATCCGGAAACCTCACCAGGCAAATCTATCCCAGTTTCTTTGCCGAAGCCGAAATTCCGCAGCGCATGGTAAACCTCTTCCTTGCCCATTTTCTGGCCGACTTTCGCCATTCCTATATTGCTCGAATTGACCAGAATCTCACGCGGCGTCAGGTAGCCGAATCCATTTTTGTATTCGCTGATACAGCCAAATCCCTTGCCGCAGTAATTTCCGTTTTCGCAGAATATCTTTTCCTTCAAACTGACGATTCCGTCTTCAATAGCCCCCCCCATAACCATCGGCTTAATCAAACTTCCCGGCTCGAACTGGTCGGTTATCGTGCGGTTGCGAAGCGAATTCGCATCCGCCGTATTGAAATTGGCGGGGTCATAATCGGGCAGCGAAACCATCGCCAGAATCGCGCCCGTCTTTGGCTCGGCCACTATCGCCATCGCCGATTCGGCGTGGTAACTTTTATACTGTTCCAGAAGCGCCTCGCGGGTAAACTGCTGTATGGTCGCGTCGATGGTCAGGATAATTCCAACACCGTCGGTAACGTCCGCGTCATGTTCCCTGAGGCGAATGGGCCTTCGGAAAGCGTCGGAAATAAAAATGTTGCGCCCCGCCGAACCCGCCAGGTCCTTGTTGTACGCAAGCTCCACGCCCTCAAGACCACGGTTATCCGCGCTTGTGAATCCCACAATATGGGTCGCAAGCGGCCCCATCGGATAATGGCGCTCCCAGTCGGACTGGATTCCAACGCCGTGAATTCTGCGCACCGCAATCGCCTCGTTGGAGTCAACGCCTACTTTAACCTTGGTAAAGCCGGGATTTTCGCTCTCGGTAATAATCCTGCAAATGTTATGAGCGCCGATACCCAGAACGTCCCCCAGCTCGCTCGCTGTTTCCTTGGGGTCATCCAGGACTCTCGGCTCAACAAAAACCGTCTGGATTTCTTCGCTGGCGGCCAGCACCCTTCCGCGACAATCCATAATCACGCCTCTCTGGGGCGATATGGTCGCAACGGTCTGCTGCTGCCTCGAGGATAAGTCGGTATAGTACCCGTTTCTGAAAAACTGGAGATAAAGACACCGCGTCGCCAGGATGGCAAAAGCAATAATTAACGCCGCAAACAGCCAGACGGTGATACGACCGCTCGATTCTTGATGCTCGTTATTCATTGCCCGAAAGAATCCCTGTAATCGGAAAATACCGTTTACTTCTTAATTTGCTTAATCTGCTTAGTCGGCTTAACCTGTTTAACCTGTTTAATCTGCTGATTATTCTGCTGATTACCCTGTTGAGAAACCTGCTGGGAAACGCTTGTTGGGTTAATCAGATTTTCCAGCCGCAGCTGTTTGCCCGCGAGCTGCTGTTTGAGACGACTCTGGGACACACGCGCAGCGCAGATTTTGTAGAATATCCTGTCATTGGCGTTGCGAAGCGATGCCGCGAACAGCATCACCGAAGTGCAGTATAACGCAACAAAAACCAGGCGAAACCCCAACCTCATAAGCCGTGTAGTAACCAAAAAGAAACCAGCCGACCCAACTTACTTGGCCGGCATTTTTAACTGCATCCCAACCGCTATATCATCCTCACTGGACAATATGTTGCTGTTTGCCTTTACTATCTCTTTATAGCGATTCCCGTCGCCGAGCTGAGTCGCAGCGATTTTCCACAAGCTGTCGCCTTCTTTTACGACGTAAACGCTTCCCGACTTTGCCGTTGCCGCGGGCTTATCTGCCTTGGCCGTTGAATGCTGCTGGCCTACCGATTCGACCTTTGCGAAATTCTTGTCCGTAAGGACTTCAGCAGGCGATGATGATGAGGCAGTCGAACCCGGCAGCGACGGTATAATCAATTTCTGGCCGATTTGAAGGTCGCTAATTTTGCTAAGCGTCTTTCGGTTGGCTGCGAATATAGCATCGATATTTTTCTGTTTTACACCTTCCTTGACGCCGTAAACTTTTTTGGCGATTCCGCTGATACTGTCGCCGGATTGAACTACATAGACTTTCGCCGGGGCCGGTTGCGCGGCGGAAGGCGCTGCCGCCGGTTGCGTTGTATCAACTGCCGGGACATCCTGTGCCTGGGCGGAAGCAGTCGGCCCAATGGCCGTCGTTGGCGCTACCTGCGTCGGCCCGACTATTGTGTTGTCCGCTGCAGGCTGACTCGCCACTGCCCCTGTCGGCACTGGCTGGGCAGCGTTTGTCATCGGCTGTTGCGCCTGGGTTCCTGCTACCGGCTGCGCAGTTTCACCGGCGGGAGTCGCGGGCTGGTCGAGAGCCATCTGAACCCTTCGTTCGTTGGCGCCGATGCCGGACGGATTGCTCTCCAGTCCGACCATATTAGTCGTAAGTTTGTTGCTGTCATCCTTCTGGTGAAGGCCCGGCAGGCCGTTGATTATGAATGCAATAACAAATATGAATACCAGTCCCAGCAACAACCCAATTTTTGCGTCCGATGTCATTTTATGACTCCCTTAAACGATTCCCTTAAACTTTCTGCGCTATCCTTAGCTTTGCGCTCCTTGCCCTGTGATTTTCAGATACCTCATCACGCGATGCCGATATCGGTTTTTTCGTAATAATTTTATAAACACCGTTCTTCTCGTTACTCTTAAAATCCATTTTCACTATCCGGTCTTCCAAACTGTGAAAGCTGATGACCGCTATGAAACCGTTTTGTCGCAGCAATGCCGGCACCGAACCGAGCAGCGTCTCAAGATTTTCAAGCTCGTTGTTCACCGCAATTCGCAGCGCCTGAAAAGTTCTGGTCGCCGGATGAATCCGTGACCATCCGCCTTTTCCCATCGCGTTCGATATAATCGCGGCGAGCTGACCAGTCGTCGTAATCGGCTCACGATGACGACGCTCGACGATAAATCTTGCTATCCGTCTCGATGCTCTTTCTTCGCCGAACTTGTAAATCAAATCCGCGAGCGTCTTCTCATCTGCTCTGTTGATTATATCGGCAGCAGTGGTCGTTAATCTTTTATCCAAACGCATATCCAGCGGCATATTTTTTTGGAAACTTAAACCCATCCGGTCATCCTCTAACTGGGCAGAGCAAAACCCCAGGTCCGCCAGTATGAAATCAACCTTTTCCATCCCCTGCCCCCGCACAACTTGGGCTATTTCGGAAAAATTGGAATTGACCAGAATCACCCTGCAAAGCAATCCTTCTAAAACAGATTGGGCCCTTCGGATAGCATTTATATCAACGTCCAGGCCGATTATAGCTCCCTTGGGGCCCAACCTCTTGCCAAACAGTAAGCTATGACCTCCTTGTCCTATGGTCGCATCGACCACCACCGCATCCTTCGGCAGCTTTATCTGCTCAGCAAGTACTTCTGCAAGAACCGGTATATGCTCTGTTGTCGAACCATCCACTTTCAATCGCCGTCTTAACTATGACCAACCGCTAATCTGCTGGATTGCTTCCTAAGATGCTCCGCCGCCGGCGAGAACGCTACATTAACGAACTTGCCGCCGAGCTTTTTTACCCTTTCCAGCCGGTCATTTAGCACCTCTAATGAGGCAAACGTCTGCTCGTCGATTGCCCTGGTGCCCTTCAATCCTTCTTTGACGACTTCGCAATGGTCCGGATACAATTCTAACATTATGACTCCTTTCATCCCTCTAAATCCTGACTCTGCTTTTGCAAAACTTCCTGTCTCGCCTCGGCCACACGTTTTTGATACTGGGCCATATTGTCCGAAATATACTGCTCCCAGTCCTGCGTGTTCCAAAGCTCGATGTGGTCCCGCACACCTACCAGCGTTACGTTATCCTTTAAACCTGCTCTTTTGCGCAGTTTTTCATTTAATAACAGCCGTCCCTGGCTGTCTAATTCGACCTTCCCTGCCAAAGCGAAATTCATTCGCTCGAATGCTATAATTTCATCCGGGGCGGTGTTTTTCTGCGCCATCGCAAGCGTCATAAGCTGAAAGCATTTCTCCGGATATAAAGACAATATGCCGTTTGCCCCGACAACAATATAAAAATCGCTGCCGTGCTCTTTTGTATCGATTTGATTGCGGAGCTTGTTGGAGACCAGAACCCTGCCCTTCTCATCTATGGTATGCTCGTATTCTCCTGTTAATAAAAGCATTCACTTGTCTCCACTTACTTAACACTCATCGCCACTTACTAACCACTTATAGGGAATTATTGCCATTTACTCCCACTTCGTCAATACAAAACTCCACCTTTTAACAAAAATTCTTTAAATTTTATTATAGGACGTTGTCCCCGAAGCTATAACTCAAACAAAGACAGATAGTTAGATGCAAATATGGTGGTTTTAAAAAGCTTGAAAATTTTTTGCGAATTTCTGTTTTTCTCAGATTTATCGCCCTCGCCCAATGTGACTTGTCCCCTATCAATTCATCATAGAGTTCGTTTTTTATGTTTTTTTCTCTGCGGTCTCTGCGAACTCAGCGGTAAATCTTGTAAAAAAAGCGGGTGATGGGAATCGAACCCACATGACCAGCTTGGAAGGCTGGAGCTTTACCACTAAGCTACACCCGCATAATCATTGATTATTTACTATTTTCAAATTACAATTTTACCACGAAGACCCTAAGACACAAAGTTTTTTTCGTTTATTTAATTTCTTCTTAGTGCCTTCGTGTCTTAGTGGTGAGGAAAAAAATGAGTATAGCGGAAAAAGCCAAAAAAGCGAAGTCGGCATCAATACTATTATCGGCTGCAAAAACCGATATCAAGAACAATGCCCTTGCGCAGATAGCCGAGGCATTGAAAAACAAAAGCGCGGAGATAATCGCCGCCAATCAGAAAGACCTTCGGCTTGCCGAGAAAAATAAACTCGCAAGCCCCCTGCTCAAACGCCTCAAATTCGACGAGGGTAAAATCGCCGACGTTTGCGCTGGTATCGAAAGCTTAATCAAACTCGATGACCCCGTTGGCAAAACTTTAACTGCAACCGAACTCGACGAAGGCCTCAACCTCTACAAAGTCAGTTGTCCCATAGGCGTCATCGGTGTCGTCTTCGAATCAAGACCCGATGCCCTTGTCCAGATTTCAACGCTGTGCCTCAAAAGCGGCAACGCAGTCCTTCTCAAAGGCGGCTCCGAGGCAGCCAATACAAATAAAATCCTCGCAAAGGTGATCGCCGATGCAACTGCGAAAGCCGGAATACCGGATGGGTGGATTCAACTTCTCGAAACCCGGCAGGATGTCGCTGAAATGCTCAAGATGGATGAGGACATCGACCTCGTCATTCCACGCGGCTCAAATGAATTTGTCCGCTATATAATGAACCACACAAATATACCCGTGCTTGGCCACGCGGATGGAATATGCCACGTTTACGTCGATGGGGCAGCAGATATCGATATGGCGGTGAAAATCGCCGTCGATTCAAAATGCCAATACGTTGCTGTCTGCAACGCTACAGAAACGCTTCTCGTCGATAGTAAAATCGCGAAAGAGTTTTTGCCAAAAGTAAAAGCCGCTTTCGACGCGAAAAATGTCGAGCTTCGCGGCTGCAAAAAAACCCGTTCAATCATCAAAGTCAAACCAGCTTCCGAAAAGGACTGGGCAACTGAATACCTCGATTACATATTGTCGGTAAAGGTCGTTGAAGGCGTCGATGAGGCCATCGAACACATAAACCACTATGGCTCTCATCATACCGATGCGATTGTTACACAGGATAAGGCGACCGCTGAAAAGTTTCTCGATTTAGTGGATTCAGCAGGCGTATTCTGGAATTGCAGCACGCGATTTAGTGATGGCTACCGGTATGGCTTAGGCGCGGAAGTCGGTGTCAGCACGACGAAGATTCACGCACGCGGCCCCGTCGGCCTTGAAGGCCTTCTGATTTACAAATGGAAACTCCTTGGCTCAGGCCAGATTGTAGCCGACTACGCAGAAGGTAAAAAAAAATTCACGCATAAGAAACTTTAGCTTTAGGCGAACAGCAATTTAGTTTGCAGTTGTTAGCCGTGACAGAGTTCATTGACTACGTTCAGACCGCCAAACTTCAATCAGTTCGTAAAAAGAGTCAAATTAAGGTATCGCAGGAAAATATCAATCTGATAGAACAAGAAAAATAACTTTTTTCGAACCTGCTACGGATTTGGAATACGATATATCCTATTATTCGATAATTTCTTAGGTGTGAGGCGATGCGATCTGCTGCAATTTTGCGAGCAAATCTCTTTGTCTTGCATCATCTGGAATAATCGGACGACCATGCTCATTCCTGCCGGTAATGTAATGCCTAATCTGTTCAATGGCTGCTCCTCGCTCGCTTTTAATCGCTTCCGTCAAGCGGGGATCGGACCATGCACGCTGAAAATGAGAAGAAAAGTAAACGCGGTACATATCAGATTGAGCCCTCACAGTAAAGGCGTATGACCCATAGGCGGTGGAGTAGTACGGATACGGATTGAGTAACATCATCTCAGATGTACACACCATGAAGATTGTGGGAGTGCCATCGTATAAATTTATCTGAAGATTACTGGCGTAAGGTTGATTCTCGTGCCTCACCTTTACCAGATACATTAGATTCTCGATAATATCAGCCTCGATATCGCCTTCAAGACGCCCCTCTTGCTGGGATCGATGATGAGCAATAGCCGGACTTGTCATTAGAATATTTAACTCGCAACCGTTCTGCATGCTTCGTAGAAGGGAACGTCGGACACTTTCATCTTCGCCGACCGCATTGTAACCAACGCCTATGAAACCTTTTAACGAAGACCCAACGATGATAACCTGTTTGCCTTCTCTCTCTATAGAGTCTAGAAGTTTGTCTAAGACATTTGAGCGATCTCTCCCAATTGCTTCAAGGCCCGACCCACGTACTTGAGAAAGTAGACAAACATCTTCAAATGGTTGACTGGCCACTTTGTGGATTTCTTGAGATAGAATGGCAGTATTAAGCAATCCAATGAACCCAGCAACAAACATTCCACCACCAAGGCCGCTGAGGAGGGATGCGATTGTGTTATTTTGTGATGCGACCACGAGTGAACAACCAGCAAGAAGTAAACCAAAAACCATAAGGGCAATATTTATTGCCAACGACCCCGGAAGAATATTCCTAGACTTCGCCTTGCTCATCTATCTTTTCCTTTTCATTACCAAACAAACTGCGTCTTCTTCACATCAATTCAGAAGTCGCATAAAATTGTGGTTTTTGCTGCTCCCATATTTCTGCTACATATTTTTTTATACCCGCATAACTATACAGCATACAAAAACGCAACACAAAACCCTTGAATAATCTGAACACACATAGACCATCACAAATTAGCACATGAACATATATACATAAAATAATATAGCAAAGTCCTGAACAATGTCAAGTTCAAATATGGCATTCCAAGGGCTTTTTTGTGGGACATAGCAAATCGTCAGCGGGGTAATCCCGCTCTACGACTTGTCATTCCGGCCTTGAACCGGAATCCAAACCATAAATACTGGATTCCTGCTTGCGCAGGAATGACATTTGTCGGTTATTTGTGTCACAAAACGCTATTGAACAGTGCCAAACAATCCTCTATTATGTTGTGCATGAGGAATTTTGATAAGGCAAAACGGGTGGTAATCAAAATCGGCACGAATATACTGTCAAAAGAGGACAGTATCGACGCCGGGTATGTTGGGCTGATGGCCGGGCAGGTAAATTCACTGCTTAAGATGGGTAAACAGGTGGTGATTGTTACCTCCGGCGCAATCGGGATGGGTGCGGGACAATTGAAACTTTCAAACAAGCCAGGTGATGTCCGGATGCGTCAGGCCTGTGCCGCCATAGGCCAGCCGATGTTAATGGCGGAATATCGAAAGGCATTCGAGCAATTCGGCATTACAGTCGCCCAGGTGCTTTTGACCGCTGAGGTGCTGAATAATCGCAAGACCTACCTGAACCTGCAAAACTCGATTGAGACGCTTTTGAAACTTGGCGTTGTGCCCGTTTTAAATGAAAACGACAGTATCTCAACAGCTGAAATCGGGACGGCGTTTGGCGATAATGACCGGCTAAGCGCACTTGTCGCAAGCAAAATAGACGCAGACTTGCTCGTAATACTTACCGATATCGACGCCCTGTATGATAAAGACCCCAAAAAATACGCCGACGCAAAGCCGATTGATACGGTCTTTGAAATCACCGACGAAATAATCAAAAGCGCAGGAACTAAGGGCAGCAAATTCAGCACGGGCGGTATGAAGACCAAAATTGAGGCCGCCAAAGTCGCCTCCAACGCGGGATGTCGAATCGTATTAGCCAACGGCAAAACCGAAAACATCATCGAGCGAATCATCGCGGGCGAGACAATCGGGACATTATTTTTACCCAAACGCAAACTAAGCAACCGCGAAAGATGGATTCTCAACAGCACCCCTGCGGGCGTGATAAATATCGACGACGGCGCAATTCGGGCGGTAAAGAATAAAAAAAGCTTATTACCAAGCGGCATAAAATCAATACAAGGGACGTTTGAGGCGGGCGAAATTATCTGGCTAAACGACAAGGCAAAGGCCGTAACGAATTTCAGCAGCGCGGAGCTTGAAACCCTTGCGGGCAAACACTCTACCGAAATTCGCAAGCTCCTCGGCGCAGGTCGCAGGGACGTCGTCGCGATACCGGAAGATATCGTATTTGTGGATTATTGATTTTTTCACCACCAAGGCACAAAGACACGAAGAAAAAAATAAATAAAACTTAGTGCCTTAGTGACTTCGTGGTAAAAAACGGGAGGCAATGGTTAGGCCGTGATACACTTCAAATGCGTATATTGCGGGCAGCGGATACTGGCCAAAGATGATGGCCGGGGCAAGAAAGGCAATTGTCCCAAGTGCAATCACCTTTTGACTGTCCCTGAGTCAACCAAAGCAAAACCTGCGATTACCTCAGTTAAAGAGCCGATCCCTAACCGACCGAAAGAACCACCCGTTTACGATGTCTCAGACAAGAAAGATACCTTGACAGAACTTGTTAAGGAAAGTTTCGGTTTTCTGGTTCCCACGTATGACAGATTATCGCTTTTCCTGATGGCCATAACATGGATATTGTTATACGTGATAAATGATCAGTTGCGCCAGCCAATTCAATCTTTTTTGAAAGTAAACAATATAAGAGTAGTACTTGCCATATTAGTACTTCCTGTTGCCTTTCTGCTCATAGGTATTTATCAGATTTTTATAAAAAGAGAGGAATCGGATTTTGAAAAATCAATGCTGTTATGGTTTGCTATCGGAACAAACATTTCGATATGCATTGTTGCTTCCGTTTATATTTTTAGAAATACCAACGTTAGTAATTGGGAGCTTGTTTTTCCGATATGGAATATAGTTAACGCGGTGATTTTATATTTGATGTGGGAGATAGATTTGCTTAATGAGAACTGTATCGTCGAGCGGGAAACGAGACCTGCTCAAATAATTTTCGGTATCGCTGCTGTCGTTATAATAATTTTTGCTTGCAACTATATTACGAAATTGCACTGGTCAATTACTTTTTCAATATGTATCGTTTATACCACCAGCTTTGATAGGGCTTTACAAAGTGTTTTCCCAGGTTTTTTCAGAGATACTTGTGATTCCAAAAACGAGGTTGAGACGTGATACACTTCAAATGCGTATATTGCGGGCAGAGGATACTGGCAAACGATGACGGCCGGGGCAAAAAAGGCCAGTGCCCGACGTGTAAGCATATTATTTATGTCCCCAAGACCTTCGAACCCGAAAGCAATTTAGCGCCTCTGGCGCTTGCGCCCGATACGCCCCCCAAAGAGCATCTTTCCGAGACCGGCAAAATCCTTTCTGCAATAACAGAGGAATTCCCGTCCACGGACTCTCTCGACGATTTGACGGACCTGTACGAAGAGAAATATGGCTTTTTAATCCCGAACTACGACGAATTGTCGCTGTTCCTGATGTCGGCGGTATTCCTCATCCTCTACTTCACCAGCAGCAAGCTGCAGGACGATATAATCGCCTTTTTGATGCGCCTGGATATATTGCGTCGGTACCTCTATGTCGGCCTGTTTATGCTCGGAATGTCCCTGTGCCTCTATCACGTTTTCACTCCGCGACAAAAGACAGATATCGAAAAAGGGATTATGCTGCTCTTCGCCATATCCATAAACGCAGCCACCGGTTTAATAGCCGGTTTTTATATGCTCAAAGAATGCCCCGGCTGGCTCCTCGTCTTCCCCGCCTGGAACATAATCAACAGCATCCTGCTGATTGTAATGCAATACGTTAAACTCTTCGACGAAGGCCAAATCAGCGACCGCGACGCAACGATAACGCAGGTCATCATAGGCCTCGCTGCCATCCTTATAATTTTCTACATTTGCAATAACACCTTCAAGCTGCACTGGGCCATCACCTACTCGATTTGCATCATTTACACAACCAGCTTCGACAGGGGATTGCAAAGCGTCTTCCCTGTCCTGGCAGGCCAAGACGACGAACAGGCATCTGAGGGTTAAGTCGCGATAAAGTTCAAGTGCATATATTGCGGACAGAGGATTCTGGCCCGCAACGATGGTGCAGGCAAAAAAGGTAAATGCCCCGGGTGCGCTCATCTTTTAATCGAAAATCCCCGTTTAAATGAAGGCGAAACCGTGTAAATACTGCTGCGTTTTTGGGCTAAAAAAGCGGTTTTTAAGCATAAGTCCGGTAAAATCTCAAAAATTTTCAAATTTTTGCTTGATATTGCGGGGAAAAATATGGTATGGTTAGAACTTAGCGAGGTATACATATTTTCCACAGCAGAAAGCATGGACAGCAAAGAGCAAATTAAAGGAGTAATATTGTGTGTAGCTTTTGGTTACACTTAATATTAATGTACGGATGGGAAGGAAAAAGTGATGAAAAAGAAATTTGTCTTGTGTCTTGTTCTATTATGTGTTCTGCCAAGTATGTCATTTGCCACTATGGTATCAGGGCCTTTCACAACAACAACGCCAATTGCTCCAACATTGACTGATTGGGCCGGCTCATTGCAATTCCAGAAATTCAATTCCGCATTAGGTAACCTTACTATGGTGCAAATTGACCTCACGGGTTCTATGACTACGGTTCTGACCGTGACCAATGTTTCGTCAACTTTGCCATCATCTGGCATTGCCGAGACGGAGCTTCAGATAACAGTCCAGGATTCGGGCGGAAATCTCAATGTTCCGGAAATTGACTTGTTAAGCTCTGCCTTCACCTTCAGCAATCTTGGTGCGGGGCAAACGGTGGTGTCAGGTAACCTGACCAGTAGCGGTTCATCTTCTAAGCAGTATACAGCTGCCGCGGTGCTTGCGGAATTCACCGGGCTTGGCACGATTGTGATTGTGCTGCCTGCCAGCACTTTTACTCAGACATCGATTGGTTACACAGGCGGGAATACCTTGGCAAGTCAGGTTACATCTGCACAACTAACGGGTACTGTCACTTACTCCTATGAAGTGCCTGAGCCGGCTACGATGTTGTTGCTCGGCCTCGGCGGTCTGATGCTGAGAAAAAGCAGAAAGTAGAAACAAACCCATTTTTAATGGATACAAAGAGCTGTGAGCAAAACTCACAGCTCTTTTTTTTATGATTGGTTAAATCACATTTGACATATCGGGAAAGCGAACAATCATCTGAGTTTTAAGCTGAAACTCTCTCTCTGCCCGCTGAACGCTGTATAAACTCACATCCGCTTGTATCTTGGGCTGCCTGTGCCTTCGGGAACAGTCCATCGGATATTGTCGAAGGGGCACTTTCTCTGGCAGGTCTTGCAGTGCAGACAATTTGAAGGATTGGCGAGGCAAAAAAACACTACCCCAGGTACGCTCATCTTTTAATCGAAAATCCCCATTGAAATGAAGACGAAAACCATGTGAATATTGCTGCGTTTTTGGGCTAAAAAAAGAGGCCATTGAAGCATAGGTCCGGAAAAATCTGAAAAATTTTCATTATATGCTTTTTTGCTGGACATTGCGGGAAACCTACGAACTTTTGCTTGACATTATGGGGAAGAATATGGTACAATTAAAACTTAATGGGGGTTTATCACAAAAGGAGCAGTCACATTATTAAAGCGATAGTGTTGCGTATAGCTTTGGGCTATATTTAAACTATTACTGTATGATTGGGAAGGGAGGGTGTGGTGAAAAAGAAATTTGTTTTATGTTTGTTTGTCTTATGTGTTCTGCCAGGTATGTCGTTTGCCGCTCTGTTATCAGGGCCTTTCACGACAACAACGCCAATTGCTTCAACATTGACTGATTGGTCCAGCTCATTGCAATTCCCGAAATTCAATTCCGCCTTAGGTAACCTTACTATGGTGCAAATTGACCTCACGGGTTCGATGACTACGGTTCTGACCGTGAAAAATGTTTCATCGACTTTGCCGTCCTCCGGCAATGCCAAGACGGAGATTCGGATGACAGTCCAGGATTCAGGCGGAAATCTCAATTTTCCGGAAATTGACTTGCTCAGCTCTGCCTTCGCCTACCACAATCTCGGCGCGGGGCAAACGGTGACGTCAGGTAACCTGACCATAAACGGTTCATCTTCTGACCAGTATACAGCTGCCGCGGTGCTTGCGGAATTCACCGGGCCTGGCACGATTGCGCTGCCTGCCAACACTTTTACTCTGACATGGCTTACCAACACAGGCGGGAATACCGTGGCAAGTCAAGTTACATCTGCACAACTAACGGGTACTGTCACTTACTCCTATGAAGTGCCTGAGCCGGCTACGATGCTGTTGCTCAGCCTCGGCGGTCTGATGCTGAGAAAAAGCAGAAAGTAGAAACAAACCCATTTTTAGTGGATACAAAGAGCTGTGAGCAAAACTCACAGCTCTTTTTTTATGATTGGTTAAATCACATTTGACATACCGGGAAGAGGAACAATTCTCTGAGGTTTGATTTCGCGATTCCAAAAATTCTACATCCGCTTGTAACGCGGGCCGCCCGCGCCTTCGGGTACGGTCCAGCGGATATTGTCAAAGGGGCATTTCCTTTGGCAGGTCTTGCAGTGCAGACAGTTTGAAGGATTCGCGGGCTTTACCTCGCTCTGGATTGATTCATACACGCCTGCTGGACAAAACGTGGTGCATGGGGCGATGAATTTAGGTATGCACTTTTCCTGGCAGATATTTCGGTCGAGAATCGTCAGATGAGAGGGCTGTTCCTCGCGGTGATGGGTCGCGGCAACCGCCGTAAAGGTGTCCTTGTCGAAATGCTGACTGGGTTTGAGCCGATATGGCAAAACCGTCATCGCCTCATAATCTTTTTCAACATTGAACGAAGGCAGCAATGTCCCCAAAACCGACAAAGGCATACCCTGCAATGGCCCGAATTTGGCGACCGTCTGCCTGAACTTCGCCGCGCTTCTCATTTCCTTGGTAACGTTGGATTTCAAAATAAAATCGGTATAACAAACCGCCGAGTCGCTCGGATTATCAATTGTCTCGGATATCGCCTTGGCTGCCATCATCCCCGAATCAATCGCGTTGTGAAGCCCCTTGATTTTGAGCATATTCACAAAGCCCGCGGAATCGCCCAGTATAATCACGTTGCCCTTGCCGATAGCGCCGCTGATTGGGTCTCGTGGAATCGCGTTCCAGCCACCTTCAGGAATCATCTTCGCCCCCGCCTCGACAACCGTGCCGCCCTCGATAAATCTTTTCACCCTGCTGTGCTGCTTGAAAAGCATCAGGGCATGCTGCGGATTGAAGTTGTAATATTTCCAGTCGGCTCCCACAATCATCCCGACCGCGAGATGCTCCGCCACAAGAGGATAAACGGTACCGCCGCCGAACATCGCGGGTCCGATTACAGGCGTCCAAATCGGGTAACCCATCGCGTGAATCACCCTGCCCGCGGTAAACTCAGCGTATTGCTCAGGCGACACCTTAATCAGTTCTTTTACAGCAACCGAGTAAAGCTGATTCGCCCGTCTTTTGAGTCCTGCCTTTTCGACGAATTTCTCCGTCAAAAGCCCGTCGCAGCCCTCCGCCAGCACGATGAACTTCGCCTCGATTGTTTCGCCTTCAAGGTAATTGGGCTGTTTGTGCCCTTCTTTATTTAGTCCCTGGTCAACGAGCTTGACCGCCCCCGCCCCATTATCATCAACGATAATATCCGCCGCCGCGAAGCCGCAAAGCACCTCGATACCGAGTGATTTCGCGATTTGCCCAAGCCATTTGGTGAGTTTACTGATTGAAATCGTATAATCGCCCGTGTGTGTCAACTGGCCAAAGCCCATGCCGAACATTTTCGCTAAGCGAATCGCGAAATGAATATTGAAGCCGAATTTTTTACCCAACAGGAACAGCACGTCATCCTTATCGATTTTATTCGCCAGCACGTCCTTTGCCTGTTCGCTGTCCCGCCAGCCGGGTGATGCGGCATCGAGCAGTGTGTGGAGTGGTTCCTTTTCCAGGACCGCTCCCGAAAGATTATGATTGCCGAGTTCCGCGCCTTTTTCGATAACGCAAATCTCGGTCTGAGGTCTGAGTACCTTCAATTGAATCGCGCAAGCAAGCCCCGCAGGCCCGCCGCCAACTATCAAAACTTCAACTTTGCCAAAATCACTATCGTTTGCCACTACGAACGCTCCTGTAAAGCAGCGACTAATTGCGGCACAACACCTTCAATAGTACCCACGATATAATAATCACATTGTTTGAATATCGGCGCGTTGGGGTCGCTGTTAATCGCCACGATTGTCTCGGTATTCGCAACGCCTATCATATGCTGAATCGCACCCGATATCCCCATCGCGATATAAAGCTTGGGCCCTACCGCTGTGCCCGTCTGGCCCACCTGGTGTATCCTTTCCGCGAACCCCTGCTCCACCGCCGCCCGCGACGCCCCTTTTTCCACGGGGACATTTAATCGCGACCGGATAGCGCCGCAAAGTGAATCCAGCATCTGCTCGTAATTGTCTCTATATTTCATTCCCTTGCCACCGCTTACGATTACGTCCGCGTCGAAATTGACCTTGCCCGCCCCAATCTCCGTTTTGATAATTTCCAGCGATATATCGTCTTTTGTAATGTTGACTTTGTGAATAATGACGTTGCCTTTCCTTGTCGCGTCAAAAGGCAGCCGTTTCATAACGCCGGGCCTGGCAGTTGCCATTTGCGACCTCGAGTTTTTCGTGCAAATCGTCGCCATAACGTTGCCGCCAAGCGCTGGTCTGGTCTGGAACAGTGTCCCTATCTGCTCTTTGCGGGAACTGTCGCGAATATCGAGCCCTGTGCAGTCGGCGGTCAATCCGCAGCCCACCCTGTAAGATACTAACGGCGCAAGCACCCTGCCCTGAGGCGTCGCTGCGTATAAAACAATCTGGGGCCAGTATTTGCTCACCGCGTCTGCTATTACCTTGCGATGCGCAATCGGGTCAAACTCCGCCAAAAGCGGGTCATCGATTACGTAAACATTATCCGCCCCGCCCGCAATCAGTTCCCCGGTCATTGACTGCAAATTATGCCCCGCGATTACCACACCCACCTTCGTCTCCACCGAGCCGGCCAAATCTCTCGCCTTGCCGATAAGCTCGAAAGTGGCCGGGTGAATCACGCCGTCATGATGCTCCGCGACAACCCAAACCTCGCCCTTGTAACTCGGCTCAACGGCACGCAGACCCAGAAGCATATCATCCAGCGCGTTCTTGTGAAAATGCTCACCTGCGGCCGCTACAATTTTTTCCTTCGCCTGTTCATCAATGCCCGCCACGTCGCTTATCCCAAGCTCACGCAATTTATCGGCGAGAATTTTATAGTCCTCATTCTCCTTGGCTGTTCCCTCGAAACTCCGGTCCAGCACGCTTTTTCTCTTCGCGGGCAAAACATATCTCACCGCCTGTTTATCCGCCTCTGCCGCACCTGACGACGACTTTACGCTTTCAACAATTACTTCCGCTAATTGCCTCGCGTCTGATAGATGTTTGCACTTCCTGCTGCTCTTACCGGGCGGAAATACCCGTATCACCCACGTCTTGGAACCCTTCGCACCAATCAGTGTCGCCGTGCTGATTTCCGAAGCGCCCCACGTAATTACCTTCGTCTTGTTCGCACGCCTCGTCGCTGAAAACGACGCGAAAAGCGGATACTCATATTTCGCAACCGTTATCACCACGGGCGGTCTTTTCGGAGCAACCGTCTGGCTTCCGCCGCTTATAATTCGCGTAAATTCGAACCGTCCGTTTTTGAATGCGCAATCGGTCGCGTATGCGATGCAGGAAATCCCCAGCTCCTCGGCTATCTGCGGCGGCACCTGCGCCGTATCGCCATCCACGGATTGCATCCCCGAAACAATGAAGTAATCGTCGCTGCCGTTAAACAGCTCTTTGGCGATTTTCCTGATTGAACAGGCAAGCGGGTTGGCCGTCGCAACCGTATCCGCCCCGCCCAGCGCCCGGTCGGTTAGCAGAACCACTGTATCGGCACATCTGCTCAGTGAATATCGCAGCACCTCTTCAGCCATCGGCGGCCCCATCGTCAAAGCGACAATTTTCCCATCCTTGTCGCCCGAAAGCTGACGCATCCGGTTTGCAAACGCAATCGCCTGCGTATCAAGCTCGTTAATGACGCTTGCGAGGCGCGTCCGTATCAGTGTTCCCGTGTTGGGGTCGAACGCGTTATCCGTGATTTGCGATACGTCCGGAACCTGTTTGACTAACACTATATAATTGCTCATAATCCTTACACTCGAAGCCCGATGCAGAACACCCAAACCTCAAAAAACAACCTACATTTGCCTCACTAAGCAGGTCTCAAACACCAAAGGTTGATTATGATAAATCTAAAACCTTTCGCAGTCAATGAAAACACTTGGGGCTGGATTTGAAACGGCAAAACAGTATAATGTGCCAGTCGGCTTATAGCCGGGAAAGGAAAGGTTGATATGCGTAATGCTATCGTACTGACAACTGTTTTATTACTCTTGGCGCCGGCCTGTGTAAAGGCCGTGGACCCCATCGGTTGGTGGAAGTTCGAGGAAAAAGACGGTAACACAGCAAAGGATTCGAGCGGCAATGGTTTTGACGCCGCGGTCATTCTCGGCGGCGGCCCCGCGATTTGGACACCGGGCGAGGGATTCGACTCCAACGGCTGTGCCAAATTCACGGCCCAGCAGTCCATCGTTATACCGAACGCTATATGGAGCCGCGTAAAAGACAAGATGAGCATCGCCTTCTGGGTCAACCAGGATGCCTCCGCTCCACCCGACGAAAAATGGCCCGGCCCTTGGGGAATCGCGCCAACCGAAGGGATATCGCACCCGGATCCCAATTGGCTCAAACTCCGGGCATTCGTGCCCTCGCCGAATAAGACAATTGATATTGGTAACGACGCGGAACATGTTTACTGGCAGGCCACCGCCGACAGCGATTTCGCCGGAAGCTGGAATCTCTACGTCTTCGTCAAGGACGCCAACGAGTATTCGCTCCGCCTTTATCACAACGGCGACAAGGTCTCCGAAATATTCGGTGCTATGGAACCGATACCGAAAATCAGTAACTTTATGATTGGAGGCCGTGCGTATCCCACCGCCGACTGGTCAGGCAAAATCGACGATTTCAGGATTTATAACGTTGCCCTGTCCCAGGACGATGTGCTGAAACTGTACCTGGCAAAACCTCAGCCAAAGGCCGAACCTAAGCCGAAAACTGAAAAAAAATAGTTAAATAGCAGGTAAAATACGCCACGGATGGTGTCCTATGACCGCCGTAATAAGCGTCCCTGATACCAGGCAAAAGCTGGAAATACTCAGCGCCGACGCACAATACGATTTGGCATGCGCCTGCGGCAGCTCAGATGATGAGCGCCGCAGGCGAGGGGCCCAAGGCAACTGGATTTATCCCGTCACCCTCCCTAATGGCGGCTCCAGCGTCCTTTTCAAAACCCTCGTCTCGAACGTCTGCTCCAACGACTGCAAATACTGCCCCCTCCGCGCCAACCAGGACGTCCGCCGATGCACCCTTAACGAAGAAGAAACCGTAAACACCTTTCTCGATTACCACAAGCGAGGCGAGGTCTTCGGCCTGTTCCTCAGCTCAGGCGTCCTCGGCACCCCCGACGCCACTATGGAACGCCTCAACCGAATCGCCAAAATCCTCCGCTATCGCCGTAACTACCGTGGCTACATCCACCTCAAGGTCATCCCCGGCGCAAGCGCAAACGCTATCGAGGAAACCGTAAAACTCTCAAGCGCCGTCTCGCTCAATATCGAAACACCCGGCGCAAAATACCTCGCCCAGCTTTCCGACAAAAAACGCTTCATCGAGGATATCGTTGAACCGATTAAGCTCATCAGCCGCCTGACGGGCAGGGGCAATAAATACCATAGAGTCAAACAAACCACCCAGTTTATCGTCGGCGCTGCTGACGAAACCGATTCCGAGATTGTCAAATATATGTGGGGACTTTACGACCGCCTCAACCTACGTAGAATTTACTTCAGCGCATACCAGAAAAACCTCGGCAATGACGATTCCAACACCCTGTTTAGCACTGCCACGAGCCACGAGCCACGAGCCGCGAGCCACGAGTCACAAACCACGAGCCACGAGCCACGAGTCACGAGCGACGCATTCGTCCGCGAACACCGCCTTTATCAGGTCGATTTTCTCCTGCGCAAATATGGCTTCTCAGAATCCGACATCATTTTCGACCAGCAGGGCAACCTCCCCCTCGATACCGACCCGAAAGAATCCTGGGCCAAACGCAATCCGCAGTACTTCCCCGTCGATATAAATAAAGCGTCGAGAGATGAGCTTTTGCGTGTGCCGGGCCTGGGACAAATCACCGTTGAACGTATCCTTGAGCTGCGCAAATCCGCCAAAATACGAACCATCAGCGACGTCGGCAAATCCACGATACTATTAAAAAAGGCAAACGATTACCTGGCGTTTTGACCGCTGCTTACTTCGGCTTGAACCCCTTCACCTTGCCCTCCGTGTATTTCCTGCACGCCTTTTCCAAATCCACGTCGCTTATATTCGCCAGCGTGCAAAGCCACGCGAAAACGTCCGCGAATTCCTCCCGCTTATTCTTCGCATCGTTGCCCGCAAGCGCAGTCGCCAGCTCCCCCACCTCTTCTACAAACCACAAAAACGTCTTCGGCGCACCGCGCTGCCTGTCCCGTTTCTCGTACTTCTCGGATATGAACTCCTGAAATTCCTTGATGTGCATTTTACCTGTCCCTCATAAAAAATTAACCGGCCGGAAGAAGCCATCTGCAATATACCCATCAGGGTCACCCGTGCAAATATCTTCTCCGGCCGGCTTATATTCCTGTCTTCAAACCGCCGTTACCCAAGCAAACTGGACAACGAAACCCTCTGATATACTGTCCTTGCTGCTTCGAGACCATTCTCGTACGCCTTTTCCGCCTTGTTGCTGAATCTGCCTTTCGAATGCTCATCAAGATTTAGCTGGCTCATCATCGGGCCATCAACCGCCTCGATGATTTCGAGCATCGTGATTTTGCTTGCCGACTTCGCAAGAACAAAGCCGCCGCGCGGGCCGCGTTTGCTGCGGAGCAGGTTGGCTCTCACTAACTGCTGTAGTATCTTCAGCAGGTATTCCAGTGGTATATTGTATTCCTTTGAAATGGTCTGTGAAAGCACAATACCGTCTTTCTCATTCTTGGCGATATACCCCGCCGCCAACAATCCATAGCCCGTTGACCTGCTGATTTTCATTGCACACTCCTTAATTTAAAAAAACCATATTTACTGTTCAATTGCACACCGTGCCCACACGCACGCCAATAGTTTCCTCTGTCCAGGGGTGTGGACATTTATCCGCCGTTTAGCGGATTTTGGTGTGGTGTATCTAAAACCGCTCCGAAATTATTCTCTCATTATTCATTTTCTATTACCAAAAGCAACATCTTTCTCCGAAAAAAACATCGGATTTGGAAGTTTCTACCAATTCCCCTGTTATATTTCAAGTGTTTTTTTAAAATATTTTTACTGCCTCGTATCGCAGATTTCCGCATCCTCCCGCCCGTCCTCGACTGCTGCTCCATTGGCCTTCTGTCGGGGATCCAGTTTGGTTAGCCCCGAAGCCTGCTTCGGGGTCTTTATTGCCGTTTTCCAGGATTTCTTCTCAAATCTTAAATCTCAAGTTTCAAATCCTTTATTGCCGTTTTCCGTCCTACCTGCCTGCCCTCCCGAAGCGCAGCGAAGGCCCCAGAATGTCGTTATCTGGGGTCCGGCATCCGCATCCGCCCAGCTCTCCCCGAGTGCTGCTTACCTGATTTGAAACCGCGAACTACGACCTACGAACTAACTTCAGATTGAAAAGGTATAGCCATATTTCCACCCTTTGCCGCTGGTATCTTCCTCATAGCCCTGCGCCAGCATTCGCCTTTCCCATTGCCGGGCTGCCGCCTCGCAAGTGAATTGCTGCATTACTCTGAACTCGCGAGGGTTGCTATGTTCCCTCTTTCTTCTTTCCGGCTCATCCGTAAGTCCCGCATACCTCATACACACTCATCCTTTGTAGGATTCTTTCCTGTCATTGTTTACTTTATCGCCCAGCCGTCATTGGCCGTTAATTAACTCCTACGTTATGTTATGGTTCGAGGCCAAACCCATGTATCACTCTTAACGGTCTCATAGTTTGTATTTAACTTTTCCTGTAGCATTATCAGTGCAGATAAACGGCGTGCCATTTCCGTAACATACTCAGCTTCTTCAACCTTCAATCCACGCCCAAGCATCCCTTTTTCACGATAACTCAGCCACTTCTTAATAACCTGATACCCGCCGATATAATATTCCCACACGCATTTCGGAACATTTTCCCAATACGCCGCACCATTCAAATAAATGTCCAGCGTCTCATCCCCAAATGTTTTTTTGAGTTCTGCATCCTCCTGCTTTCGCTCTTCGTATTTACCCGCGCCCGGCATGCACACGCCACCTTTACCCGCGTGCCCCCATCCTGCCGTCAAATCAAGTTCGCCCTTATCAGGTCTTATCGCTCCCCCTTCAACTCTCGTGATAACACCAATACTTTTCAGTCGTGAATCAATTTTACCTGTCGTCACGCCTTCAACCGGGCTTTCAGTATCTAACAACGCAGCAACCTGTCTCCCCAATTCCGCCGACTCCAATAAAACTTTCTTTGTCTTCGGTAACGGTATCCTCGGCCAGTCCTGACGTATCCCGTCCGCGTTCTCTTCCAAATATGCAGAGCTGTATCCAATCGCAAGACAATGCATCCAAAGAAATTCGGCAACGTTTTTTTCTTTGTCAGGATCACGGAGTCCAAGATTTTCCAAATAAGTTCGAGCGTTGTTTGATAAATTGGCTCTTACTTCTTCTTTTCTTCCTCTGTCCCCAAGAAAATTTGCCGTCATTTCGTCATCATCTTTGGACTTTTTCTTTTGGATTTTGTAATAAAGCGGAGCTATTGAGACGTTTCTGGCTAAGCTTTGACAGTCGGCCATTATTTTTGTGATAATTAGAGGACTCCCCTTAGCTTCTTTTTCTGTTTTTAACCTACTAACAAGGTGAATATTGTCATCCCAAAACTGTTGAGACAGTTCTGGCCTTGAACGATGCCAAAGGGGTGTTTTAACTTCATGATAACACCATCTAATATCGAAGGGATGAAGAAAATATTTTTTTAGATTATTCTCTTTGTAAGAATTTGTTTTTAATAAAGTAGTTCGTATCTTTTTCGCATCATAGGTTTTATTGCTTTCGCAAACTTCGCTGTATCTATGAGAAAATTCATCCCAACTAACAGAATTATTAAAATAGCTTTTCATCTTCTCTGTTAGCTTTGCCTTATCGAAGTCAATTAAAGCCCCTTTTCGACTCTCCATAAAAGCAGGGAAAGGTTTTAATTGACACAAGTCGGCTAATTTGACCCATCCAAGGTAATCTTCTGAAACATTTGCAGGCCTGAATGAGAGCTTATTGCTCTTCTCCGGATTAGCTGCCTTATATCTCCTATCAAAATCTTTTGCCTTCAAGCTCTCAAGCAAATCTTCTTTTTTATTTGTCCCCCAGTAATGCTGAAATAGCACTCTCGGTTTCTTGTCCCGTTTTTCTTTGCGAACCAATACGCAAATTGCTGTCCCGACCCGGATACCTACAGAAGTTTGCTCCGTAGAAAAAACGCTCGGGTCCGGCTTTCCTTCTGGCGTCATCTTTCCCGTCTCTCGACTGTCGCCGTTCATACAGTCGATCCATATCTTGTCGAATCCCTCCATGAACTTATTGCGCATCACGACAAATGACGGGTCTCCAAGATATGAGAAGTTAGAAATATAGCTCACAATCCCCTTACCGCTTTTCACTATCCGCCGCTCAGCAATCCTGAAAAAACGCACATAAAGTTCGTCTAGATTATATTTCTTGATTCCCCATCCTCCGTCTTGAACAGGGTCCGAAAGTTGGTATTTTCTGATGATCTTCTCTTTGTCTCGCTTAAGAGGTATTTTCACATCATACGCACCTTTATATAGCTCAACAAGGTCGCCTTCCTCTTCCGGGCTTGTCCCCGCAAAAGCATTGTAAGGCGGATTTCCTAATATCACTAAAATCGGCGATTCCTGTTTGACCTTGTTCGCCTTGTCTCGCTCTTCTTTCAACTCCGGAAATGGAAGCAGCGTCTTCGGGTCTTCCAACGGCTCCCAGCCCGTAAGGGCGTTCGTCAAATACACCCCCGCACGCTCACTGCCTTCCGCGTTTAATGGCGCGCCAATCGTCCGAAGCAACAATCCAATCTGTAAATGCGAAATCACAAACGGTGCGGGCAGAATCTCAAATCCGAACACCCTTTTTCTTGCCGCCTCCTTAACACCCTGCGCAGTTAGTGCGCTCGCCCCTTTTTCCGCAAGTGTCTTGTGTATTCGTTTAAGCACTTCAACCAGATATGCCCCCGTCCCGCAGCAAGGGTCAAGGACAACCACCTGCTCATCCGCCAACCCATCGGTGATATTCAATTCTTCACGTAATACTCTATCTATTCGTTCGACCTGATATTTCACTATCTCCGGCGGCGTGTACCATACCCCAAGGTCTTTCCTCAATTCCGGGTCGTATGCCTTTAAGAACGGCTCGTAGAAATACTGAACTGCATTCTCTTGCTCGAACTTGCTGAAAAAACTCGCCCTATCAACACGATTAAGAACCATTCCCGCCCAGTCAAGAACCTCGTCTATACCTAATGGCTTAAGCCGCTTCGGCGTAGCTATTTGGTCAAACAAACTCGTTATCATCGGCACATGAAGCGTCCATGCGGCATCATGCCAGTTAAATTTGGCATCCGGCTGTCCCCCATGCTCCCGGCTCCAAAGAACCCAGGAAGAGAACACCCCGTAAAAAAGTGTCTGCACCAGCGTCGCCTGAAAGAAATGCTCGCCTTTTTCCCCCTCGAACTTCATTCCAAGCGCCTCTTCCAGCGCATTCTTCAATCCCTCTAATGCCGGCAAATTTGCACTCTGCTCCACACGACCTTTTGCCTCACGAGCATACGACGCAAGAAACCAAGCCAAATCTTCCGGCTCTGTCAGCGGCGCAGCGTGAAGCATCGCCCTGCGCAAAAATTCGACAAATCGACCGCCTTGTTCTTTCGCGGCTTTTTGAGGGTGTTCCAGAATCTCGCAAAACTTGCTTTCGCTTTCCGCCATCCGATACGATTCGAGACGCACTGGTTTGCCATCTTCGCTTCGCCCAACCAGCACAAAATCTCTGAAATTAGTAACAAGCACTAATCCGTATTTGTCCCAATATTTAGAAACTTGAGAGCTATCCGTTCGTGCAAAGGAATCATCTTTCCACGGCTTGCACTCTATTACGCCGCGTTCCGGATTCTGTCCCTCTATTGGTCGTGAATCCTTTGAACTCTGAAATTGGTTTGCTGTGAAAAACCCAAAGTCCGGCGTGCCTGCCCCGGTGTCCTTTAGTTGCCCAACGCAACGCACCCGTGGCTTCAACGCTTTTCCTGCTTCATTAAGTAACGCCTCCAGCGCCCCGTAGTATGATTCCTCAGCGACGCCGCCTCCGGTTCGGTAAATCTCCCCTATGTCCGTTAAGTATTTTTGAACAGCATCCTCTGCCATGTCATTTCCTTAAAATGCGGTAATTTCCCGACCCCACAATACCCCAGTTTTTATCTTTCGTCAATCCCGTTCCTTATTCACCCGGCTCTCCCCTCGTAGCGCAGCGAAGATCCCCGCATGTCTTTGGCGGGGAGCCAGATGATTTTGGCTTGAAACAGGGGACCCACTGTAATCCCCCAAAACAAGTCCCAGCATTTTTTGTTCTCCGTGTTCACCCCGTGAGATGCCGCTTCGCTATCTCACGGGGTTAATCCGTGTTTTTCGGCCAGTCATGCGTTCTTTGTGGTTAAAAGCAAATCCGTGTTTTTTGTCAGCCGACTTGACGTTTACGTCGGCAAGCGACAAAGTCGCTGGGCAGACGAGTAGCGGGCATTCACAGATACGAGTATCGAGAAATGACCGCTGCAAGTATGCCCCCCGGCTGACTAAATCCGTGTCCATCCGTGTTAATCCGTGGTTAAGAAACAGCGTCTAAAAAACTCTTTGCGCCCTCCGCGCTCTCGGCGGTAAAACTCTTTGTTGGTGGCTAAAAAAACCTTTGCCTTGCTCCTAAAAATCTATCATTTACTCCCCCAAATCATCAATCCGTATTTAGTTAATCCGTGTTTTTTCGGCCAGACCTGTCAAAAGACAGGGTGATAACGAAGTTAGTACTGTGGGCGAAGACAAAACTTTTGACAAAGCTCGCTTTACGAAAAAGTGTTGTCAAGCACACTTCCCTGGCCGAAAACTGTGTAATCCGTGTCTGAAAAAACTCTGTGTGCCCTGTGTTCTCTGTGGCTAAAAAAAACCGTGTAATCCGTGTAATCCGTGATTAAGAAACAGTGTCTAAAAAACTCTCTGCGCCCTCCGCGCTCTCGGCGGTAAAACTCTTTGTTGGTGGCTAAAAAACCTTTGCCTTGCTCCTCAAAATCTGCGTCATTTTACAGTCAGCCGGTAAATTGCCACGCCCTGAGCACAGCCGAAGGGCGAATAGCAGTGGGCGACATCAAATTCTGCGTCTAAGCAGTCAGCTTTATAAAAGGGCGATTAGCCCTTGTGGATGAAGGCGGGTGGCAAGCACACAAACAACATTTGGAGCATTGCCTCTGCCAAGAACACAAAGCTGACTGTTCTCTGTGTTCTCTGTGCCCTCTGTGGCCAAAAAAATCCGTGTAATCCGTGGAATCCGTGGCTAATAAAAAAAACCTTTGCCTTGCTCCTCAAAATTTGTTATTTTGCCCATCTGGCCTATGTTTTGGGTGGGAACCGTTGTTTTTATGGAGATTTTGTTATGGCGTCATTAAAACCAAGAGTCAGTGTTGAGTATGGCGAAAAGGCAACCATAGTAACCTTCACCGACGAAAAAATCCTCGAAGAGCGTGATATCGTCGAGCTTCAGCAATCGCTGGTGGGGATTATTGAACAGTCCGAAAAAATTAATCTCATCCTTGATTTTGCAAATGTCAAATTCCTTTCTTCAGCCGTTCTCGGCCTCCTGATTCGTGTCAGCAAAAAGATTTACGAACAGGATGGCCAGCTTCGTCTTTGCAATATCAGCCCGAGAATTTACGAAATTTTCAAAATCACACGCCTGACCGAAATTTTCGATATATTACCTGACAGGGCAGAGGCCGCCGCGAGTTTAACGAAAGAACCGTAGAGTATCGGCTATTGCGTTGCCCTATCGTCGGCATTTTGGGCTGTTTACAGTACCATAGGTTTTAAGGGTGGTTTTATACGTATGAGCAGGTGTTGAATTTATGCCGATTAGTCGCTCCGTTGTTGTAGCGAGCACACCATCCGCTGTGGTCGACGTCTTCAATGAAATTCAGCCCGGCCTGCAGGCCAACAACTACAGCGAGGAGGATATTTTTGCCATCCATCTTTCCCTCGAAGAGGCCTTTACAAACGCGGTGAAGCACGGCAACAAAATGGAGCCGAGCAAGGCGATAAAGGTCGATTATTCGATTGAGCCGGATAAAGTCGAAATATGTATGACCGACGAGGGAGAAGGTTTCGACCCGGAAGTAATTCCTGACCCGCGCTACGGCGACAACCTCTACAAGCCGGCTGGCAGAGGAATGCTCCTGATGAGGTCGTTTATGGACGTCCTCGAATACAGCAAAAAAGGCAACAGCTTACGAATGATAAGATACAAAGAAAAACGCAACCCTAAAAGTGCAGGCAAAAGCCGCTAATAGCCGATAATATCCTGTCTCTAATCTTTATAGAAAGGCGTAAACGGTATAATATACATGCGTCGATTAGTTTGGCTTCTTTCAGGTGTACTAATATTCAGCTTAAGCGGTTGCGGCCAGCCGGAACGAGGCCCGGAAATCGTGTATGAAACTCCCCCCACTCCGCCGACATACGTTCCGCCCAAAAAAACATTGCCGTCTCAGCCAAGACCGGCTATGCCCCTGCCCGGAGTTCCGGGCGGATGGATGCCGACGGCACATACGGAACGGGCCTGGTCAGCGATAGTAATTCATCATTCCGCCACCGATAAGGGCAACGCGACCATAATCGATAAATGGCACCGCGAGAACAACGGCTGGAACGGCGTCGGTTACGATTTCGTCATAGGCAACGGCTCAGACAGCGGCGACGGCGAGGTTGAGCCGACTTACCGCTGGAGAGGACAACTGACAGGCGCTCACGCGGGAGGAACGCCGGGAAACTGGGCAAACGAGGAAGGCATCGGAATTTGCCTCGTCGGCAACTTCAACCAGTCCGCCCCAACCTCCCGGCAAATGGAATCACTCGCAAAATTAGTTCGCTTCCTCCAGCAGCGATACCACATCCCCAAAAGCAGGGTCTTTGGCCACGGCTCGGTCCCCGGCGGACACGTTACCGACTGCCCGGGCAAACACTTCCCGATGAACTGGCTCAGGGCAAACATCTCCTATTAAATCAGCGTTCAGCGGACAGCGTGCAGCGTTCAGAGGTAATCAGGATACCAGATAATCAGGTTATCAGGAGCATCTCTACCGTCCTATAAAAACACAACCAGTTATCAGCAGGGCTTTTTTTATACTGGTATCGCCCCGATAACCGCCCATCCACAAGTCGCCCTAAACTAATGCCGAAGTTGCTCCTGATATTACTTATTAAAGGAGCTATCGTAATGGATATTTTCGGCTCATCTTATTCGCATAGTTGCGTCCTAAACGAACAGATTGCCCGGCAGGTATTTGACCTTCTGCCTGAAAACGGGCCAATGATGGTAATTATCAGCAAAGAGGGCAACTACTGGCCAAGCGACGCCGAAGGTTTTACAAAACTGGGCATCACCGACGGCTACATCAAAGAACTCTGCGCCAAAATCAACGACGGCGAAGAACCAATAATCACAAACGTCAACGGCTTCGGCTTAGTCATAACGGGTCTCGCCACCGAACGCAGCGATTACGGCTACATAATGATTGTCCTGCCCAACTACAGTCCCGAATCCACCATGGCCAGCATCGGCCTCATCGAGATTATCCTCAGCCAGGTCGGCCTCATCGCGCATCTCATCGAGCAGAACAATATGCTCTATGAACGACAGATGAAGCGATTGGTCCCCTGCGGACAGGCCGCCGGCGATTCAATTCTCAACTAAACAATCAGCGTATAGCGGACAGCGTATAGCGTATAGTAAAGGCACGGATTTTACCGTGCCTTTTTTTATTTTGCCGCAGAGTTTTTTAGACGCTGATTACGCGGGGTGTCGCTGTTCTTAAAAAGTTTTGATTATGCGACGGTCAGCCTTTTGTGTGAATGAGCACACTGACGCAGGTAAAGATTGACTAAGTTTTGATAGGGGATTCCCGTTTCCTGTGCCATTTGCTTGAAATACTCAATCACATCAACCCCAAGACGCAGCGTAACCTGCTTTTTGAGGGTATTGGCGTAAGGATTCCGCCGGCCTTTCAGTTTCGAAAAATCGTATTCTTTTCTCATAGTTCACCTCTGGCAAATTCGCCTTTTTCCTTCGTTGTCACCTTCCTTGCGGAAATAATTCTGATTTGCCTTACCCGGCTGTCAAAGCAATATGAAACAACCAATAACCGCAGTCGGCAGTCAAACCCCAGCATCAGGAACCTGTCTTCATCAGCCGAATGGTCGGGGTCGAAGAACTCTTTGGCGTTCTCATCGAAGAATACCGTCGAGGCATCTTCAAACGAAACCCCGTGCTTTTTGAGGTTCTGTGCCGCCTTTCGGTCGTCCCAGGAAAATGTTATCTTTCCCATAATTATACTATATTGCTTTCGGCATTATAGTTCAAGTAAATTAATATTTTCCCGTGTAAATTATTGCCCGCCGCAGGCGGATAAACAATAGAAGATGACTGATAGTATATAAGTATATGCGTATATACTTATGGAGTGCTCCAACCGTCGAGTTTTTTTAGGCGAGGTTTTTATATTTGTCATTCCCGCGCACGCGGGAATCCAATTTTATTCTGCACGCTATACCCGCCTTTTGGCGAGGTCTCGCCCGTCCCTAAGGGACGAGGCGGACGCTGAACGCTGCCTGCCCTGCGTAGCCCTTAGGCGAAGTCGGGTCCTCCGTTTTTAAATCGGCATTCGGCAATCGCAAATCGGCAATTGTTTATGATTGACTCCTCCTTTCTGAAATTCTATAGTGGGTTTAGAGAGCTATGGCGACAACCGAACATACAATTAATGACACCTTAGCCGGAGTATTGAGGCAGACACGCTTCGCTTGGCGAGATTCCAATGTCGTTCGCTCAGAGAATACAGGCATGTTTAAAGGAAGTTCGGAACAGGCCGATATCCTAGTCATAGAACAAACCGTTTCTCCTGTGACAATTGAAACCGAAGTTTTGCCAGCAGTCACCGTTGAATCAGATGCCATGTTGCGTCTTGGTAAACAGTTGCGTGACACGGGAAGGCCAATCTTATCGTCGGTTGCTGTGCGTTTGCCGGTGAGACTGCGAACAAAACAGGGAGCACTCTTAAAGAGTGAACTGGCAAATGCTAATGATCTAGAAATGTCGCTCTATACCGGTAGCGATCCATCTAAACATTCTCGCTGGCCGCGTTCTGGTTGGATTCTTGGGAGTGTCTCCGACCTCTCAATTCTTGTGCAGTCGGCGACAATTCCGCCCGACATCATTGACGAAGCTGCAAACCAATTAGTCAACGGTGTTAGTGAGGCGGCGGGCTTGTTGGAAGAAATGGTTAATGCTCATCCAGGTGCAATTCACAAGATAAGTGAAGAATTGTGTCAGGAAGATGGTACCCAGACACGACGTATGGCTACGGCTATTTTGGCCAACGCTTTTGTGTTTCAGGATGTCTTGGCGGGTGGTCCGGGCGAGTTGGCAATCGTTAATTCAATTGAACAACTCCGAAGTTCCAGCGGTGGCCTTAGCAAGTCCGCCATCCTAGCTGAATGGCGAAAGATACTCAGAGTTAATTACTGGCCTATCTTTGATATTGCGCGTCGCATACTCGAAGCGATTCCAACAGCAGAGAGCAAGACACTTATCGAGGGCCTAGCGATAACCGCTGACAAGCTTCTCCAGAATCGATTGATGCGTTCTCACGATTTGACCGGCGCCGTATTCCAGCGGTTGATTGCCGACCGAAAGTTCCTTGCCGCCTATTACACCACCCCGGCTTCAGCAGCGCTACTGGTTGGATTGGCGATTACGCCGGACGCGCCGCCAGCAGGCGGGTCGTGGTCGAGTGCGGATGCTGTAAAGTCTTTTCGTATTGCTGACTTTGCATGTGGGACAGGAACACTTCTTTCTACCGCCTACCAGCGTGTGAGTCAGCTACACGAACTTGCTGGTGGAGATGCCGAAGCAATTCACGCTCAGATGATAGCAACTGCCCTTATCGGTTGCGATGTTTTACCAGCAGCGGCGCACCTGACAGCATCGATGCTATCGGGCGCTCATCCGACTGTGAAGTATGAGCGAAGTTTCATACTGACCGTAGCCTATGGCAAGCAACCGGATGACGCTATTGCGCTCGGCTCGTTGGATTTGCTGGATCCTCAGGGAAAGTTTAAAATCCTTTCCATTACCGCTAAGGCTGCCGAAGGTGCTGGCGAGACCGAGAAAGAAACTTGGCGGTCACTTCCTCATGCCTCCTTCGACGTGGTAATTATGAATCCACCCTTTACACGTGCAACCGTCCACGAGGGAAAAAGCCTCGCTGTTCCTAATCCGATGTTTGCTGCATTCGGTTCAAGTGCTGAGGAACAGCAATTGATGAGCAAAGCTACGCAGCGATTGACGAAAGACACCAGTGCTCACGGCAACGCCGGCGAGGCTTCTATCTTTTTGGTTCTTGCCGATCGTAAGTTAAAGCCAGACGGCGTGTTGGCCATGGTTATGCCTCTCAGTCTCATGTCAGGAGAATCTTGGGAGGATTCGCGCGCCCTTCTGGCCAAGAATTATGGCAACCTTATATTAATTTCGATCGCGGGAGCTGGCAGTACAGATATGTCGTTCTCTGCTGATACGGGTATGGGTGAATGTCTTGTCGTTGGCCGCAAAGCTAAAAAAGGCAGTAAACGGGCCACGTTTGTGATTCTCAGCGAACGACCGGCATATCCGCTTCTCGGGGCAAGTGCTGCGGAACAGATTCGTCGGCTGATAGCGGGAAAGAATCTTCGCCGTCTTGAGGATGGGCCTATGGGCGGCACTCTCCTTCATTTTGGCGACGAGGTGATCGGCCAAGCGATGGATGCTCCTTTACCAGCTTCTGGAGGTTGGAACTTAGCACGCATTGCGGACCTTTCTCTAGCGCAGACAGCGTATCAGCTTGCAATTGAGAATCGTATCTGGTTACCGACTATGAATAAGTCGGAAACTGTGAACATACCTATTACTACAGTTATGACAATTGGGGCTATTGGGCCCATCCATAGGGATATTAATGGCGCCGCACCAACAGGTGAAATAAGAGGGCCTTTCGATATCTCCCCAGTAAAACCAAAGAGTTCGCCTACTTACCCCGTTCTTTGGGCTCATAAAGCTAAAAATGAACGGACAATGTTATTTGATGCAGATTGCGAGGGAATTCCCCGCCGTGGAGCAACAAATGAGGAGCAAGCTAATCTAGATCTCAAGGTTAAGAGCGTATGGAACACCGCTTCATATTGTCACTTTAATTGCGATTTTCAGTTTAATAGCCAGTCTACAGGAATGCAATTCACTTCCCGCAGAACTATTGGTGGTCGCGCATGGTTATCAATCAGTCTTTCATCCGCTGAACAGGAAAAGGCTCTGGTTCTATGGGCAAATACGTCGTTTGGGTTATTATTGCGATGGTGGCATTCTAATAAGCAACAGTCAGGGAGGGGGAATATAGGCAAATCGGCGCTACAAACTCTACCCATCCTAGATGTAACGGCACTCAAGCCCTCCCAGCTTGACGAAGCCGTAAAGTTGTTCGACGCTATGAGCGGAAAACAACTCTTGCCACTGAATGAAATTGATAGGGATCCCATCCGGAAGGAACTGGATGAGAAATTTGTACGAAACGTATTGGGATTAACAGAGACACTTCTCATATCTGGCGGTCCACTTGAGTTACTCCGAATGAAGCTGAGTCGAGAACCTTCTATATGTGGTAAAAAGTAGGTTATTCGGGTGCGTTTTTTTTCTCTCTGTGGCATAAAAAGTAGCGTTTTGGGCGCTTTAAAAACAGCGTTAAAGTCCTTATTTGTCAGCACTTACAAAAAGTAGCGGGGACATTCCTCTGCCCATTTTTGACGTAACTTCTTTTACGCCAAGGTTTTAAATTCTGGACAAAAACAGTTGTTATCCATTTTCGCGCAAGTCGAAAACCCTTAGATGCGAAAAAAATAAAAAAATTTATCTCTTTGCCGCAAAAGGACTTATCGTTTTTGACCCCATCAGGGAATCCCTTAGTTTTCGTCAAAAGCGCGCAAGTTGGCCCAATTATAGAGGAACGATGTTCCTCGAATTGGGCCTTAGCCCCGCGTCTCCTTTTCGAAGAAAAGTGCGGGGCTGAGCATCAAAATTTTTACTTTTTTATATTTAATTTTTAATTTAAGCGAGGGGATTATGAAACTTCACTTAACAATCAATGTTCCAAACTGGTTAGACAGGGTTTGCGCGTGGCCTGTGGTGTGGTATCGCAAACGGAAGTTCGGCTACACATTCCGCAAAATACGCCTCACCGAGGGCAAATGCACAATTGTTGATTCCGACGTTTTCTATCTCCTGAATAATTTTCAATGGGGCATTGCCGGAGAGAAAGGCAAATTCTATGTCTTCGGGAGCCAAAGGATAAGCCCTGAAGAGATAAAACTTGTGCGATTGCACAGGTTAATAATAAACGCCCCCGAGGGCCTTCTTGTTGACCACAGAAACGGCGACACATTAGACAACAGAAGAAGCAACCTGCGATTGGCAACACGCTCACAGAACAACTGTAACTGCAAAACAGACAAGACAAAGACAACATCGAGGTATAAAGGGGTTCATATCATAAAGAAATCCGGCAAATGGGCCGCGAATATAAGGATAAACGGGAAAAAGACGTGGCTGGGCAGCTTCGTCAACGAAATCGATGCCGCCCGTGCGTATGATAAAGCTGCTCTTGAATACCATAAGGAATTTGCAAGGTTGAATTTTCCGGAGGAAAATTCACTATCCGCTACCCGCTGAACGCTGTACGCTGAACATCTTCACCGAAATCCGCCTTAGCATCTAATTATGCAGGCGGATAGGCAAAAAGATTATTGAAAAACGTGAACAGGACGGGTTAGAATCAAAGAATTATCGCGAGATAAAAACAGGCCGACAAAAAGAGAGCGAAAAAGGAGAAGAACAAATGGTTACAAAAAAATTGGTTTTGCAAAGCGTGCTGTCGATAACAGCGATTGTCTGCGTAGCAGCATTTTGCGGCGTCGCATCAGGCGAAGAGTCAGGTTACAAGCTGATTAAGAGGGTCCCGATAGGAGGCGAGGGCGGCTGGGATTATCTTGCCGTCGATAGCAAGGCAAATCGATGCTATATATCGCACGCCAGTCACGTCGTTATTTTCGATACGGAGAAAGAAAAAGTAATCGGCGACATAAACAATACGCCCGGCGTGCACGGGATAGCAATCGCCACCGGGCTTAATAAAGGTTATATAAGCAACGGCGCCGACAGCTCGGTAACGGTTTTTGATACGGCGACACTGAAAGAAACCGCCAGGATTAAGGTAGGCAACAGGCCCGACGCCATTTTGTTCGACCCGGCGACAAAACGCGTCTTCACATTCAACGGGGGCAGCAAAGACAGCACCGTTATCGACGCAGTCAAAGACACGAATATCGGAACTATACCCTTGGGCGGCAAGCCCGAATTTGCGCAGTCCGATGAGAAGGGGCAGGTATTTGTCAATATGGAGGACAAAAACGAAATCGCCGTGATAGACGCCAAAAAGCTGATAGTAACGAACCGCTGGTCGATTGCACCCTGCGAATCGCCCACGGGGTTGGCCATTGACCTCAAAAACAAGCGGCTCTTTTCGGTCTGCTCGAACGGCAAAATGGCGATAACGGATTACACAACGGGCAAGAGTATCGCGACGCCTGCTATAGGCAGAGGGCCTGACGCGGCGGCTTTCGACCCCGAGACGGGTCTTGTATTCAGCTCCAATGGTCAGGATGGAACAATAACGGTGATAAAGGAAGAGCCGGCGGGCCAATTCAAGGTTGTCGAAACGGTGGCGACTGCGCCGATGGCACGCACTATGGCACTGGACACGAAAATGCACAGGATATACTTAGTTACGGCGAAACTCAAACCGGCCGCACCGGGAGAGCAGCAGCAAGGCGGACGCCGAAGGAACTTTGAGCCGGACTCATTTGAATTGCTGATTGTCGGTCCAGCCGCAAAATAAAAAATCGTTTACGCCGGGCCCTTACCCGGCAAGCCGACCGTCTGGGCATAGAGAACGCGTTGCGTGGGGCGCAGTGTCAATTCGGTGGCGAGCGAGAGCTTATTGCAGTTGTGGAACCACGCGGCCAGACCCTGCGAGGCGGCGAACAAATAAACATTTCCCGCGATGAGACCCGTCGCGACGTTGTAATAAGATTTCTGTATCTCCGCGTCTCTCATGCCTGGCTCCTGTAATCGGGATTTGCTGTATTTGGCGATATCAACGACGTAGATGAGAATTACCGGGGCTTTAAGCATAGCGCCGCCCTGGCCGTGTGCGCTGACCTTGGGACGCAGGTCGCCCGCGACGACAGGGTCAAGACGATGATTGACCGCCTCGTAGAGATACGTTCCTTCGGGCAAGACGACGTAGAGGTCGATTTCCTGAGAGTTGCTGGCTGATGCAGCGGTCCTCCCAATCTGCCCAAACGGCCCATTCTTGCGATTCACGCCCCATGCCGCCCAGAGGAGATTAGAAAGCATCTGGGGGAGGAGCTTCTCATCGCGAATGTCGCGCGTGGTTTTCCTGTCTTTGAGGGCAGCGAGGACGCTTTTGCCGCCGTCTGTTTGGGGAGGTAAAAGCTCGATTGGCTTGAGGTCCAACGGGGGGATAGCCGCTTTAACCGCCTCGCCGTAGGATTCGTTTTTCTCTTTGACGGCTTCGGTTAAATTGGGCCTTGCCGCCGCCAGTACGGTCAGGGCGGGTACGCTTTTCAAAAATGTTCTGCGATTCATATTTGCCTCCAATCTTTAATTATCTTTCTAATTCTATCCATACCTGCCTTGCACTTTCAATAAATAATAAAGAAAATTTTTCGTATGGCCACCCTAAGCAATCGCCTAATTGGTATTAAGTAATCTCCCTATAGACGCTCTATGACTCGTGGTGTATATAGTCAATAGAGTTCAAAAGATTGAGAGTTCAAAAAACTGTTTTTCACTAGGATGAACAGCCGGCGTTCCTTGAACGCCGGCTGTTTTATTATAGACAAGAATTTAATCCTACTTGCTATCGCTGTCTTTGTGGGCAAGACGCTCAGCGGCGCGGTGGCGAGCCAAAACGCTATGATGGCGGCCATAGAGGAAATAAATAATAACGCCCACGGACATCCATATAAACAATCGGAGCCAGTTGGCAGAGGGAAGAGAAAACATCAGAACGAGGCAAAACAATACGCCCAGGAGGGGAATTACAGGCACGAACGGACAACGGAACGGGCGGTGGGCCTGCGGATTTATATAGCGCATGACGAGGACAGCGGTGCAGACGATGACAAAGGCAAGAAGGGTGCCTATATTGACCAGTTCGGCGAGTATGCCGAGGGGGATAAGCGAAGCCATTGAGCCGACAGCGACACCCGTAAGAATGGTTGATTTCCAAGGCGTGCGGAAGCGGGGATGTACAGCGGCGAAAAACGAGGGAGGAAGCAAGCCATCCCGGGACATAGCGAGAAGGACGCGGGGCTGACTGAGCATAAGCACAAGCATAACGGAGGTGATGCCAGCGACGGCGCCAAGGGAAATGACAAACTGCCCCCAGTGGAGGCCTACGTGCTGGAACGCCGCGGCGATAGGGGCATCGGTATCAATCTGGTCGTAGGGGACCATGCCGGTGAGGACAATTGTAACGAGGATATAGAACACTGTGCAAATAATAAGCGAGGCGATGATTCCGATGGGGACATCTCGCTGAGGATTGCGCGCCTCTTCGGCGTGAGTCGAAACTGAATCAAACCCAATGTAGGCGAAGAATATCATCGCGGCGCCGGCGAGCATTCCAACAGGGGAACCATCCGCGCCGGTTTGTCCCCAGACGGTCTTGCCGAAAATGCTCAATCCAGCCCAGCCAAACGGGGCGAAAGGATGCCAGTTGACGGACTTGACGTAAAACGCGCCGACAACAATAACAAGAAGCACCACGGAGACCTTGATTGCCACCATGACGTTATTAAAGCGCGAGCTTTCGTGTATGCCAATCACAAGGACGATAGTAACGATGGTGACGATAACGAGGGCCGGGAGGTCGAAGAAGCTTCCGGTTTGCATAAAGATTCCGTTAGAGGGATTGTAGTCGAAGGGGGCACCGGCAAAAATATGCGGAACGTTGGTATGAAAAATCCCGATAAAATTCTGAAAGTATTTCGACCAGCCGTGGGCGACGGAGGCAGAAGCAACGGTGTATTCGAGGATAAGGTCCCATCCGATTATCCAGGCGAGTAATTCACCGAGAGTGGCATAGGCATAGGTATAAGCAGAACCAGCGACCGGGGCCATGGAGGCGAATTCAGCGTAACACAACGCGGAAAATATACAGGCCATCCCCGCCACGACGAAGGAGATCAGCAGAGCGGGGCCTGTTTTGAAATGAGCGACGTAGCCAGTGATAACAAATATGCCTGCGCCTATGATGCAGCCAACTCCCAAACTTGTCAGCGACCACGGGCCGAGGATGCGCCTGAGGCGATTGTCACCATTCATTTCCTCGTGGAGCAACCCAAGCGACTTTCTTTTGAACAAATGATGAGCCATAGTTTTAAGTTTTATTTTTCAATGCCGAGGAGTTTAAGGGTTTCGCGTTCGATAATACTCTGGATAGCCGAGCGGGGGACGACAGGGAGATCTGCGCCTGTCAAAAGCTTATTGAAGCCAAAAAGCGATTCCATACAATCCTCTGCCTTTGCGGCGGGGAAGGCGCTGCCAAAGAGGAGCTTATCCATGACGCCCTGCTCATAAGCGGAGATGACGATATTATAAATATGCCAGACGTTGCCGGGTTTTACAGAGAGGTCAGCAAATACGTTTTTGTGTTTGGCCAAGAGGCAGAGGGTTTGTTCATAAAATGGGAAGCCCATATTGCCCACGATGATTTTGAGTTCCGGGAAGGTGCGGGCAACTTCGTCGAGGAGAAACGGGTAAGCGTATTCGAGGAAGCCTCTCTGGCCGACGGGGGTATTGTGAAAAAAGACTGGCAGGTGCAAATCCTGGGCGGACTCGTAAAGCCGCATCGCCCTGGTGTGGGCGGGGTGAAAGGCGGATTGCGAGCAATAGAGGACGAGGCCTTTGAGGCCGAGTTTTTCGGTGGATGCGTTGAGGTTTTTAACGCCGACGCTGTCGGTGAGAGGGTCGATAAAGGCGAAGCCAATCATTTTCTGTTTGTATCGTTCGACATACTGGCTCAAGTGTTTGTTGATCTGCTCAGTTGCATCATCTGATACGGTTCGAGCCGGCTCACCATAACCATAAGATGCCAAAACAATGCACTTATCAACCACGTCGGCTGCGCCGAGATGCTCTGAGGCATCAAGATTTTCCACGCTTGCGCTTCGAATATGCGTATGGCAGTCAACAACCATAAAAAATCCTTCAAATAGTTAATATACGCTAACGGCTTGGGGGAAAAGCGTCAAGGGGAAATTAGACCACAGACATAAGACCGAAGACCAAAGACATAAGACACAAGGGAGAAGGGAGAAGTTAGAAGACAGATAAGGTAAGGCGTCAATTTTGGATTTTGGAGGCGAGGGTCTCGATGGAATTATTATCCTGGGGAGCAGCTTTGGGAGAATTCTCAATGTAGGCCAACATAGTTTTGACGGCCTGGTCGGTAGGATCTTTACTGAGGCAATAGCGAAGATGAGGGAGGGCTTGCTTTGCGAGACCCTGGCGATAAAAGACGAGACCGAGGTTGTAGCGAGCGTTAAGGCAATCGGGCTGCTGCTGAACAGCAAGAGTGAGATAATTTTGCGCCTGCGGGAGAAGATTGGCGTTTATACAAATAGCGCCGAGACAGTTGAGGGCATTGACGTTTTTGGGGTCGAGCTTCAAAATCCGCTGATAGATAGGAGTTGCGGCCTGAAGGCCTCCGGGGCCTGAGATACGGAGAATCGCGAGCGATTCGAGGACTTTGAGGTCATCGCGGAAGAGGTCCACGAGGGCATTGACGTATTGTGGCCCTTTTTCGTAGAGAGATTTCATTTGCCGGTATCGAATATCGTCCGGGAGAACGGAGTAGGCCTTATCGAGGTTTCCCGCGAGAGCGAGGCGATTAACATTAGCGCGGAGCGCAAGGGCTTGGCGCAACAGTTTTGCGTTTTCTTCTGAGCCGGCGTTGCAAAGGAAGGGCCAGATATCTTCCATCGGTTCGAGGAAATCGGAGTTACGAAACATCGGGCCCCGAGAATACCAGGTTTTATATTGCGTAAAGGGGAGGTCATCGGTGTTGACGGGGCCTGGGCCTGTCCATTTTCGCAGTGAATCTTCGGCACAGAGGAAAGAGTCGAGGAAGCCGGCGGGGGTATGAAGGCCATAGGGTTCGAGGTCGCGGCGGACGGGTTCGGCGCTGAGGCGGTTTTGGAGATTTGCCACATCGATTTTGAGGGGCTGCGGTGTCGCGGCAAAAAGGACATAGGCGACGAATCTCGCCTGCTCGTCAACGCCGTGAACGACCCACAAACTGGTGTGAGGGAAGACGGACTGGAACGTGCGCGCGATGATTTTGAACTCGTCTGTTTTCAGGCCGTGAATGGGGACCCACTCGACGAAGACACCGTCATCGGCGAGGTGGTCACGGACCTGCTGATAAAATTCCCGGGTATAGAGGACCCAACTGTCGCCGGATTTGGGATGCGTGGAATCGGAGATAATGACAGGCCATTTGCGCTGCGAGGTCATTATGTAATTGCGGCCATCGTCAATGACGACGTGTGCCTTCGGGTTTTGGAGGAGATTGTTATTTTCCTGAGAGAGCAGCGAGGCAGCTTTGACGACGCTTTGTTCGAGGTCAACAATAGTGAGCGATTTGACATCGGGTAAAACGGATGTTGCGCCAGCGGCGACGCCCCCGCCGAAGCAAATCATCAGGACATCATCGGGGGTGGGATGGAGCATTGGGGCGAGGTCGCCAATCATTTTGAAGCAGAGCTGATGGGGGTAGAGGAGCGGGACTTCAGAGATGCCGTTGATATAAACTGTTCTGCAATTATTGATACGGTTTTGGGTTACGACAGCAGTTCCTGTGCAACCCTCGCGATAGAAGAGGATATCGGTATGCTTAGCCAAAGCGAAGTCGGTGGCGAGGAATACCCGTTTACAGAGGTCAGAGGGGACGACTGCAAAAAACAGGAATAAAGCGGCGGCATATACTCCTGCTGCCGGCAACGCGAAGGTGAGAAATGACAGGCGATTCCTGAAGCAGGTGAATACGAGGAGGAAAATGCCCATAACCCCATAAAGCACAGATACGAGCAACAAAGTCAATTGTATGCCGAGGAAGGGGATGAGGACGAAAATCGGCAAAATGGCGCCGAGGACGGTTCCTACGGTATTGACGGCGAAGAGCAATCCTGTGCGGCTGCCGAGAGTTTGGACGCCGCGACCATAAACGGTGCACAAAAGCGGGAAGGCAAAACCCATCAGGACAGTGGGAAGAAAGACGGCAATCACCGCGATTGCCTGCGGGATTTGTATCGGCGGAGAGATGCGGACAAAAACGGAAACGCTGGTTATAAACATAACGGGAATCAAAATCGCCATCAACAACTCTACTATGCCGAGCGTTTGCGCCGGGCGACGGATTCGCCCCGCCAACAAGCCATAAAACAGGCTGCCAAGTCCCGCACCGAGGAGGTAAATGCAGAGGATGATGGGGAAGACGTAAGTAGAACCGACCATAAAGGAAATATATCGCACCCAGAGAACCTCGCAGACAATGGCCGCGAAACCATTGAGAAGCGCAATGGTAAGCAGCAGCGTGGATGATACCCGCGACTCATTGTAATGGTCGGGCATTTGTGTTTGATGAACAGGGGAGGCAGGAAGAGCAACATCATTACGGAGGGAAATCGCCAGAGCAACGACGGCAATCACAAAGTTAATAACGACAGCGAGGAGGTTAGTCGCTCGCAGGCCAAACGCCCCTATGAGCCAGAACCCCCCTGCCAGACAGCCGAGCGCGGCGCCGAGGGTATTGACGCAATAAAGCAGGCCAATGCGAGAGCCGATGATTTTGTCGGAATCGGTAACCGCCCGAACCAAGAGAGGCAGTGTCGTGCCCATAAGGAAACAGGGCACTACGAGGATGGCGAAAGACAAACTGAATCGGGCGATGGCGCTAATCAACACTGAATGAGACGACCAGACAAAGAGTGTGGGAACAAACAATCTCATCCAGTCGAGCGCAGGCGGAATTGCCAGGGCGCAAAAAGCGATAACCGCCTGAACAAGGGCGAAGGCAAAGATTCGCCGGGTGAGACGGTCTGCGAGCCGGCCTCCGAGGAGTCCGCCGAGACCGATGCCCGCCATATAGGCACAGAGGACGATACTAATGGCGTAAGAGCTGTTGCCAAAGACAGTTACGAACTGACGACTCCAAATGACCTCAAAAAGCAGAGAGGTAAGGCCTGAGAGGAAAAAGGAGACATAGACGCCAAAACGAAACAAAGATACACTGTGGGGCCGCGCAGGCGGGTCAGAAAAATTCACAGCCATACGGCCCAAACGCTCCATACCAATCCAAGGACAACCACTTTTTGGGGTATCCTTCCTCACCTTGTAACAGTTCGATTAGCCGATACCACAGTTGTGAGTATACGCTTATACCCTTGATCTGTCAAGTTAAGGGGATTAATTTCCGGATTCCTGCTTTCGCAGAAACGATAAAGGTGGTAATCTGTTTAATAAATAATGTTATATCGATGGGAGTGTAATTATGAATTGCCCGGTATGTAAAAACGCGATGATAACGCTGGAACTGGCGGAGGTGGAGATTGACTACTGCACGGGCTGCAAAGGGGTGTGGTTAGACGCCGGCGAGCTCGAAATGCTTTTGGGCGACGAGGGGAAGGCGAAGAAGCTTATCGGCTCCTTTGTCAAAGATACGAGCAGCGGTGAAAAAGCGAGGCAATGCCCGATATGCGACAAGAAAATGGAAAAAATTGACGTGGGACATGAAAAGCCAACGCTGCTGATAGACAGGTGCGCCAAGGGAGACGGGTTATGGTTCGACAGGGGCGAGCTGAACGGCATCATTGCCAGGGCAAAGCTCGATGAAGGGAACAAGATTAAACAAATACTGTCGGATATGTTCGGGGGAAAATAGCGCCCGGCTTCTCTACGCTTCGGCGGCGCAAACTATTTTTTTTATTCTGGAGAAAAAGGGTTGCCCCGGCGCAGGTTTTCGTCTTAAAATGCAGCGACTATTGCCAAACGGGCAAGCTGCAAATAAAAAGCTCAGGGCGAAGCCGTGTTTTGGGGAATACTTGCGTGGTTACGGTTCAGATTGTCCGGCGAGAGTAAAGTAATTACGAATGTTTTATAGAGCTGGTTGAATGCAAAACAGCAATAAAAAAACGCCAGATATTGACTTTGTGACCTGCACGCAGGAATCCGTTCTGCAATTTTTTGATACATCTCTCAAAGGACTGTCCGAAACAGAGGTGGCAAAACGGCTTGAGGAATACGGGTACAATGAGCCGGCCAAGAAGAAAAAGCGGACAGTTATTTTTCAGATTTTCTCCAAGTTTTTAAACCCGCTGGTAGTGGTTCTTTTGATTATCGCGGGCTTCTCGCTGTTCTTCGGAGAGAAAGTAAGCGCCATCCTGGTGATATTGATGGCCTTTATCAGCGTATTTTTGTCATTCATTCAGGAATATCGAGCGGGAAAAGAGGCGGAACGGCTTAGCGAAATGGTAAGGGCCACTGCCACGGTAATTCGCAACGGCAAGGCAAGGGAGGTAAAGATACGAGAGATTGTTCCCGGGGACATCATCGACCTTTTTGCGGGCGATATGGTTCCTGCGGACATGCGGATCATTTCCTGCAAGGACCTGTTTATCAATCAGGCATCTCTGACGGGCGAATCGTTTCCCGTTGAAAAAACCGCCGAGCCGCTGACTCCCAAGGGGCGCTCCCCTTCCGACTTAATAAATATGGCGTTTATGGGGTCAAGCGTCATAAGCGGAACGGCGATTGGAGTTGTCGCTAAAACGGGGCTCGAGACCAGGTTCGGCGCGTTGTCCAAACGGCTGGCGGCAATATCCGTAGAGAGCAGTTTTGACAAAGGTATTCGCCGTTTTACATGGCTGATGATAAGGGTTATGGTCATCATGGTGCTGGTGATTTTCGCCATTAACGCCTATTTGAAGGGCGATATCATCCAGTCGCTTTTGTTTTCGCTTTCCGTTGCCGTAGGTTTGACGCCTGAAATGCTCCCGATGCTGGTTGCGATAAACCTCTCCAAGGGGGCAATCGCGATGTCCAAAAAGGACGTGATAGTGAAACGTCTCAACGCGACCCAGAACTTCGGCGCGATGGACGTGCTGTGCACCGACAAGACAGGGACGCTGACCCTCGACAAGATTGTAGTGGAAAAACATTGCGACGTGGTGCGAAAAGAGGACGACGACGTCCTGCGTATGGCATATATCAACAGTTTCTACCAGACGGGGCTTAAAAACATTCTTGACCGGGCGATACTGTCTTATGAGAAACTTTTGGTCAAGCAATACAAAAAGGTCGATGAGGTTCCGTTCGATTTTTCGCGCAAGGTAATGTCGGTGGTTGTCGAGGCCGACGGCAAACACCAGATTATTGTCAAAGGCGCCCCGGAAGAGATTTACAGAAGGTGCACCAAATTCGAGCTTGACGGCGAAATACTGGATTTGGACGAGGCCAAACTGGTGCTTGTCGAGCTGGAAAATGAGTACAACGACCTCAGCGCAGAGGGCTTCAGGGTGCTTGCGGTTGCATACAAGGATTTTGACCAGCCAAAAAATGTTTACACCAAGGACGACGAACAGAACCTCATCCTGAAAGGTTATATTGCCTTTTTGGACCCGCCGAAATCATCAGCAAAAAAGACCATCGAAACTTTGAATAACCTCGGCATAGAGTTTAAGGTTCTCACCGGCGATAATGAGCTTGTTACGAAAAAGATTTGCAGCGAAGTGGGTTTGAATATCAGGGGATTCGCGACCGGCGAACAGGTGGAAAAGATAGATGATGCCGCGCTTGGAGAAATGGTCAAAACTACTACCGTGTTTGCCCGACTTTCCCCGCTGCAGAAAGAAAGAGTGATTCACGCGTTGCACAAAAACGGACATATCGTGGGATATCTGGGCGACGGTATTAACGACGCGCCGGCGCTCAAGGCGGCTGACGTGGGCATTTCCGTCGATAACGCAGTGGATATCGCCAAAGAAACGGCTGACATCATCCTCCTGAAAAAAAGTTTGCTGGTTCTCATCGACGGGGTAATCGAGGGACGAAAAACCTTCGGCAACATCATCAAATACATCAAGATGGGCTCAAGCTCCAACTTCGGCAATATGTTCAGTATGACGGGGGCGAGCTTGTTTTTGCCTTTTCTGCCGATGCTGCCAATTCAGATTCTTCTCAATAATTTTCTTTACGACATGTCCCAGATTGCCATTGCTTCAGACAGCGTTGATGAAGAATACCTTCTCAAATCCAGGCCATGGAACGTGAACTATATCAGAAAATTTATGATTGTCATCGGTCCCGTCAGCTCACTTTTTGACTTTATTACTTTCGGCGTTTTGTGGTTTATTTTTCACGCGTCTGCGCCGTTGTTCCAGACGGGCTGGTTTTTGGAATCCCTCTGCACCCAGACGTTGGTCATTCATATCATTCGCACAGGGAAAGTGCCTTTTATTGAAAGCAAACCCAGCCAATTTATGCTTTTCACTTCGATTTATATTGTTTCTGTTGCCCTGGTGCTGCCATTTCTTCCGTTTGGCAAATACCTTGGTTTTGTTGAGCCGCCTCCATCATTTTTCATAGCGCTGGCGCTAATAGTGCCGGCCTATTTACTTATGGTGCAGGTTGTTAAAAGCTGGTTCATAAAACGATACGGCTACGAATAAACAACAAATCGATACCGGCGGCTATATGGCAGATAGCGCTCTGGCGGTTGACAAGTCCCTGTTTTGCTTTATAATCTGTCTCTGTATTAAAGTTTACGGCAATCTCGAACCCGTGGAAGGGAAAAGATAAAGCGATTATTGAAGGAGAAAAAAAATGGCTGTTATAAGTATAGGGATGATTGCACTGATTGTTTTACTGGCGATTGCGGCGGGACTGCTGTTAGTGGTTCTGTATGTAATCGGAACTTACAACGTTTTCGTGGGGCTTCGCAACCAGGTTAACAACGCGTGGTCGCAGATTGACGTGCAGTTGAAGCGGCGTCACGACCTGATTCCCAATCTCGTCGAAACAGCAAAGGGATACGTCAAGCACGAGCGAGGAACGCTCGAAGCGGTAACAAACGCGCGTGCACAGGCAATGGGAGCAAAGACGGTCGCGGAGGCAGCGAAGGCAGAAGGAGCACTGGGCGATGCGCTGAGTAAATTTATGCTGGTTGTTGAAAATTATCCCGACCTGAAGGCAAACCAGAACTTCTTAGTGGTGCAGGAAGAGCTTTCGAGCACAGAGAATAAAATTGCCTTCGCCAGGCAGGCGTATAACGACCAGGCAATGTTCTTCAACAACAGGATACAGATGTTCCCGTCGAATATCGTGGCGGAAATATTCAGCTTTACCAAGCGGGATTTCTTCGAGGTTTCAGCGACAGAAGAACGTGAAGCACCAAAAGTCAGTTTCTAATAGAAAACACCCCCCAATAAATTAGGGGGCTAAACACTGAAAAAGCAGTTATGTGGGAACTGATACGGATAAATAAGAGGAATTCGATAATTCTTCTGGCCCTGATGGCGGTGTGCTTAGTCGGGCTTGGGGCGGTTATCGGGATGGCAATCAATGGGCCTGACGGCGGAATGCTCGGCCTGATGATAGCGACGGGAATCTGGGTGATACTTACGCTAATCAGCTTTTCGTCGGGCGACCAGATTATGCTCGCGGCAAGCAACGCGGTGCCCGTTACGCACGACGTTAATCCGCAGTTGTTTAACGTAGTCGAAGAAATGTCGATTGCGTCGGGACTGCCCATGCCCAAAGTTTATATAATCAATGACCCGGCGCCAAACGCTTTCGCGACAGGACGCAACCCCCAATCAGCATCTGTCGCGGTAACAGCAGGATTACTCGCGAAACTGAACCGCGATGAGCTGCAGGGAGTTGTGGGGCACGAGATGAGCCATATCCTGCATCGGGATATTTTATTCGTAACGCTGGCAGGTGTTATGCTGGGGTCGGTTGCGCTCTTGTCGCAGGTTTTTTTGCGAGGGATGATGTATGGAGGAGGGTCAAGGAGAAGGTATTCAGCCGGCGAGGGCAAAGGCGGCGGCGGAGCAATGGTGATACTGCTTATAATCGCGATTGCGGCAGCGATTTTGGCACCGATTGTGACGCAGTTATTGTACTTCGCGTTGTCGAGGCGACGGGAGTATTTAGCCGACGCGGGAGCCGTTCGGCTGACGCGATACCCGGAAGGGCTTGCGAACGCGTTAGAGAAAATCGCAAACGACCACGCCCCGCAACTGGCGTCAGCCAACAAGGTTACAGCACCAATGTTCATAGTCAACCCGTTCAAGAAAATGGGAGAATGGAACCTGTCAGACCTAACGAGCACGCACCCGCCAATATCGGAGAGGATACGGATTTTGCGGAATATATCGCAGGGGGCGTCATTGAAGGACTATTCGGACGCGTTTGTAAACGTGACGAAAAGCAAAACCGTTATGCCGGCGTCGGCGTTAACGAAAGAGGACATCGCCCTTAGGGAAGCAAGCGCGGAGGCCAAAACAGAGCAGAAGGAAAAGCAGCTTCGCCAGGTCGGGGATATTATGCGAAAGGTGAACGGTTTTGTCTTCCTAGCATGCGCGTGCGGAATGACGCTGAAGATACCGCCTAATTATGCCGGAGCGACAGTGGAATGCCCGCGGTGCCACACGGTGCATAACGTAAATAAGGCGTAACAAAACAAAACGCGAGAGGGAATTATAAAAGAAGCCGGGTTGCCATTGCAGGTAGGTTTGGTAGCTTAGGCAGCCCGGGCTTTTCACGGTCTTGCTGGTTTCCCCCCAGCCGTCCCGTTCATTAATATCTACGCTTGTCAAACCGGATATGTTTTGCACCTTTTAATCAAAGTCGTTATCAGTTATCCAGTAATCGCAATTATACAGCATAAAAGGCGCGTTATAGGCAAAGTAAGGCATTTAGAACGGTAAAATCAGGGTTGCCCCTACCTGTGGAGTACCAACAGCGGAAACTTAGAGTCGTCTTCGATAACTCAATGCAACAATCCCCTGAATATCAGCAGTAGATTGACAATCGCTAATCGATTGTAATGGATTCGCCGGGTTTGAGGACGGTAACTTTACAGCCAGCCAGTTTTTTGAAATTATCCGCGTCGGCCTGACTGCCAACAATATCGCCCCAGTGATATGGTATCGCCTGCTTTGGTTTGAACTGTTTTGTCGCGTCGGCGGCCTCGGCAGCATTCATAGTATATGTGCCCCCTGCCGGCAGCAAGGCAAGGTCGATATTTTTGAGGGCTTTCATTTCGGCGGTGGCATCGGTATCGCCCGCGTAATATATGCGTTTACCGGCGATTTCGATTACGAAACCGAGCCAGTTATTGGACCTTGGGTGAAATCGTTTGGTTATGTTGTAGGCGGGAACGCCGGTGATTTTGACGCCATTGATGTCGATTGACTGGCCGGGTTTTAGTGTTTGGCCTTTTCCCCGTTCCTGAATAACATCTTCCGCAGCAATGAACTTTGCAGTCATACCGGAGACCTTTGCGATATCTTCAGCGGAATAATGGTCGTAGTGGATGTGGCTGACGAGAACGATGGTCGCGTCGTGCGGGGCGCTTTTGAGTTTCCAGGGGTCGATATAAATTACATCGCTGCCACTTGAGATTTTGAAGCTGGCGTGGCCAAACCATTGTAATTGAACAGGCATAGTGTTCTCCTTTCCTTTTTGAACGGCGGTATCCTCAGCAAAAATACTCTGGCTGGCGAAAACAATGCTGATAATAGCTGTGAATGCAATTAGTGAAATTCGCGTTCTCATAGCAATCTCCTTAAAAACATTTTTCTCAATCAAAACCCCTCGATATTATGAGCAAAATACCTCAATACGTTCTCGGCGTCAAATCTAAATTAAAGGCCTTTTCGCCAGCGGCGAAACAGGCGAGAACGGTTTGCAATTAAGCGATAAATTGAGTATAATAAAAAAGTCGTAACTAAGGGACAAGCCATCAGACAGCGGGATTTATCCGTTTGAGGAAACAGCCGAAAAATGGGCGAAGAATTCGATGTATTGAGTTATCAGCAGCGAGAGCCGAGGATTCATATCCTGACTTTGGACAGGGTCCTGGGCTGGGATATTTACGACCGGCTGCATAACGACAGCAAGACGAGATTCTACGAATTAGTTGTGCCCAAGCAGGCGGACTGGAAGCATCGGCTCGAAGAAATAGAGGCGATAGTTGACCGGACGGTTTACGCGAGGATGCTGATAATGGACGTGCGGAGAGCAACGATGCCCAAGATTCAGCAGGCATACAACAAAATTGCAGGGTACAACCGCAAGGATTTGAATCGGTTCTGTTTTACGGTGCTTATCGGGGATGGGCCTTTGAATTTATTCCAGCCGGGGAAGTCGCCGGATGTTTTTGTGCCTTATCTTGCCCGTCTGAGGGTGGATTATAGCCCGGCGGTATTCTTCTTTGACCCGTTCATTCATTATGAGCCGGAAGAGACGGAATCGTCTATGGACGAAGAGTTTATGCTGCCGAGCAAGCCGCCCCAACGACTGGCGTCTTATTTCCCTCAGGCAGGCGTAACAGTCGATTCGGTGAGGCGTTTCTTCAGGGGGGTAGAACAAACTGAGGCGGTAAAAAAACAGCGGCTTAAAACTCTCGCTGCTCTATACCTGAAACGCATCGGTGAGCAATTTCCCCAGCACAAAGACCTTCTGCGCGGACTTTTATCCAAAAACGGGGCACAACTGGGAAGCGAAAAGCTAAACCTGTACCCAGTATTTTTTGAGGAGTGGGTTCACGAGCTGATGCAGAAGGCGGCGAATCCCCAGCAGGAATAAAAAGCTGAATTTTCCGGCGAACCACTCGACAAATCAGCGGACAGGCAGTCAGCCAAATCAGCGCATTACCCAGGTTTTGTTTTCGAATTTGAGCTTCTGCTCGGGGCGGAATTTGGGGTCGCCGGCGATTGAGTAGTTCAGCTCAAGAGTTTTGCGGAGGTAAACTTTTACGGGATTGCCATCCTTGTCTTTGTCGGAGGGATGGTCAATAGCTACGGTTTCATTGCTCAGGCCCGTAATGAATATATTAACGGTTTTGGCGTTGGGGTCAAAATCAGGCCAGCAGATTGCGATGTCAACGGTGTTGTCCTGGCCCTGGAGGATTTTATTGCCGGCGTTTTCCATAAGCTGAAGGAACTGGTATTTGCCCTGGTGACGAGTTTTAATTTTATCAAAGAGAACAGCGGATGTTCCCTTTATGGCGGGAACAACCTGAAGGGTATCAGTAACAAGCTCGGCGGCGGGATAAAAATCGACGTCTTTACCTGATTTATTGGTGAGAGTAAGAATTGTGTACCAGTAACGCTGTGGGACAGAGCCCTTAAGTGTAATTTGCTGGGGGTTTTCAAAACGGATGTCGAGCGTCCAGTCGCCGGGTTTCTGGACAACAGCCGGGGTCGGTGCCGCCCAACAAACGCCAAACATCGCAAGCACCAAAATGCCGATTACCAAACCTCTCATCGTTGAACCCTCATAAATACCATAAAAATATGGGTGCAGCCCATTTCCGCTGCCCTTATATTATATTGTCAAACAGGCCTAAAACCAAGCAAAATCCGGAGTCGGAGTTTTGGTGTAATCGGCGTTTATTAAGGGAACAGTTAACGAGCGCGGGGCCGGTTTTCGAGGAACCAGTCGATGGTTTTTTTCAAACCTTCGTCGAAAGTCATTTGTGCCTCGAAGCCGAAGAGTTTTTTGGCACGCGAGACGTCGAGCCGGCGTCGGGGCTGGCCATCGGGTTTTGAGGGGTCCCAGCGGATTTGACCTTTGAAGCCGGTGAGTTTTACAATTTTTTCGACAAGGTCTTTGATTGTGATTTCAAAACCGGCACCGATATTGACGGGTTCGGTGCCGTTGTAGCGTTCGGAGGCAAGCAGAATACCTTCCGCAGCGTCGCTCACATAAATAAATTCACGCGATGCGGAGCCCGTTCCCCAGCAGACGATATGGTCATCGCCCGCATCGATTGCATCGACGCATTTCTTTATAAGGGCCGGAATGACGTGGGAGCTGTCAGGGTTGAAATTGTCCCGCGGGCCGTAGAGATTGACGGGAACAAGAAATATGCTGTTGAAACCATATTCTGCACGATAGGACTGGGACTGGACGAGGAGCATTTTCTTGGCGAGGCCATAAGGGGCGTTTGTTTCTTCGGGGTAGCCATTCCAGATATCGTCTTCTTTGAAGGGGACAGGGGTGAATTTGGGATACGAGCAGACAGTGCCTATAGCGACGAATTTTTCGATTTTGCGAAGGCGTGCCTGGTCGATGAGCTGGACGCCCATCATAAGGTTTTCATAGAAGAATTTGCCGGGGTGCTGACGATTAGCACCAATACCCCCTACTACGGCGGCGAGGTGGATTACGATATCTGGTTTCATATCGTCATACATACGGGCACAATCGGGGAGATTGACAAAATTATAGTCCTCGATTTTAGGGATGAGTATATTTTTGCAGCCGCGTTTCTGCAGGCCTTCGGTGATATAACTACCAAGAAAGCCGGCGCCGCCCGTAACCACGATTCGCTTGTTTTTGAAAAAGTCGCTCATTATTTTCTGTCGTGCTCCGCGATGATTTTTTCCTGCTGCGCGATTTTCAAATCGGCCTCGGTCATCATTTTCGCAAGCTCTTTGAAGGATACCTTTGGTTTCCAGCCGAGGACTTTGGCTGCTTTGGTCGCGTCGCCCTGGAGCATGTCCACTTCGGCAGGCCTGAAATACACGGGGTCAACCTCGATGTATTTATGCCAGTCCATATCGAGACAGCCGAAGACCTCTTCGACGAACTCACGGACAGAGTGGGTTTCACCGGTAGCAATGACGAAATCATCAGGTTTATCCTGCTGGAGGATAAGCCACATCGCCTCGACGTAATCGCCCGCGTAGCCCCAGTCGCGCTTGGCGTCAAGATTGCCGAGGTAAAGCTTTTCCTGAAGGCCAAGTTTTATGCGGGTGGCGGCGCGGGTGATTTTGCGAGTGACAAACGTCTCGCCGCGGCGAGGTGATTCGTGATTGAAGAGAATGCCGTTGCAGGCGAAAAGGCCATAAGCTTCGCGGTAGTTGACTGTCTGCCAAAAACTATATACCTTGGCACAACCGTAGGGACTTCTTGGGTAAAAGGGAGTTTTTTCGCTTTGCGGGGTTTCGACGACCTTGCCGTACATTTCGCTGCTGGATGCCTGGTAGAACCTGGGAGGTTTTTTCATCGAACGCAATGCTTCAAGCAGACGAAGCGTCCCGAGGGCATCGGTATTGACGGTATAAGCCGGTATTTCAAAGCTTACCTTGACGTGGCTTTGTGCGCCGAGGTTGTATATTTCATCGGGCTGAAGCTCATTGACAATAGTGAAAAGGTTGCCGCCATCGGTAAGGTCGCCGTAAACAAGACGGAGATGTGGTTTTTCGTGGGGGTCTTTATATAAATGGTCGATTCTGCCCGTGTGGAATGACGAGCTTCTGCGGATGATACCCCAGACCTCGTAGCCCTTTTTAAGGAGAAGCTCGGTGATATAAGAGCCATCCTGGCCGGTAATACCTGTAACTAAAGCTTTCTTCATATTATCATACCCTTTCTGAGACAGGTCTATATCGCCGCATATTAAGCGAAGACAGCAGAAAAGACAATAAATAATGGTTGTTACGACTTTGGGTTAATATAGCTATATAATTTTCGGGGCCTGCACACTCAATCAGGCGTGCAGGCCCCGGTTACTTCTGTTCAACGGGACAACATGCCGCAGCAATGCAATCCCATATCATCGGCATCGGCTTGGCTTGTCACATCAAAATGACCACTGCGCTCCTGCCTGTAATGTGCTGGAGCTGAGCGAGCTTGCCCCCTGCCAGCCGTAATCGACAAACAACCGCGTGCTCTTACTCAAGAAGACATTCAACCCTGCGCCAAAATTAAACGAGTCACGAACAGGGTCCATGCTGTCTGTTGAGAAATGGCCGCCGTTAACAAACTCGCTGTCAAACGTCGCGCCATCCGCAAAATCATGAATCCAGAACACATTTGCTTTTGGAACAAATACCGTGTCCGGATTCTTCTCGGAACGGAATTCCTTGGCCCACCTAAGTCCAAGTTTGCTGTAAATGCCTTCCGTCGTCTCCGAATCGACACGCAAACCCAGAGACTTTGCTCCTGTCTCCCGATAGCTGTCCTGCTGAACTGCTGTGTACCCAACGCCGGCAACCGGCTCCAGGAGCATTGACTTGCCGCCAAAGTTATTGCCAAGCTCTGTTGCGATGTTATACGCATTGCCTTGATAGCTTGATTTGGCATCACGGTCAATGGAGTCAAAATTAATACCTCTTTTTGCGTCATACCAGTTATGGCTGTACCCTAAGTTCAGGCCAACATGCCAGTTATCCACAAAATACGACCCATACAGCGAAACAAGCATGGAGCTAATGTCTGCATTTGCACTATCCTGTTTGTAGTCAACATTGGTCACGGCGCCGCCCATGCCGAAACCAAGAAGAGTATTTTCAGATATCCACTTATCGATACCGCCCATCATTCCATAGGTACTGTAGTTATAGCCGGCAATGTCGCTTTCCCCGTCATGACTGCCCCATGTTCCGAATCCTTTGGCATACGGCATCCATTTGTCAATCTGAGGAGTCACTGCCGGTGAATCGCTCGCGCTGGCCATGAGATTACTGCTGTCGCCCATCATCGCATATTGCCTGCTGTTCTGAACGGAACCGATATGGTCAAACACACCTTCACTGAACTGATTCATCATATTTCTTGTTACTTCCGGCAGACCGAGAACATCCTGCGGCATCATCTGGTCGTAGGCCTTATTGACCGCCCTGCCGTCGGGCAGGCCTTCTATCGCAGAGAGAACCGTGTTCATATCGCCTGTATCTTCTCCGTCGAGAACTATGTGATCGAACGCATGACCAATAGAACGCTCATTGTGTGTCCTGGCGAATGCTGTATAGGGCAAGTGGGTAACCTGCAAGATGACGAGACAGGGGTCTGAGAGGTAGTCGTAGGCAACGCCAAATTTCAAAAACAAATTACTCCCGGTAACACTGCCGAACTCGCCCTTTAGGGCTCCTGTTGCGTCAAGCACATTCACGTCAAACGAATGTGTAATACGTCCACCAAAAGCGGCAGCGTGTAACGTGGCATCATTCAGGTCAGCCGTGCCGTCAACAATCACATTATCGGCCTGCTCGCTGTTGGTGACTTCCACATAGTAAGTACTGGTCGGGGAGAGTGTCAAATCGCCGGCGATGTGTATCGTCCCAGGGCTGTTGCCCGGCGAGATCGTGCCGCCATGCATGTTCAGATTTCCATTTATTGTGCGGTTACCTCCGATAACTCCGCCATACATAGTCACATCACCCAAAGAGCCGGAGCCGTCAAGGGTGCCTCCGTCTACCGGTATCATGATGCCGTTGAGGTTATTAACAACGTTGCCGTTGACAATCCACATGCCGCCGGTGACGTTTATGTCCTCGACGTTCATGATATCACTGTTGAGCGTAGTGCTCCCAGTGGAACCAGTCAGGTTCAGCGTATCATTGTCAGTACCGTAGTTGGCCAGGTCGATAGCGCCGGTTATTTTGGAACCGGCTACGATAGTAACCGTGTCATCGACGAGCTGGGGGGTGCCTAATACGCCGCCGACAATTCGTCCCGACTGAATAGCGGCGACATGCGTTCCTTCGCTGTCGTCGGCAAGGGTGGCGCTGACTGTCCCGCCATTAATGGTGACATCCATCCGGCCATACGACAAAATGCCATACGCGTAATCGCCGCCGGCGTGGGCGCTGATGGTTCCACCAATTGCGCCGGTAGTGAGTGTGCTGCCACTGAACAAGGCAACAGCATTATTCTGCCCGGCTGTGGCTGTAATCGCAGCACCACTACCTATATTACCCACTGTCAAATCAGAACCGGCATAGATGCCATACGCATCGGACCCATTGGGCATATTAGCAGTGATTGTGCCGTTAATCGCTTCGATGTTAATAGAACCATCAGCAGCTAAACCATAGGCGCTGCCCATCCCACCCCCGCCGTTGGCCGTTGCAGAAATCGTGCCGTTAATCGCACCAGTAGTTATGGAGCCGTGGGCGGCCAAACCATAGGCATCGTCGTCCTCAGCCGTGGCGGTAATCACTGCGTTGCGTCCGATATCACCGGTGTATATATCACTATCGGCGGCCAAACCATAGGCATCTGAACCGGTGGTCGCCGTGGCGGTAATCGTCCCATTAATCGCGCCGGTGATGTTTATCGAGCCGCTGGAGCTTTCCAAACCATAGGCATTTGCACCGGCTGTGGCGGTAATCGTCCCATCAATATTGCCGTTGATTATAATATCGCCTTCTTCGCTATACAAAGCATGGGCCCCGCTATAGCCATCGTCGGCCGTGTCGGCCGTGGCGTTAATATTGGCGGTGCTGCCGATATCGCCATTCACCGTTAAATCATCATAGGCATATATGCCATACGCACCATGATGGCCCGCATCAGCGGTGATTGTGCCATTAATCGCACCGGTGGTGACTGAGCCGTCATCGCTGTACAAACCGTAGGCACCGTTATGCCCGGCCGTGGCGTGAACCGCCCCATCAATATCGCCAACGACAGAGAGGTTGTTTCCGCTGTACAAACCGTAGGCACCGTTACGCCCTACCTGGGCGGAAATATTGGCATCGCTGCCAATATTGCCATTAACCGTCAACTCATTGCCGGCAGATATGCCATAGGCATCGTAACCGTTGCTCGAATCCAGCGCCGTGGCGGTAATCTTCCCGGTAATATCGCCTGTGGTGACATTGACGTCGCCGCGCAAACCATAGGCCCCGGAACCATGTGTCTTCTCAGCAGAAATTGCACCGGTAATCGCACCCGTGGTGATAGAATCTTTGGCGTATAAACCATAAGCACTGATTGGTCCACCACGCGCCGTGGCGGTAATCGTCCCACCAATATCACCGGTATAGATATTACCATCCGCGCTGTATAAACCAGCGGCCTCGTCTCCCCCGGCCGTGGCTGTAATCTTCCCGCCGACATCAATATTACCTATGTTGATATCGCCGTCATAGCTGTATATACCATAGGCATAACTGTTGGTAGCAGTTGCGGAAATATTGGCATCGCTGCCAATATCGCCATTAATCGTTAAATTCCCACCGGCATACATGCCATACGCATCATGGTCCCCGGTCATAGCAGTAATCGTACCGTTAATCGCGCCGGTGTTTATATCGTCAACAGCGTATAAACCATAGGCGCCGCCTAACGGCTCCTCACCCTGGGCATTAGCAGTGATTGTGCCGTTAATTACACCGGTGGTTATCGAACCACCGCTGTACAAACCAAATGCCACATCAGCTCCAGCCGTGGCGGTAATCGTCCCACTAATATCGCCGCCGACGTTTATATCATCATCAGCGTACAAACCATAGGCCCCGCTACGGCCGGCTGTGGCGGTAATCGTGCCGCTAATCGCGCCGGTATCAATCCTGCCGCTACGGGCGTACAAACCATAGGCCCAGTCACCGGTGGTCGCAGTAGCGTTAATATCTCCACTAATCGCACCGGTTTTGATAGAACCATCGCTGACGTACAAACCATAAGCATAATTTCCATCGGCGGTGGCGGTAATGTGTCCGTTAATGTCGCCGGTTCCAATATAATAAATGTCGGCCAAACCATAGGCATAGTTTCGCCCTGCAGTAGCGATGACATTGCCGTCAATATCGCCGATGAAGGTATGGCAAGCCGTGGCCTCCAAACCATAAGCATAGTCCAGCCCGGCCGTGGCTCTAATAAGGGCGTTGTTGCCGATGCCGATATCGCCGCGAATCTCAATGTAAAGAGCACGCAGGCCATACGCACCGGAACCGCTCGCATTAGCGTCAATTGTCCCAGTAATCGCATCGGTGGTTATATAGCCGTGACTGTACAAACCAGCGGCCTCGTTTCCCTTGGCCGTGGCGGTAATTGTCCCACTAATATTGCCGGTGGTGATATTGCCGCCGGCGTACAAACCATAGGCAAAGTTACTATCAGCCCTGGCGGTAATCGAGGCATTACTTCCAATATCGCCAACAGTCATATCCCCCCCGGCATAGAGGCCATAGGCATTAGAATCACCCGCCGTAGCGATAATTTGAGTGCCACCTCCATCGAGTAAATGTAAGGTCTCCTCACCGTTGTTTCCGATATCGCCAACTGTCATATTTCCGTCGGCAAGCAGAGCATATGCAAAGGAGCCATCGGTGGCCGTGGCTTCAATCGACCCGTTAATAGAGCTGATGTTAAGCGAGCCGCCGCTTGCAACACCATAGGCATTGTCGTTGGAAGCAGTTGCGGTAATCGTCCCATTAATCGCCCCGGTAGTAATATCGCCATTAGCGGCTATACCATAGGCAGTACTACCATTGGTCGCCCTGGCGGTAATCGTCCCGTTAATCGCCCCGGTAGTAATATTGCCATCAGCGGCCATGCCATAGGCATCGTCATCATTGGCAATAGCAGTAATCGTACCATCGTAATCGATATTCCCGGTTACTATCGAGCCAGCGCTTCTGAAACCATAGGCCCTGTCGCCGCCGGCATTGGCGCTAATCGTGCCGCTGATATCGCCGGTGGTTATCAAGCTCCCTGTGCCGTCGGTACGCAAACCAAAAGCGGAACTGCCGCCTGATATGGCGGTAATGTTCCCGCCAATATCGCCGGTGGTAATATTGCCGTCTTCGGCGTATATACCAACTGCTTTCCATTCCCCGGTCGTAGCGGAAATCGTCCCACCGATATCACCGGTGCGTATATCGCCGCCCGAACTGTATATACCATAGGCATAAGCGCCATTGGTCGCCGTAGCGGTAATCGTGCCGTTAATCGCACCAGTAGTAACATTGCCATCGGCGTACAAACCATAGGCATTTGAACCACCAGCCGTTGCGGTAATATCGGCGTTGCTGCCAATATTAGCAATTGTCATATCCGAACCCGAATACAGGGCGTACGCATTGTTACCGGTGGTCGCCGTGGCAGAAATATTCCCATCAACCGCACCGATAGTTAGCAAACCGCCGGCGCACAAAGCAATGGCGCCGCTATTCGAGGCCGTGGCGGAAATATTAGCATCGCTGCTAATACTATCAATTATCATATCCGACATTGAACGCAGGGCGCTCGCACGGTTACCATTGGTCACCTCGGCGGTAATCGTTCCATTAATATCGCCGATGTCGAGCGAACCACCGCGCACAGCAATGGCCTCGGAAGAATGTGCCATAGCGGTAATCTTCCCGGTCACGGTAATATCGCCAGTGTTTATATTGCCATCGGCGTACAAACCATAGGCATATGAACCGGTGGTCGCCGTGGAGTTAATGTCTCCACTAATACCATCGGTGGTTATCGAGCCGCCGGAGCTTTCCAAACCATAGGCATAACTCCCGGCCGTGGCGTTAATATTGCCGTCAATCGCCCCAGTAATGATATCGCCATTGACGTACAAGCCAACGGCATAATTATACGTAGCTGTTGCGGTAATCGTCCCACCGATATTGCCGGTTTTGATATCGCCATTGTTGGTGGACAAACCATAGGCACCTGCACCACCGGCCGTGGCGGTAATTGTTCCATTAATCGCCCCGGTAGTAAGATTGCCATCGGCGGCGTACAAACCATAGGCATTGCTACCGGTGGTCGCCGTGGCGGAAATCGCCCCATCAATCGCCCCGGTAGTAAGATTGCCATCGGCGGCCAAACCAAAGGCATTACTAACCGCAGCTGTTGCGGTAATACGGGCATCGGCGCCAATATCGCCAACCGTAATATCGCCGCCTGCAAACATACCATAAGCACCGGACCCGTTTGTCATATCAGCAGATATTGAGCCGTTGATATTTCCTGTGTTGATATCGCCAACAGCGTACATTCCATAAGCTGAAGCTGGTTCAGCGGCATTTGCGGTAGCGGAGATTGAGCCGTTAATCTCGCCGGTAATAGTTATATTGCCGCCGCTGTATAAACCAAAGGCCTCATCATTTCCAGCCGTGGCGGTAATCGAAGCGCCACTCTCGATATCACTCCCAATATTACCATTGATAGTCAAATCTGAACCGGCACGTATGCCATACGCATTATCACGGTTCGCGTCGGCGGTGATTGTGCCATTAATCGCACCGGTGGTGATAGTGCCCAACTCGCTGTACAAACCAAAGGCATTGGAACCATTAGTATCTGTAGCGGAAATCGCACCGTTAATAGCCCCTACCGTCATATTGCCGCCGGCGTACAAACCATAGGCAAAGTTACCATCAGCCGTGGCGATAATCTCGGCATTACTTCCAATATCGCCAACAGTCATATCACCGCCGGCATAGAGGCCATAGGCATTAGAATCACCCGCCGTAGCGATAATTTGGGTACCTCCGTCGTCTAAAAAAGATTCAATATCATCGTCATTGGTGTTTCCAATATTGCCAACTGTCATATTTCCGTCGGCAAGCAGAGCGTATGCAAAGGAACCGTTGGTGGCCGTGGCTTCAATTAACCCGTTAATAGCGCTAATGTTAAGCGAGCCGCCGCTTGCAATACCATAGGCATTGTCGGTGGAAGCAGTTGCGGTAATCGCCCCATTAATCACCCCGGTATTAATATCGCCCTCAGCGGCTATACCATAGGCAGTACTACCATTGGTCGCCCTGGCGGTAATCTCCCCATTAATCGCCTCGGTAGTAATATTGCCATCGGCGGCCAAACCATAGGCATACTCCGTAGCTGTTGCGGAAATAGTGGCATCGTAGCCAATATCACCAACCGTAATATTGCCGTCGGCAAACATGCCATACGCATCGGACCCGTTTGGCATCTGGGCAGATATTGAGCCGTTGATATTTCCCGTGCTGATAGAGTCAACAGCGTATATCCCGTAAACCGAACCTGATTCAGTGCCATTTGCGATAGCGGAGATTGAGCCGTTAATCTCGCCGGTAATAGTTATATTGCGGCCGCTGTATAAACCATAGGCCTCATCAATTCCAGCCGTAGCGGTAATATAAGCGTCACTCCCGATATTACCATTGATAGTCAAATCTGAATCGGCATACAAACCATAGGCATAGGAACCGTTAGTCGCCTCTGCAGTGATTGTGCCATTAATATTGCCAATGGTGAGCGCGCCGTTGCTGGACAAACCGTAGGCACCGTTACGCCCGGCCGTAGCGGTAATCGAGGTAACACTTCCAATCTCGCCAATCGTCATATTCGAACCGGACGACAGGCCATAAGCATTATTATTATCCGCTCTTGCGGAAATCGTGCCGTTAATCGCACCGGTGATGTTCATTGAGCCGCCACTCGCCAAACCATAGGCATCGTTACTATCAGCCGTGGCGTAAATCGCCCCATTAATAGCATCGATGGTTATATCGTTATTGGCGTACAAACCATAGGCCCCTGAACCGGTGGTCGCCGTGGCGGTAATCGTCCCATTAATCGCGCCGTTGATGTTTATCGAGCCGCCGGAGCTTTCCAAACCATTGGCATTTGCACCGGCTGTGGCGGTAATCGTCCCATTAACATCGCCGTTGATTATAATATTGCCTTTTAAGCTGTATAAAGCATGGGCCCCGCTATAGTCATCGCCGGCCGTGGCGTTAATATCGGCGGTGTTGCCGATATTGCCATTCACCGTTAAATCCTCACTGGCATAGATGCCATACGCACCATGATAGCCCGCGTTGGCGTCAATCGTCCCGTTAATCGCACCGGTGGTGACCGAGCCATTCTCGCTGTACAAACCGTAGGCGCCGTTATGCCCGGCCGTGGCGGTAATCGTCCCGTTAATATCGCCGACGAGAAGGTTGTTTCCGCTGTACAAACCATAGGCACCGCTATGCCCGGCCGTGGCGTTAACCACCCCATTAATATCACCGACGGAGAGGTTGTTTCCGCTGTATAAACCATAAGCATCGCTATACCCTACCTGGGCGGAAATGTTGGCGTCGTTGCCAATATTGCTCACTGTCAAATTCGTGCCGGCCTTTATGCCATAGGCATCGTAACCGTTGACATCGTCCAACGCCGAGGCGGTAATCGTCCCGGTAATATCGCTTGTGGTGACATTGACGTCGCCGAACAAACCATAGGCGTTACCCTCGCCGTCATAACCGGTTAGCGACGTGGCGGCAATCGTGCCGCCAATCACGCCGTTGATATTTATCGAGCCGGCACTGCTAAAACCATAGGCGTCAGTAAGGTTGGCTGTGGCGTTAATATTGCCGATAATATCGCCGTTGACGGTTATCAAGCCGTCAGCATAATCGTTGCGCAAACCATAGGCACCGTCGTCGTTGGTTATAGCGGTAATCGTCCCGCCGATAGCGCCGGTAGTTATGGAGTCGGCTTTCGTGTACAAACCAATGGCTTTCCAGCCCCCTGCCTGGGCAAAAATTATCCCATTGAGAGCATCTGTGGTTATTGAACCGGTATTGGAGTACACAGCATAGGCATGCTCATCTACCGCCGCGGCAGAGATAAGACCTGTGCTGCCGACATTGCCGGTGATAACGACATTATTACCGTCTTTACCATAAACACCATAAGCATCACTGCCAGCGCTGGAAACGACAACTGTGCCAAAATCACCGCCATTTACCGGGAAAGGCCCAGTATAAGTGGTTGTATTGCTTAATATTGCCCCGGCATCAGAACAGAACAGGGCGAGGCAAAAGACCAGCATGGCTGTTACTATCCAAAATCGCCTCCAACAATATGACATCTTCACCGTTTTTGTTTTTCTTCCACTCATGATCTTTTCCTCTCAAAAAAAATATACCCAAATATAAACTTTTGGATTTTTCCCGCAAATCCTAAATAAATTCAGAACAGGGAGATACCTCGATAGCCATAGTCGTGACAGATTCTACTTCCCGCGTAACTACATTGCACAAAAACCACTCCATTATACCTCGCTGTTCTCTAACTCTCGACTCCATCCTACAGCGTTTCACCATTTACAGGGCACCTCTCCGATTTCCTATTCACAGTGACAACCAAGCACATCGGTTTTAGCGTAATCTAAATACCGCCAAACCTTTTCGATTCGACCCGGAAATTAGCTCACTCAAAAATGAACCATTCTTCAAAATCGATGTAAAACAAATAAGGCCCTGTTGGCTCGGACCTCGAATATTCCGAGCACCAACATAATCAATGGAACCTCATCAGCAAAACTACCAAACCGAAAAAGTTATAATAGTACTGATAATACGTGTCAATAATTAAAATGAAAAATAAGAGAAATTTTTTCCTTGTTTGCAGCTTTCCCAAATTAACATAGAGGCCCTCTTCTTTACTTCTTAAGATTACACTCTTTGGGGCATTTAGAAATTCGAGCCCTACCTTGCCCGACAATCATTTTATGCCGATGACCTGCAACTTTTAAGCGAAATCACTATACTGCCCCCCGTTAAGGAATAGGTCAAAGTAATGGTAGTATTTCTTAACGGAGATACAGATTATGCAGAGAAGAAGGTGTCTTCCGTAAAGATCTGTAACGTATTTCCTACTTATCTGCCGTACATAATTGCTCTACACAGCAGAGACAACTCATTTTCCGCCCGAAATCCGATTTTCCCACGATATTGAAGCATTATACCAACAACAACAGCTTCTGATATAACCACTTGTAATCAAAAGGGTTACAGCGCAAGTTCTAAACTTCAATTGGATATAACTTTAGGAGGAGCAAAAAAAATGGTAATTTGGGCAATATAGGTATTGACACGCTATATGAGCATTGGTATACTGCAAACATTATAGTCCTATAAAAGGAGACGCTGGGCAATAACTGCCCCAATATTGTGCCGGTGGCATTGGGAATTTATGTGTTCAGAGCAGAAAATGCGGAGTGATGGTGAAAGGCAGAAGGAGAAATTCATTCCTGGTTCCGACAATGGCCTATGGGCTATGTTTGGGGGCCGGTGGGCTGTCTGTGCTAAGCCATTACCTCTGGAGCCATATATAAGTGTAAATATAATGTTAATCTTATAAGTTTGATATTGACATTGACATAGAAATTAGCTTAAATTACATAGCTGGAACGTACATTGGAAATCTTAGTGTTTACGGTAATGCCTGGGCGGAGGAATTCCGCGGCGAAGTTGCTGCGTTAATGAAATAACTCGAAATCAATTGAACTGATAAAAACAGGCGTATCGGCCGACTAATGCCTTAAAAAAAATGAAGCGGCCGGGAAAGGAGGAGGTTAGGATAAGGCAAAAAGTAGGGAATGTAAGCCCAACGAAGATGGCCTTCTTCGAAGGGTGATGAAAAAACATTAGGATTGGCCTCGACTGTGGCGGAATTAAAAGCAGCGGGCAACACACCTCAGTCGCTAAAGTAAGTTCTGCCCGCTGTGTGCGGTTCAGGCACTTAGTTAACGAGTGCCTGACCAACAGAATATTGTCAGCTCCTGACGGCCATATCGTCCGATTATGGAGCGAAACTTAGTGAAAGGAAACAGAAAATGAAGAAGTTACTAATTATTGCAGTAGTTGCTTTGATGGCAGCCCCGGCAATGGCAGGAGGTGTTATAGGCACCACCACCATTCAAAACTTTGGTACATTTACCATTCCTGTAACCATGGACATCATCCCGTGGGTAAATGTTTCAGGTGGCGGAATTAAGTTGGCTCAGTCAGGCACGTCAACAACTTGGGAAGGTACTACCGTCATTACTGTGCAAAATAACTTTCCTGATTTGGATGTCGATGCAGTGATTACACCAGTAGCTCCAAATGTTGGCGATACTTATGAGGTCGCCTTCTGGGGCCTGACTGGATGGGGCCCAACTGCTCATACAAACATTGGAGGGCCAAATGCTGGTTATCTTTTAACTGTTGCGGCACAGATTCTGAATGTAAACCCTGCAGCACGCGCAGTCGGTACTGACGCGTCGGTTGCAACTATTGTACTAACCTTCTCGACGACGACACCTTAGTTTTTAGTTGCTGTCAAATACGTAAAGAATATGTTTTACGGGAAGGGATAGATTCAACCTGTTCCTTCCCGTTTTTTTATACGGTCTGAACTCGAATTTTCAACACCCTATTTTATTTAATATACTTTAAGAGCAAGTCCCAAAAAAAACTGGAAATCTTACGGGCAAAACTATTTGGCCCGGGTCCGATAATATACGGTTTATTCAGCAAAGAACACTGTTGGAGACAGTGTAATACTTCACTCAGGGAATGGGAAACTATTTGGTAAAGTGGCTTTCTGCTATTGCCGAACCAATGAGCAAGTGTAAGAACGCACAGGGCAAATGCATAAGGGCTTGAGAACTAAACGGTAAAAAAGAAAAGAGCGGAAATGGCAAGTCGAAGCTGTCCAAGGGAATCTCGTCCGTTCAGCATACGCCGGCCGGAAGCTTTACGGGGCAATAGCATCTGTTGTGCTCCTCCGGCCTGGTTCTGCTTTTTTGTGTGTCTCTTTATTCTTGTAAGCCCCTCTTATGGCAATTTTATGGTTAAGCCAATGCTAATAGAGCTTACAGGACGCCCGGGACAAAGGCTCCAAACTCCATTTGAGCTTCTAAACGCTACTGATGAGAAAACCATACAAAAAGTTGATTTGGAATTAGTGGGCTTGTCGCAGAAGGAAGATGGTACGTGGAAAATTATCGAACCTGTTTCGGACAGCAATACATCAAAAAACCCATTTTCCTGCCTCGATTGGTTAAAACTTAGCGCCACCTATGTTGAGATGGGATCAAAGGCCAGGACCCCCATGACGTTAGAGGCAAAAGTACCTCCGCGTGCCAGCGGTTTCTATTATGCGGCAATCGTTGCGAAAAAGAGACTGGAATCCGGCCAAAAAGGGGTTGGTGTAACTATTCAATTTCTGGTCCCTGTCCTTATTGATATCCATAGCAGAGTAGGGCGTCAGGACATAAAATTGAATGATGTCGGACTGGAGTTTGTCCCTCAAACTGCAGATGGGCCCGCAACAACATTAATCACCATGGCCATTTCAAACCCAGGCAAGGCATATTCTCGACTGATGGGAAACGCGGTGCTTAAAAGCTTCTCAAAGGGACACTGGCTAACTGTTACAAAAACAGATTTCAGGAGAGTCGGTATTCTGCCGAATGTGAATTTGAACTTGAAAAACAACATTGAAAGAGCGCTGCCCTCCAAAAAGTACAAATTAGAGGGATACCTCTTCGTGGACGGCCGACGGATAAAGCCGCTTGAAAAGGAAATCGATTTTGCCGGTGATACAAGTATTACGACGCTTGCGGCCGATGCGGCGCTTGAGCTGGAACCGTCCGAGATTTTCATAACTGGCACGCCGGGAGCAGCACGGTCGGGAGTACTTAAAATCCATAATGCTTCCGATGCTGATGTTAATATTGTGGTGACGCCGGAAATACCGCCGGCTCTGAGAGGTGCTGTTACAGGTGAGTTAAAGGGGGAAGAATTAACCTGTGCCAAGTGGGTAAAAATAATGCCTGATAAATTCACGCTCCGCGGCGGCGCCAGGCAGAATATACGCATCATAACAGATATGCCAAAGGCGGAATCAATACACGCCAACTATTATTCGAGGCTTAATTTGCGGGCTACCTATCCCGATGGCAAAAATGCAGGAGAAGTAGCCGGCCTGCTTTGTGTAAAAAACAAAAAAGTCGATTCCAAGGCGTTAGGGCAGATAATAACTATGACCCTCGCTGAAACTGACGAGCCGTCACATTATGCTGTTGCTGTAAAAATCACCAATGCCGGAAATATCCATATCAACCCTGCATGTAACGCGGCTATTATAACTGATGAAGGCAAAACGGTGGCAAAGATACCTCTTATTGGACTGACAAATTTGATGCTGCCGATGGAATTCAGGGATTTCTCAAATATTCTCGACTTTTCCGGACTTAGTGAGGGAACTTACCATCTTTGGGTAAATTTCGAATATGCTCGCAACGACGTGGTTAGCAATGAATTACCCTTAAAGGTCTCCGTTGGGGCTGATGGTAAAAGAATCATTGAGATTATTAAGTCCGAAAAAGACGCTGGAACGTAAAGTGAACAGTAAAAAAAGAAAAACTGATATAGTCGCTAATAAATTTGGACGATTGGGAATTGGACGATTGGGAAAGTGATATTTTGGTTAACTTGAAAACCATTAAAAATAGCAGGAGTTCTTATAAGAAATTGGATGATGGGTTATGTACCAGTACCATCGGTATAGGCAAAGGAGTCAACTATGTTAAAGAATAGAGCTAAAATTTTAACCGTAGGCATAACCCTTTTTGTTATTCTGCTCAGCACCTTGTGCATGGGCGCTTACAAAGCGGCGAAGATAACCGATACCATCTCCGGCTCGGTAGGCATAAGTGGTGTGGTGATGAGCGGTCTGCCGGGTAATCCCGTAACCGGTAATAACGGCGATTATACCGCCACGGTCGAATATGGCTGGAAGGGTACAGTTACGCCGACAAAGGAAGGTTACACTTTCGAACCGGTTAGCAGGACCTATGATAAGGTTACGAGTAATCAGGTCAATCAGAGCTACACCGCAGCGATAATTACTTTTACCATCTCCGGTACAGCAGGGCAAAGCGGTGTAACGATGAACGGCCTGCCAGGCATGCCGGTTACTGATGAAACCGGCAGATACACCGCCACAGTCAACTATGGCTGGACTGGAACAATTACACCAACAAAAGAAGGATATGTCTTCCAGCCAGCGGATAGAAAAATTGACCCTGTTACCACAAAACAGACAAATCAGGATTACAGCGCGAAAGTGAGGACCTTTACCATTTCCGGTTCAGCCGGTATGGATGGTGTTGTTATGAATGGTTTGCCTGGCAATCCTGTTACCAGCGGAGGCGGCCTATATACTGCCACTGTTGAGTATAACTGGAATGGTACAGTTACGCCGACAAAGGAAGGTTACACTTTCGAGCCGGTTAATAAGACCTATGATAAGGTTACAGGTAATCAGGCCAATCAGGGCTATAGTGCGAAAGTAATTACCCTTACAATTTCCGGCACAACAGGCCAAAGCGGCGTGGTGATGAACGGCCTGCCCGGTAATCCTGTTACCAATGACAAAGGCGATTACACCGCCACAGTCAACTATGGCTGGACTGGAACAATTACACCAGCAAAAGAAAGATATATCTTTGACCCGGCTAATAAAAAATACGACCCTGTTACCACAAACCAGAAAAGTCAGGATTACAGCGCGAAACTGAGGACCTTTACCATTACCGGTTCAACCGGTATGGATGGCGTAGTAATGAATGGTTTGCCTGGCAATCCTGTTACCAGCGGAGGCGGCTTATACACTGCCACTGTTGACTATGGTTTCAGCGGCACAATTACCCCGGCAAAAGAAGGTTATGCTTTTGAACCGGCCAACAGGATTTACGCCAAGGTTACCGGCGACCAGAGCAATCAGAGCTATACCGCGACACTGATTACTCTTACCATTTCCGGCTCGGCTGGCACAAGCGGCGTAACAATGAACGGCCTGCCCGGTAATCCTGTTACCAATGAAAACGGTAAATACACCGCCGCAGTCACCTATGGCTGGACTGGAACAATTACACCAGCAAAAGAAGGATATGTCTTTGACCCGGCTAATAAGAAATACGACCCTGTTACCACAAAACAGACAAATCAGGACTACAGCGCGAAACTGACGACCTTTACCATTGCCGGTTCAACAGGTATGGATGGTGTAGTAATGAAAGGTCTGCCTGGCAATCCTGTTACCAGCGGAGGCGGCTTATACACCGCTACCGTTGACTATGGTACCAGCAGCACAGTTACTCCAACAAAAGAGGGTTATACCTTCGAACCAGCTAACAGGGTTTACGCCAGAGTTAACGGCGACCAGAGCAATCAGAGCTATACCGCAACACTGCTTACTCTTACCATTTCCGGTACAGTAACCATAAATGAAGAACCGATTGAAGGCGTAACGATGTCAGCAGACAATGGCGGCGGTTCCGGCGTTACCGATGCTAAAGGCCGGTACTCACTCACGGTAAACTATGGCTGGACCGGTACGGTAACACCGACAAAGGAAGGTTTTATGTTCGACCCGCCTAACAAGGCATATACTAATGTTACTTCGAATATCAACGAGGACAAACCGGAAAAAGAAGCTGAACATAAGGTTACTGAACAAAAGGCCGCTGCGCCAGAGATTGCCCCACCAACAGAAACCGCTGCGCCAGAGGCTGCTGCACCAGAAACTGCTGCACCAAAAGCTGCTGCACCAAAAGCTGCCGCACCAGAAGCTGCCGCACCAGAAGCCGCCGCACCAGAAGCCGCTCCGCCAGCAAAAGCTGCTGCGCCAGAGACCACCACCGAACCGCAGGCTTCCCAGGCAGAACCTCAGCCGAAGCTTCCGCTTGTCAGCAATGTCTTTATTGATACTGACATCCGGCAGGTACTTCAGGACATCTCATCGCAAACAGGTGTTATTGTTATCGCCGACCAGAGTGTCACTGGTTTAATAACCTGTGAACTTAAGGATGTGCCGCTTGATAAGGCCCTGGAAATAGTTCTGGCCGGTACCGGCTACGTGGTAAAGAAAACACCGGATTACTATCTTGTTAGTTCGCCAGACCCTAAAGAGGCGACGTTTCCCACTTCAAGTAAAACGAATTTTGTAAAAACGAACTACCTTAGAGCTGAAGAGGCGGTAAAGCTTTTGTCTCCTGCTTTTACAAAATATGTCCAGGCCGATGCTACCACCAGCACAGTTGTTATTACTGCGCCTCAGGCCTTGATAAATCGTATAGAATCGGACATAGCACTAATAGATCGCCCTCCACGCCATGTTATGTTGGATGCGCGTATTGTTGTGATGAACAAGAGTGATTTGCTAAATCTGGGCATTGAGTGGGGCTGGCCACAGATTCAAGCCGGAGCTTTTTCCAATTCTACTCTTCCCGGCGGCAACGGCAAATGGCCGTGGGGTATCCAGATGGGATATACAACAGATAAAACGTTTACCAACGCATTGCAATTGAACTTGAATCTTCTTGAGCAAAATGGAAATGCGAACATTATGTCCAGTCCCCAGGTGTTAGCTCAGGACGGCAAAAAAGCTGAAATCAAAGTTACTACCGAAGAATATTATTCATTACTGCCAAGTGTTACGCAAGGCAATGTTCCTTTCTATTATACTCCCCAACTGCAAAAAATTGAGTATGGCACCATTTTGGGTATCACACCGCACATCGGTAAAAATGGTGATATTACACTTGACTTGGCCATCGAGGTCAGTGATATCCTGCTGCGCAGTACAGATAGTTATCCCGTTGTTTCTCGGCGAATCGTTAATAACACTATGCGAATCCAAGATGGCGGTACAGTTTCCGTAGCAGGACTGAAAAGAAGCGATGAATATTCAACTGATACGCGCACTCCAGGACTTAGTAGTATTCCGTTAGTGGGAAAATTATTTGATAATAAAAACAGACATGGGGCATCCTATGAAGTTGCCGTGTTTATTACAGCACATCTGGTACCTGATTCTGCACAACAACCGTCGCCTGCAAAGAAAGAGCAGGCGCAGCCACCTTCCAGCAAGAGCAAGAAACAGCCGGCAAATAAGGATTTTAAAAAGGACCTCGAAAAGAGTTTAGCTACTCCCGGCGACGACAAATAGATAAAAAACTGGAAGGTGTAGAAATAAGTATCGCCAAAGGTTTAACGCCATATCACCAACCTGTAAGTATCCCCGTCCCTTTCCCAGCTCCACTAAAGTGCTGTCGATTTTAATGCTTGTCTCTTGGACATCGCATTTACCCAACTTGTCCTGAAAAAATGTTGCGTGACCTCGCCAGGTAGTTTCGATCCGACACCAATCAAAGTGGCCAATTAGTTGTTAAAAACGGGCATTATAGGACTCAAAAAGCTTCAGCATTAGCCGTTGTGCCCCTCAATAAACCCCAACTCGATTTCTCTTGCAAAATTGACTTGCTTCGTGTATCCTATCTTGTGTGGATTGCCCAGTTTTACACTAGGGTGTGGCGTTGTCGAACCTGTCATCGTTAATAGGGATATGTTGGAAGACATAACATGGAATACGTATCAAAAGCCGTCTCTGCAAAATGTACCTGGCTCATTCTGATATTAGCTTTGTGCATAGAGGGTTGTGCGTCAACTGATTCATATTCTTCAAAACTTCGTATCACGCCATTAAGTAACAAGAGCACAATTGCCTTGAGTGCCGATGATGTTGTGCAGATAATGCGGCAGGTAGGATTTTCTGATGAACAGATTCTGAAACTTGGAACTGACATGCACGACAGCCTTTTGCAGTCCGGAGCAGCCCAACTCGAGGTAGGCGGCAAGGTGGAAGCTATTTTTGCTGTTAATGATGGTTTTGTGTACATTGTCACTCGCTCAAGGGGTACCTTCATTTACAATGTGGAAACAGGTCGGGCAATCACTTCAGCCCAGCTATAGTTTTCCTCCCTGAGCTTCCGCTACATCCCTTTCCCTTCCATAAATTCCATCCGGCAATAACTGCTGACGATTTATCCCAAGCTTGACGGTGAGGTACGCAATGCACTACATCTTTTATAAGGGTTAGCAGCTTATCGCCGGCTATAAATACGAACTCACAAAAAACAACCCCCTGCCCAACAACCATATTGTATTTATACAGCTGACCTGTGACTTTTAAGCAAAATCACGCCCCGCAAAACAATAAAAATACCAAAATGTAGATTATTGCATATCACCTACAATCTTGTTATCATATCTGCCTACAGCCGTTATTATTTCAGGAATTAGGAATCAGAAATGAAAACCAGTCCTGTGAAAGAAGTGCAGCTTTTAAGCGACATAGCAAAAGGTCTTGCGGAATCATTGGACCTGAAGCAAACGCTGCGCTCGATTCTGCAGTCGCTGGACACTTACCTGAAGCTGCAACGCGGGACAATCACCCTGCTAAACCCGGACACCGAGACCATAAATATCGAGATAGCCCACGGCCTGAGCGAAAAATCGAAAAAAATGGGCATCTATAAAATGGGTGAGGGTATAACCGGAACAGTTGTGCAAACCGGCAAAGAAATCATCGTGCCTGATATATCGAAAGACCCCCGCTTCGTTCACAAAACCGGCGCAAGGAACACAACAAAAGGCAGGCCGATAACGTTCTTCTGTGTTCCCATCAAGCTCGAAGGCAAAACCATCGGCGCTCTCAGCGTGGACCGTCAGACCGAAAAAAACAATGACTTTGAAAACCACATCCGGCTGCTCAATATCATCTCCACTATGATTGCCCAGGCGGTAAAGCTGAACAAGCTGGTGGAATCCGAACAAAGACAGCTTCGCGACGAAAACGTCCGGCTTAAACAAGAATTAAAGACGCGATTTCGCGTTCATAATATGGTGGGGCAATCCAACGCGATGCAGCAGGTGTATCGGCTCGTCGAACAGGTGGCCGACAGCAACGCAACCGTTCTGATTCGAGGCGAGAGCGGCACGGGCAAGGACCTCGTAGCCCACGCCATTCACTATAACAGCCCCAGGGCAGAAAAGCCCTTTATAAAGGTCAACTGCACCGCCCTGCCGGAAACACTGCTCGAAAGCGAATTGTTCGGGCACGAAAAAGGAGCTTTTACAGGCGCAACGGAACTCAAAACAGGCAGATTCGAAAGGGCGCACGGCGGCACTATATTCTTAGATGAAATAGGCGATTTTCCTATCAATCTGCAGGTTAAATTATTGCGGGTGATTCAATTCAAGGAATTCGAGCGTCTTGGCGGCAACGAAACAATCAAATCAAACGTTAGGATAATCGTCGCCACAAACAAAAACCTCGAACAGCAGATTAAAGAAGGCGTCTTCCGCGAGGACTTGTATTACCGGGTAAATGTTTTCCCGATTTACCTGCCGCCTTTAAGAGAACGCAAAGATGATATAATGCAATTGGCGGACCATTTCCTCGAAAAATACGCTGCTGAGAACAAAAAGAACATCACCCGCATTTCAACGCCCGCCATCGAAATGCTAACGAGCTACCACTGGCCGGGTAATATCAGGGAGCTGGAAAATTGCATCGAGCGAGCGGTGTTGCTCTGCGATGAAGATGTAATACGCTCTGAGCATTTGCCGCCATCGCTTCAAATGATAAAAAAGAGCGACCAAGTCGCCGGGCACTCTTTGGCCGAGATAATCGCCAACAAAGAGCGAGAGCTTATCATCGACGCACTGAAGAAATCCGGCGGCCAGCAGAGAAAAGCTGCCCAAGAGCTTGGCATCACCGAACGAATCCTCGGCTACAAAATCAAGACATACGCCATTTACCCGAAGCTGCTTTCCTGATACGCCATTTGGCTACATTTTTGTAGTCAATCTTGGGCACATTTACGTTTTTGTATAAAACACCTCTATGGCAGACCTCACTACAAAACAATCGTAACAACGGTTACTAAAAGAAGTTACGTAATGCAAGAGCGACTCTTTCTACTTCTGGCACACTGATTGCTTATCTAAAGTGTGTAGTTCAGGCCCACTGTGTGAAAAACTAATAAACATTATTTTAGGTGGTTTTTGAAAGGAGAAGCAAGTGAAGCCGTTAAGAACTGGTAGTGTCGTATTGGAACTCACATTGATTGTACTTGCGGCAGGAACAGCGGCAGCCGACGACAAGGTTATTACATATGGGTTTTCGACGGATTACTTCAGCAAGTATATCTGGCGAGGCCAAAACGTCGATAACAGCAGCGTGCTGCAGCCAGCATTCTCCGCAAATGCGTATGGGTTCACCGGCTCAATCTGGAGCAATATCGATATGACGAACAGGTCGGCTGTCGCCCCCGACAACGCCTGGGAGTTCAGCGAATACGACTTGACACTTGATTACACCGGTACGATTCCGGACTTCAACTGGGTAAGCTGGTCGGTAGGCACCATTTACTATCAGTTCCCCAACCAGGTTTTCAACCCGACAACCGAAATTTACGGCGGTTTCAGCTTGACCCAGGTTCCTTTGACGCCGACGTTCAAATGGTTTCGCGACGTCCAGGAAATCCATGGCAGCTATTTCCAGTACAGCATAGGGCAAACCTTTGATAAGGTTTACGTAATGAACGAGAATTGCTATTGCGGCTTACTGTTAGGCGCAAGCTATGGCTGGGCTAATGCGGCTTATGACAGGGGCTACTTTGGCGTAAACAGCGGCCAGTCAAATGACCTTACGTTTTCGGCCGCTCTTTGCACACAGGTGTATTCATGGATGATTAAACCAAGCATCAACTATTCGTCGATGCTCGGCAACTCGATACGGGACGCCACGGACAAGAGTGATAACTTCTGGGTAGGCCTTGGAATATCAACTACGTTTTAAGACGAGATGAACTGAAATAGATTTATTTGGAAGCAAAAGTATAGCCGTTGAAGCTATTAATTTTCACAGAATATTTTGTATCCGTAGTGTTTAGTAAAGGAGAAATAAATTATGTCTACAAGCATAGCGATTGAAAATGGGATTGAAACTGGCGCGGTTACTGTGAGCACCGGAGCCGGAAAAATAGCCGAACCTCAGATAAAAGCCACGCTGGGCTTGTTTGGCGCAACCGCAAACGCTATGGCGTTAATTGCCCCAGGGGCGTTCCTGTGGATTACATATCAGCTCCAGGCCGCCGCCACTTCCCCAAGCGGGGCTTCGGTTGCAAGCGATATCTGGTCGGGAATAGTAGTAGCATTGGCTCTCTGCTTTCTTACCGCTATTTCCTACTCGGAGCTTGCCAAGATATATCCCGAGGCGGGTTTTGCGAGCGTTACCTATTTCGCGGAGAAAGCGTTTCTTGACAGCAAGGGCTTAAAAAGAGGAACACCTACCTCCCTGGCCCGTTTTTCGAAAGTAGTTACCGGGTGGGCTGCCCATCTATTCTACTGGGTATATCCGGGGGTTATGGTGGCTATGATGGCCAACCTGATTAGTTATCTTTACACTGCTTTCACCGGGCACACGTTGTCAACAGAGGCACTGGTTATAATTGCCACGTTATTTGCTTTCACAACGGGATACATAGCATATCGCGGCGTAAACGGCTCGACGGTAACCGCAATCTGGATTAACATCATACAGCTCGTTACCCTGGTTGTTTTCACCGCTCTGGCTATTTATTACCGTTGGTCGAATCCACAAATGGCAACAGCATGGTCCTTCAGCGGCGCCCTGGACATCATCCGTCCACATTCGCTTAACGGCGTCCTGATTCAATCGACCCTCGCTATTTTGATACTGGTCGGTTTTGAAAGCTGTACCGCCCTGGCTGCTGAGGTAAAAGACCCTAAAAGAACGATTCCAAAGGCCATTATCCTGTCTTTGGTAATTCAGGGATTGTTTGCGTATCTGCTGGAGTATTTCGGCGCTGGTTACATGATAAATGAAAAGCTGACGTTTACCGCTGCCGGACAAACAGCAGCAGTGACCGGAATGGCTGCTGCAGCCGGCTCAGGCGCTCCTATCGGAGACCTCGCGCAAATACTCGGCAACAGTTTATTTCATGGTCTCGGCTTTGGCCTGATGATTACTATGGCCATAACCGTAGCAATCGCAGTAGTCGGCACGACCTTAAGCTGTATGAACACGGCCGTCCGCGTAACCTGCGGTATGGCGGAAGACCTTGAATTGCCGAAATTCCTCAGCTTCATAAGCAAACACGGCACCCCTCATACGGCTTTGTGGACGCTGGTAATTGTTTCCTGCATCATCGCCGCAATAGGCGTCCAATCCGTAGTCGGTCTTACGGGAATTACGCTCGCCTCGAACTTCGGCACCTTTGTCCTCTACGGCTTTACCTGTGTATGGACAATCATCGCTTTCAAAAACAGAAGTGATTTCAAACTCCTGAAACACGGGCTTATTCCCACCCTCGGGGTGATTGCCAACGTAATTATGCTGGGGGCGATAATTTACCTGTATGCCATCGGCAACGCCGATTCGAAAATGGAGGCAAAGATTTGCTTCTATATGTGCGGTGCCTGGGCCGTTGCGAGCTTTCTGTACGTCATCGTCGGCACGGTGAGCAAAACCTACGACTTGAAAATGATATCGGTCGTCATCCGTCCTGAACGCCTTCACATCCTGGCCGAGGTGCTTAAAGACGAAGAGCTTCTTATGGGAATGACGGTAACTAAAGTCAAAGGTTTTGGCAGGCAAAGAGGTCATATAGATACGGATAATGAGGACTCTGACATCGATATGACGTATTTTGTTCCGAAAGACCGGGTTGATATATTAGTCAAAAAGTGGGATGTCCCATACGTGATGAAAATAATAAGAGAAGTTTTATATACCGGTGAAGCAGGCGATGGGAAAATCTTTGTGATGGACGCGTCGGAAGCAATGCGAATTCGAACCGGAGAAAAAGGCGTCTCTGCGATTTAGCAAAGATCGATACCGCTCTGAATACTGAAGGTTTTCGTATAGAGCCATTAAGAAAGGAACCTAAAAATGAAGAGGATTGAAGCTATAGTTCGACATACCAAGGTCGCTGATATATGTGCCGTCCTGGAAAAAGTTGACTATCCGGGCCTTATGATTACCGAAATCGAAGGGCACGGTAAACAAAAAGGCCTCCAACAGGAGGTCCGTGGAAAAACTTATAAAGTCGGGCTAATGACCAAGGCAAGGATTGAAGTGGTGGTCAAAGACAGCGACGCCGAGAAAATTGTCAAGGCCATACAAGAGACCGCTTTTACCGGCAAGGTCGGAGACGGTAAGATATTTATCTCCCCTGTTGATGATGCCGTAAGAATTCGCACGGGAGAACGCGGCGATTCCGCGATAAAATAACAGGACCCCATAAGGACCGTCCTGGTATAAATGGGCTCTGTTCCACGGCTGGCGGAGCCCATACTTTAAACGCCAAAAATGACATAAATGTAAAAATAGCAAGTTAGATATACAAAAATGTAATTGTGCTCTTTGGCAATTTAATACTTTCAGCAAGCGTAACTGCGGCTTTTACAAGGTCTTATGTAAAAACAGCCATCAAAACGGCATCCTGGCACAGGGTTTGCGAACAGTTAAGGTAGCCGTTTATCAATACAACTGATTCGTTAACTGTTAAAGGAGTACAAAGCCGTGAAAAAAATACTTGTTTCAACAATACTCATCTTGCTGAGTGCGGGAACCGCATTTTGTGATACCGCAGCGCCTGCGCCAAGCGATACGCCGGCTGCGGCAGTCGCGGCACCGGCACCGAAAGTTGACACGGGCGACACTTCATGGGTGCTTATAAGCGCTGCACTTGTAATGCTTATGACCCCGGGGCTGGCGTTTTTCTATGGCGGCCTGGTTCGACGCAAAAATATGCTCTCCGTGCTGATGCAATGCCTGATGATACTGTGCCTGATTAGTTTGCAATGGGTGCTGTTCGGGTATAGCTTGTCTTTTGGCCCCGACCACCGTTCACTTATAGGCGGGCTTGACTGGTCTTTCCTGAAGAACGTGGGGCTTGCTCCAAACGCCGATTACGCACCGACAATTCCGCATCAGCTATTTATGATGTTCCAAATGATGTTCGCCGTTATTACGCCCGCGCTGATTCTGGGGGCATTTGCCGAGCGAATGAAATTTTCGGCGTTTTGTGTCTTTATGCTGTTGTGGGCAACCGTCGTTTACGACCCGGTGGCACACTGGGTATGGGGAGTTGGCGGATTCATAAGAAACTGGGGCGCACTGGATTTCGCGGGCGGCACCGTGGTGCATATCAACGCGGGTATGACCGCTCTCGCGGCGGCGATTGTTCTTGGCCGTCGGCAAGGATATCCAAATGGAATATCTCCTCCTCATAACTTGCCGTTTGCAGTGCTGGGAGCGGCGTTATTGTGGTTTGGCTGGTTTGGCTTCAACGCGGGCAGCGCATTAGGTGCGGGCGGCCTGGCAGTCAGCGCGTTTACCGCAACGCACATTGCCGCCGCCACAGCAGGTATCGCATGGGCAACTCTCGACTGGCTCAAACACAAAAAACCCACAACGCTGGGTCTGATTACCGGTATGGTCGCAGGACTGGTAGCAATCACCCCGGCATCGGGTTTCGTCACGCCAATGGGCGCGATATGGATTGGCATAGGCGCAGGTGTTATTCCCTGGTTTGCTGTAACACATTTCAAAAATTTGCTTGGCTATGACGATACGCTTGACGCCTTCGGCGTTCACGGCGTGGGCGGTATCTGGGGAGCGATAGCAACAGGTATCTTTGCCACAAAGACAGTAAATCCCGCCGGCGCTGATGGGCTGTTATACGGCAATCCAGCATTGCTGTGGATACAAGTCAAAGCCGTGATTATCACAGTAGTTTATTCTTTTGTTGTTGGAATAGTGCTGCTTAAAGCTGTGGATATAGTAATGAAATTGCGTGTAACCGAACACGAAGAACGCGTCGGTCTTGACCTGACGCAACATCGTGAAGCAGCATATACCATTATTGACTAAGCGAGAAAGGAATAAACCAATGAAATATATAATCGCAGTAATTCAGCCGGACCGCTTGGACGAAGTGCTTAAACGTCTGACGGAAAAAGAGATTCACCTTGTAACAGTATCGAACGTTGTGGGCCGGGGCAGGCAAAAAGGTATAGCCGAAGTTTACCGGGGCCACAAGGAACAGGGCAGCTTGCTGAGAAAAGTTCAGATTGAGATAGCGGTGAACGAGGCGTTTGTTGAACCGGCGATAAAAGCAATCATTGATGGTGCAAGAACAGGCCAAATCGGCGACGGCAAGATATTCGTACTCGACCTGCCCGAGTGTATCCGCATTAGAACGGGCGAAAAGGGCAACGAAGCCATTGGTTAACAGGTTTGCGACGACGGGACTAACATAATAGTCCCGTTCATGGCGGGCTCTGTGCCACGGCTGGCGGAGTCCCCATTTTAACACAAAAAACAACAAAAACGTAAAAATTTTTTGAAAGATATACGATAATGTAGATTATTTCTCTACCTGCTCTGAGGGTTTATTGAACGTAACTTCAGTACAGACAAAGTGTTACATTAAAATGGCCACATAAGAGGCATACTGGCACAAGATTTGCAAATGTTATGCAGTACAGCCGTTTTATGTAAACACGAAAAAAGTTCGTTTCAATAAACAGCCGAGGGCACAGAGATGAAAATAACTCTGGCTATAGCGGTGGTTATTCTATTAACTGCCGGGACAGGGATTTGTGAAACACAGCAATTAGTTCAAGCTGGTTCTTTGACAAGTCAAAATTCGACAATCGACACAGGTGATACGGCGTGGGTATTGATAAGCGCAGCGCTTGTAATGCTTATGACGCCGGGCCTGGCGTTTTTCTACGGCGGACTTGTCCGACGCAAGAATATGCTGTCGGTCCTGATGCAATGCTTCATGGCCCTGTGCATAATCAGTATTCAATGGGTTGTGTGCGGATACAGTTTGTCTTTCGGGCCGGACAAGCACGGCATAATAGGCGGGCTGGACTGGTCTTTTCTGAACGGCGTTGGTATGACGCCAAATGCCGCTTATGCACCAACGATTCCGCACGAGGTGTTTATGATGTTCCAGATGATGTTCGCGGTTATAACGCCCGCGTTAATCATCGGGGCATTCGCGGAAAGGATGAAATTCTCGGCGTTTATGATTTTCATCCTGCTCTGGGCGACAATCGTGTATAACCCGATTACACACTGGCTCTGGGGCAACGGCGGCTTCCTGAAGAATATGGGCGCACTGGACTTCGCAGGCGGTGCGGTGGTTCACATCAACGCGGGTATGACGGCCCTGGCGGCTGCCCTAGTACTCGGAAGGCGACAGGGTTATCCGAATGGTATCTCGCCTCCGCATAATTTGCCGTTTGCGGCGCTTGGCGCGGGATTGCTTTGGTTCGGGTGGTTCGGCTTTAACGCCGGAAGCGCACTGAAGGCATCGGGGCTTGCGGGCAATGCTTTTGCCGTTACGCATATAGCGGGCGCAGTCGCGGGCGTAACGTGGTCCGTACTTGACTGGCTCAGGTATAAAAAACCCACGACACTGGGAATGATAACCGGCGCGGTAGCGGGCCTGGCAGCGGTAACGCCGGCATCCGGATATGTCACGCCCATAGGAGCAATCTGTATCGGTATAGGAGCCGGGATATTCCCGTGGCTGGTAGTGACCTGCCTCAAGACCAAACTCGGTTACGACGACTCATTGGACGCCTTTGGTGTTCACGGAATCGGCGGAATCTGGGGCGTGATTGCGACGGGGCTGTGGGCCACAAAAACAATCAATCCCGATGGGGCCGATGGTTTATTTTATGGCAACCCGGCACAATTATTGATTCAATTAAAGGTCGTGCTTGTCACGGCGGTTTACTCCTTCGTAATTGGTTTTGTGCTTCTGAAGTTTGTGGACGTGGTAATTAAACTGAGAGTAACTGAGCACGAAGAACGCGTCGGCCTGGACTTGACACAACATCGAGAGGCCGCCTATACTTTAATCGATTAAGCGAGAAAGGACGAGGCAAATGAAATACATAATCGCCGTGATTCAGCCGGACCGACTTGACGAAGTGCTTAAAAGATTAGAGGAAAAAGAAATTCACCTTGTAACGGTGTCGAACGTTGTGGGCCGAGGCAGACAAAAAGGCATAGCGGAGGTCTATCGAGGCCATAAAGAACAGGGCAGTTTATTGAGAAAAGTAAAGTTGGAAATAGCGGTAAACGAGGCCTTTGTCGAGCCAGCGATAAAAGCGGTCATTGATGGCGCAAGAACAGGGCAAATCGGCGACGGCAAGATATTCGTGCTCGACCTGCCCGAATGTATTCGTATCAGAACAGGTGAAAAAGGAAATCTGGCAATAGGATAAACAATAATCCGCTCGTAGCGGAAAAAATATTAGCAACCCAATTTTAATTAGAGAGGTGGACAAATGACTCCGAAAGAATTCTTTGATTTTGCAAAAAAGAACAATGCCAATATGGCGGACTTGAAGTTCGTCGACCTTCTTGGCACATGGCAGCACTGCACATTCCCAATTGAGTTCCTCGACGCAAAGTCCTTAGAGGAAGGTCTTGGTTTCGACGGCTCATCAATCCGCGGCTGGAAGCCAATTCACCAGTCAGATATGATGGCGGTTCCGGACCTTAGCACAGTTGTGATGGACCCGTTTTTCGCAAAGCCGACAGTAAGCGTCCTCGCAGACGTCGTTGACCCGCTGTCACGCGAAGAATACAATCGTGACCCGCGCAATATCGCCAAAAAAGCAGCTAATTTCGCGAAAAGCACCGGGTTGGCGGATACCGCATATTATGGCCCTGAACCGGAATTCTTCATCTTCGACGAAGTCCGTTATGAGCAGAACCAGCATACCGGTATGTATTCAATCGATTCATCGGAAGGGTCATGGAACACGGCCCGTTTCGAGGAACCAAATCTCGGATATAAGCCGTCATACAAGGGCGGTTATTTCCCGGTAAGCCCGACCGATACACAGCAGGATATCCGGACTGAAATGGTCGAGGAAATGCAGAAGGTCGGCATCGTGATTGAAAAGCACCATCACGAAGTCGCTACCGGCGGTCAGGCCGAAATCGATATGCTTTACGCACCGTTGGTTGAGCAGGCCGACAAGCTTATGTGGTATAAATACATCGTAAAGAACGTTGCCAAACGCCACGGCAAAACGGCGACGTTTATGCCCAAGCCGATATTTCTGGACAATGGCTCCGGCATGCACACGCACTTCTCACTCTGGAAGAAGGGTGTCAACCTGTTCGCCGGAAAGGGCTATGCAGGTCTCTCAGACATGGCTTTGCACGCGATTGCCGGGCTTATCCATCACGCACCGGCCATCCTGGCATTTGCAGCACCGACGACAAACTCATATCGCCGGCTTGTTCCGGGGTTTGAGGCACCGGTAAATCTTTGTATGTCGGCACGCAACAGGTCAGCCGCCTGCCGTATCCCGATGTACTCACCGAATCCGAAGTCAAAACGCGTTGAGTTCCGCTGCCCGGACCCAAGCTGTAACGGCTACCTCACTTTCGCCGCGATGCTTATGGCCGCCAACGACGGAATCAAAAAGAAGATGGACCCGGGTAAGCCAATGGATGTTGACGTGTATGAGCTTTCTAAGGCAGAGCTGGCAAAGACCAAAAAGGCGCCAGGCTCGCTGGCGGAAGCATGTGCCGCACTCGAAAGCGACCACAAATTCCTGACCGAAGGCGACGTATTCACAGACGACCTTATCGAGACATGGATTCAGTGGAAACGTGAAAAGGAACTGGATGAGGTAGCATTGAGACCGCATCCGCATGAGTTCCATCTGTATTACGATGCGTAGTAACAGTATTTAATTAGGGCGAAGCTGCACGAATGGTCGTGCAGTGGGCATTGGGTTGCGGGTGAGGCCCGCTCATGTAACTGACCTTCGGTCGGCCAAACGAGTCGGGCCTCACCCCATTTTTATGCAACCCAGCATAAGATATTCTGGAAGTAATATCAACATCACTTATGGCCGATATTACCAGAATAGAGAAGATTTACAATTTCATCGGGCGTATAATAAAATGTACATTCTTCAATTGTGCGAGAAGGATTAGTGAGCCGGCAAACATACAGCGAGACAGACAATGCGTAATGAAATAATGAGACAAAAAGACCAGGGACTTTATGAAGTCCGGCGTGAGCACGATGCCTGCGGCATAGGGGCTGTCGTAAACATAGACGGCACAAAAGACCATTCGATAATCGAATACGGCAAAGAAATACTGATAAACCTGCATCATCGCGGCGCAGCCAGCGCAGACGAAATGACCGGCGACGGAGCCGGCATCCTGTTCCAGATTCCGCACGAGTTTTTTGCGGAAGAATGCTCCCATCTTGGTTTTACTTTGCCTGAGCCGGCATTCTACGCGGCGGGAATGGTCTTCGGCTCGAAAAACGCTGAAATCCGCAAGAAATGCGACCAGATTCTCGAATCAGCCATAAACCATTGCTGTATGAAGGTGATTGGCTGGCGCAATGTTCCAACTGCCAACAAATGCCTCGGTGAAATCGCGCTTGCCGCGGAGCCATCGATAAGACAGATATTCGTTTACGGAGTAGATTCGCAGAGCGACCTGTTTGAACGCCGGCTTTATATGGCCAGACGTCGGGCTGAACGAATTGTCCGTGAGAAACTTGGTAAGGCGGGCGAAGATTTTTACATAACATCGTTATCCAGCAGGACAATCTGCTACAAGGGTATGTTTATGGCGAGGCAGTTGTTCGCGTATTATCCGGACCTCGCCGACGAACGAGTCAAATCCGCCCTTGCGATAGTTCACCAGCGGTACAGCACCAATACATTTCCGAACTGGCGATTGGCGCAGCCATTTCGCTGCGTAGCGCACAACGGCGAAATCAATACGCTGAGCGGAAATCGTAATTATATGCGTGCCCGCGAAACGACAATGGCAAGTGAGGCGTTCGGCGATGAAATAGGCGACCTGCTGCCCGTTCTACCGGAGGATACGAGCGATTCGGGATGTTTTGACGCGGCACTGGAGTTTTTGATGCGTGCCGGACGAAGTATGCCACACGCGATGATGATGATGATACCCGAGGCATTCGGGCCAAAATATCACATCAGCACCGACAAGCGCGCGTTCTACGAATATCACTCTTCGATAATGGAGCCGTGGGACGGACCGGCGGCAATGGTATTTACCGACGGGAGATTCATAGGAGGCACTCTTGACCGCAACGGGCTGAGACCCTGCAGGTATTTAGTTACAACCGACGGATTAGTGGTGATAGCGAGCGAAGCGGGCGTGGTAGAGTTCCCGCCTGAAAAGATAATCAAGAAGGGCCGGCTGCGACCGGGTAATATGTTCTTAGTCGATACGGTCGAAGGCCGGATAATTACCGACAATGAAATAAAAAGCAAAATCGCCCGCCGCAGACCATACCGGCGATGGCTTGAGGAAAATCGGATTGAGCTGCGCGGGTTGTTCGATACGCCTGAACTTATCAGCAGCGACCCTGAAAAAACGCTGCGAAAGATGCGGGCGTTCGGCTACACCAGCGAAGAGCTGAAGATGATTTTGACGCCGATGGCGGTAAATGGACAGGAGCCGGTCGGCTCGATGGGCAATGATACCCCGCTTGCGGTACTCTCGGACAAACCTAAACTGCTGTTCAATTATTTCAAACAGTTATTTGCTCAGGTTACAAACCCCGCGATAGACCCCCTGCGCGAGGGGCTTGTGATGAGCTTGATGTCATTCGTGGGCAAAAAGCGAAACTTCCTCGAAGAAAGCCCTGAACACTGCCGGCAGTTGAAGCTGCCGCACCCGATTCTCACCAACGAGGACATCGAACGTCTGCGGGCAGTGAAAAGAGAGGACTTCCGCGTCGCAACAATACACGCCGTATTTGACGCTGACGAACCGGACGCAGGCGAGAGCTTGCGAAAGGCACTCGATGAGCTTGTGGATAACGCCGAGAAGGCGATTCGCAATGGGGTATCACTGATAATCATAAGCGACCGCAATATCTCTCAGGATAAGGCGGCAATACCGTCGCTTCTGGCAACCGGGGCGGTGCATCATGGGCTGCTTGGCAGAGGTCTGCGGGGCGAAGCCGGATTGATTATCGAGACAGGCGAGCCGAGAGAGGTGATGCACTTTTGCCTGTTATGTGGCTACGGCGCAAACGCAATCAATCCATATCTCGCATTCGAGACACTCTTTGAGCTGCGGCGACAGGGACACCTGCCCGCTAAAATAGAGCTGACGCAGATTGCGGATAATTACATCGCCGCGGTCAAAAAAGGTATTCTCAAGGTAATGAGCAAAATGGGAATATCGACGTTGCGAAGCTACCACAACGCACAATTATTTGAGGCAATCGGGCTGAACCGCGACGTAATAGATAAATATCTCACGGGGACAAGCTCCCGCGTCGGCGGCATAGGACTGGACGAGATTGCTCGCGATGCGATATCTCGCCATAAAGCGGCTTTTGAAGAGCATCCCGCCGGGACGCCCGCACTGGAGCTTGGCGGGGAATACCTGTTCAGGCATAGCGGCGAAAGGCATACTTGGAACCCCGTTACCGTTTCGCGTTTGCAGCAGGCGGTGCGGAGCAATAATCCGAAGTTATATGATGAATTTGCGAAGGCGGTCAACGAGCAGGCGGAAAAACTATGCACGCTGCGGGGACTGTTCGAATTTGAAGGAGGAAAACCCGTCCCAATTGAGGAAGTCGAGCCGGCAAGTGAAATCGTGAAAAGATTCTGTACCGGCGCGATGAGCCACGGGTCAATCAGCAAAGAGACACACGAGTGTTTGGCGATAGCGATGAACCGTATCGGCGCGATGAGCAACACGGGCGAAGGCGGCGAAGACCCAGCGAGATACACGCCTGAGCCAAACGGCGATTCGAAAAACTGCGGGATTAAACAGGTGGCAAGCGGAAGATTCGGTGTAACGATAAATTACCTGGCGCACGCAAAAGAATTGCAGATAAAAATTGCCCAGGGGGCAAAACCGGGCGAGGGCGGACAATTACCGGGGCATAAAGTTACCGAGGAAATCGCCCGGCTGCGTTACTCAACTGTCGGAGTTACGCTGATAAGCCCTCCCCCTCACCACGATATTTACTCGATTGAGGATTTGGCGCAGCTAATTTACGACCTCAAATGCAGCAACCCCGGCGTGCGGGTATCGGTGAAATTAGTCGCGGAAGTCGGCGTGGGGACAATCGCTGCGGGCGTCGCGAAGGCAAACGCCGACGAGGTGCTCATAAGCGGACACGACGGAGGAACAGGAGCAAGCCCGCTTTCGTCCATCAAGCACACAGGCATCCCGTGGGAGCTTGGTCTGGCGGAAACACAGCAGGTGCTCGTAATGAATCGATTGCGCGACAGAATCAGGGTGCAGGCGGACGGGCAAATGAAAACCGGGCGAGATATTGTCATAGGCGCGTTACTCGGCGCGGAGCGTTTCGGGTTCGGAACGGCGGCGCTGGTAACGCTGGGATGCACGCTGCTTCGCAAATGCCACGAGGGGGCATGTCCATTCGGTATAGCGACGCAGGACCCGGAGCTGCGAAAGCGTTTCAGGGGCAAACCCGAATACCTTGAACGATATATGTTTTTTGTGGCCGAAGAGGTGCGGCAGATTATGTCGCAACTGGGTTTTAGAAAATTCGAGGATATGATTGGTCGCGCGGACCGGCTCGGGACAAACAAGGCAATCGAGCACTGGAAGTCAAAGGGACTGGACTTTTCGATGATTTTCCATAAACCGGATGTCTCTGACGGCAGAGCGACCCGACAAATTGTCAGCCAGCCGGATAAATTAGCAGACCACCTCGACTGGCAGATTATCGAAAAGGCAAAACCGGCAATCGAAAATAAAAAGCACACCGTTATCGAAATGAACATCCGCAACCTTAACAGGGCTGTCGGGGCGATATTAAGCAATCGCATCGTGACAAAAAACGGCCCCGAGGGATTGCCCGATAACACGCTCCAGGTGAATTTCAACGGTTCGGCGGGGCAAAGTTTCGGAGCGTTCCTGTCGCCGGGGGTTACTTTTAAGCTCACGGGCGAGAGTAACGACTACCTCGGCAAAGGGCTTAGCGGGGGCAGAATCGCCGTTATTACGCCAGCGGGCGCTCCATTCGCGGCTCACGAAAATATCATCGCGGGCAACACGCTTCTTTACGGCGCGACCAGCGGTGAGATATTTATCAACGGTATGGCGGGCGAACGATTCGGGGTGCGAAACAGCGGCGCAATCGCGATAGCGGAAGGCGTGGGCGACCACTGCTGCGAATATATGACGGGCGGCACAGTTGTTGTGCTTGGCAAAACGGGCTGCAACTTCGCCGCGGGGATGAGCGGAGGCATCGCGTACGTCCTCGACGAAACGAGCAACTTCGATACGCTTTGCAACCTCGATATGGTCGAACTTGAAAACGTCTGGCAAAAAGAAGACATAAAAACGCTCAAAGACCTTGTCCAGAAACACTTTGACTGGACAGGCAGCGCAAAGGCACACCAAATCCTCAGCAACTGGCAGGATATGGTAGGCAAATTCGTAAAGGTCGTCCCGTTCGATTACCGCAAGTCGCTGGAGAAGATGCGAGCGGCGGAACAGCGTGACACAGAAACAACGCCTGCCACGGAGGAGGTGTTCTATGGGTGAGATAAAAGGGTTTCTTAAATATAGACGTCAGGATGCGGGTCACCGTCCGATAGAAGAACGAATTCACGACTTCAACGAACTCGACCTGCCATTGACGCCGGAACAGATTCAGCAGCAGGCGGCACGATGTATGGACTGCGGCATACCGTTTTGCCACGGCATGGGCTGTCCGCTTTACAATTATATACCTGATTTCAATGATTTGATTTACCAAGGAAACTGGCGCGAGGCGTGCGAGCTGCTTCATTCGACAAATAATTTCCCTGAAATCACGGGCCGGGTATGTCCCGCACCCTGTGAGACAGCGTGCACACTTGCGATAAGCGACCAGCCCGTTCTCATCAGGCACATCGAGTTTCAGATAGTCGAACGCGGATTCGCCGAGGGCTGGATAAAACCAATGCCGGCGGCGAAAAAGACAGGCAAACGCGTCGGCATAATCGGCTCAGGCCCCGCTGGCTTAGCGGCGGCGCAGCAGCTCGCGCGGGCAGGACACGATGTTGTGGTTTTCGAAAAAGACCAGAAAATCGGCGGAATCCTGCGATACGGCATTCCAGATTTCAAATTAGGCAAATCAGTAATCGACCGCCGGCTAAAACAGTTGTCAGCGGAGGGAGTGCAGTTACAGACCGATATAACCGTAGGTAAAGACATATCCGCACATTACTTGCAAAAACAATTCGACTGCATCTGCCTGACGATGGGCGCGGGCGAACCGAGGGGTATCCCGGTGCAGGGAAGCGATTACGAAAATATCGTTTACGCAATGGACTACCTGACGTCGCAGAACAGGATTGGCGCAGGAGAGGTCGTAAACAATCGTGCAATTAACGCCAAAGATAAAAAGGTCGTGGTTATAGGAGGCGGAGACACGGGCAGCGACTGCGTGGGCACGGCTCGCAGGCAGGGAGCAAAACAGATTGTTCAAATAGAGATTTTGCCCAAGCCGCCAATCGACAGACCGGATGACACCCCCTGGCCCAACTGGCCGAGAATAATGCGGACAAGCTCCTCTCACGAGGAGGGCTGCGAGCGGCTCTGGAGCGTGATGACAACCAAATTCACCGGAACAGAGACCAGGGTCAGCAAAATTCACTGCTGCAAAGTTGACTGGGTGCAGCAGGACAACGCCTGGAAATTAAAAGAGATTCCCGGAACGGAGGTTGTTCTGGACGCCGACATCGTGCTGCTGGCAATGGGATTTGTTCACGTCGTCCACAATGGGCTGATTACCGAGCTTGGACTTGAGCTGGACTCGCGAGGCAACGTGGCGGTAAAGAACTTCCAGACGAGTCAGCCGTGGATATTCGCAGCGGGCGATACAATCAACGGCGCTTCACTTGTCGTGCGTGCAATCGACAGCGGCAGAGCCGCCGCAATAGCAATCGACCGCTGGTTGAAAATTACGTAAATAGTTGTGGTTGCCTGCAAACTGGCATAAATCAGAATCGAAAGAAGACCACCCGCGCTATTCCTTTGCACCGGCCTTTTCAAGCAGTTGCACAATGTCTGTGTAACCTTTTCTTTTTGCCATTCCTAATGCCGTGAGGCTATTGTTAGCCTTAATGTTGACATCCGCATTCTTTTCCAACAGAAGTTTGACAATATCGGTATGTCCGTTCCCTGATGCATTCATTAGGGCGGTGAAACCTCCGGTTGTTGTTTTTTCATTGATCTCGGCGCCATTTTCCAGCAGAAGCTTGACGACATCCGTATAGCCTTGTATTGTTGCTATTATCAGGGCTGTTTGGCCGTCGCCGCCCGCTTTATAGTTGACGTCGGCACCCTCTTCCAATAGATACTTAACGATCTCCGTACGGTCGTTCGGCGGTAAGGGGTCCAATGAGAATAGAGTTAGAATTGCACCCTTGCTCATCGGTTTGGGTTCTCTTGACTGGGTTTTTTCGAGGTTTTTATCCGATACAATCGCCTCGGATTCCCTTGCACCAGCTTTTTCAAGCAGTTGCACAATATCTGTATGACCACTTTTTTTTGCTGCCCCTAAAGCTGTTGTTCCGTTATTATCTTTAACATTTACTTCTGCGCCTTTATCAAGCAGGAGTTTGACAACTTCCGTATGACCATTCTGCGCCATTATCCACAAGGCAGTTACGCCGTTATCGGTTCTCTTTACATTTACATCAGCACCTTTATCAAGCAGTAGTTTAACGGCCTCCGTATAGCCTTTCGTTAAGTCGTCAGTTATTCTTTTCGCATTTACATCCACGCCTTCTTTGAGCAGCAGCCTGATGACATCCGTATATCCTTCCGCCGACGCTAACAGGGCGGTTGTGCCGTCATTAGTTCTTTTCGCATTTACATCAGCGCCTTTATCAAGAAGCAGCCTGACGATTTCCATATAGCCTTTCGCCGACGCCATCCACAAAGCGGTTACGCCATCGGTGATTCTCTTAGCATTAACATCAGCGCCTTTATCGAGCAGTAACTTGACTATTTCCCAATGGCCTACAGTCGACGCTATCAACAAGGCAGTTATACCGGTGTCGGTTTTCTTTATATTTACATCAGCGCCTTTCTCCAGCAGGAGCTTGAAGAGTTCCGTGTAGACGTTATCTACTGCCCAATGCAGAATTGGCACGCCATTTTTATCTCTCGCATTCACATCGGCGCCATTAGCAATGAGGGTTTTAACAGCGGGGAGGTTGCCATTTTTTGCAGCTTGAATCAATTGAGCGTTTTTATCGGATACGCCCGTCTTGGTAGAGTCAATGGGTGTTATATCTTTCTTGTCTGATACGCCTGTCTCGGCAGCGCGAGCGGGTAGTGGAGCTTTATCACCGGCTTTTTCAAGTAATCGCACGATGTCTGAATGCCCTTTACTTTTTGCCAGTCCTAAGGCCGTCCACTTGCCGTCATTCGTTTTTGCATTGATATCGGCGCCCTTTTCTAAAAGGAGCTTGACGATTTCCGTGCGGCCGCTCAGTGCCGCTATCATCAGGCCCGTTGCGCCGTCGTTATCTTTTGCATTGACATCGGCACCCTTTCCCAACAGAAGTTTGACTATTTCCGTATGACCGCCAAATGCTGCCATAAAAAGGGCCGTTTGGCCATGATTATCTTTGGCGTTGATATTAGCGCCTTCAGCCAGCAGAGTTTGCACGGTCGGGAGGTTGCCATCTTTTGCAGCTTGAATCAATTGAGCATTCTTAACTCCAGTAAAGGCCACACGTATGTGAGAAAACAAGCTCATTGGGTTCTCCTTTTTATTTTTCCGTCCTTTGGCAGAGATTATATCAATTGTGGACTTGTCTGCAAGGGCAAACGCTTAAGGATAATTGCTTGACAAGGAGCAATTTTTGCTGTAAAAAACTGCATCTAAAACAGCGTTTAGCGGGTAGCGTATAGCGGACAGACACAGACAACATAGTCAATATCAAAGTCCGTGAGTGTCAGCGTTATAGTCAGCATCCTTCAGTGTATAATGGAATGATACGTGCCGAAACGTAAAGACATACACAAAATACTAATCATCGGCTCAGGGCCGATAGTCATAGGTCAGGCGTGCGAGTTCGATTACTCCGGCGCACAGGCGTGCAAGGTGCTTCGACGCGAGGGCTACAAGGTCGTCTTAGTAAACAGCAACCCCGCGACGATAATGACGGACCCTGATTTTGCCGACCGGACGTATATTGAGCCGATAACGCCGGAAATCGTCGAAAAAATCATCCAGCTTGAAAGACCCGACAGCTTGCTGCCTACGCTTGGCGGGCAAACCGGATTAAACACCGCGGTTGCGCTGGCGGAACGCGGTATTTTGAAGAAATATAATGTCAAGATGCTTGGCGCGGACCTGGCAAGTATTAAACGGGCGGAAGACAGAAACCTCTTTAAAAAGACAATTCAGGATTGCGGCCTTGACGTTCCCAAAAGCGGCTACGTCCACAACTGGCAGGAGGCGGAGGCGCTGCTCGATGATATAGGGCTACCCGCGATTATTCGTCCATCCTTCACCTTAGGCGGCACAGGCGGCAACATCGCCTACAACAAGGAAGAATACCGCAAGTGCGTCGATTGGGGACTGAATTTCAGCCCAAGACACGAAATCCTAATCGAAGAATCCGTAATCGGGTGGAAGGAATTCGAGCTTGAGGTGATGCGTGACCGCAAGGATAACGTCGTCATCGTCTGCCCAATTGAAAATCTTGACCCGATGGGCATCCACACGGGCGACAGCATTACAGTAGCCCCGGCACAGACGCTGACCGACAAGGAATATCAGATAATGCGAGACGCCTCAATCAAGATTATCCGCGCGATAGGCGTTGAGACGGGCGGCTCGAATATCCAGTTCGCGGTGAATCCTGAAAACGGCAAACTTTACGTAATCGAAATGAACCCGCGCGTATCGCGAAGCTCGGCCCTTGCTTCGAAGGCGACGGGTTTCCCGATAGCAAAGATTGCTTCGCTGCTGGCGGTGGGATACACACTGGATGAGATACCAAACGACATTACAAAAAAGACGCCTGCGTGCTTTGAGCCGACGATTGACTACTGCGTGGTTAAGTGGCCCCGCTTTACGTTCGAGAAATTCCGCGGGACCGACCCGACGCTGACGGTGCAGATGAAATCGGTGGGCGAAGCAATGGCGATAGGCAGAACCTTCAAAGAGGCCTTCGGCAAAGCGGTCCGGTCGCTGGAGATAGACCGTCATTCATTAGATAACAAATTCATAGACAAAACTATTTCGCTTCCGCAGTTGAAAGAAAAGCTGCGGGTGCCCTACTGGGACAGAATCTGGTACGTAGCCGAGGCGATTCGCAGAAAAGTGAGTATCGATGAAATCTTCAAAATCACGAAAATCGACCCGTGGTTTTTGAACAACATAAAAGATATTGTGCAGCTTGAGGCAAAGATAAAATCGGTTGGCGCCGCCAAACTGACTCCCGAACTTATTCGGCAGGCAAAGGAATATGGTTTCGCCGACAAGTATATGGCGTATCTGACAGAAATGCCTGAGCAGAAATTCCGCAAACTCAGACAGGACGCAGGCGTAAACCCGGTATATAAGCGGGTCGATACCTGCGGCGCGGAATTCGAGGCAACGACGCCCTAC